>NZ_CP108101.1:6129122-6435579 GCF_036195325.1 Streptomyces sp. NBC_00234 | reverse complement strand
GACGCGGGCCGGGTAGGAGGTGATGTCGTGCAGGACGAGGTCCGGCTCGTCCCCCTCGAAGGCGGCGACGAGCTGGGGCAGCGCCTGGATGCCGTCCTCGAGGAACGGTTCGATGTTGTCGATCAGTTCGGTGCCCCATGCCTCCGGGTCGTCGTCGACGGGCAGGACCGAGGTGTAGAGCACCGGCTCGGCTCCGGTGGCCGCGACCTTCTCGGCGAACGAAGCGGGGATGGCGTAACTGACGCGGTGCCCGCGGGCGACGAGTTCCCTGATGACTTCGAGGCTCGGGTTCACGTGCCCGTGGGCGGCGATGGAGAACATGGCGATGTGCGCACGCGGGGATTCCGTCATGCGCTCACCCTAGGCAAGACGAGACGTCTCGTCCACTCAATAGGCGCGGGCCGCTCAGCGCTGGTAGCGGGCCAGGACCCGGTTGCCGTCCTCGACCAGGCGTTTCCTCAGCTCCTCGGTGCCGATCGCCCCGCTGTAGTACTCCTGGAGGGCGGGGGTCGCGACCTTGTCCTTCCATTCGGGGTAGCCGCGTACGGACTGGGCGGGCGCCGGGCGCAGTGCCTTCGCCAGCGCGGTACCGGTCGACCAGCCGTTCTCGGCGGTGTGCAGTGCGGGGTCGGCGAGGGCCTCGGTGCCGGTCGGGAGCATCCAGTCGCCCTTGGCCAGCCGGACCATGTTCGGGGGCCGCAGCAGGAAGTCGACGAACCGCATCGCCTCCTTCTTGTACGGGCTGTCCTCGGCCACGGAAAGGGTCTGCGGGCTCACCCCCTGGGCGAGCCCGTCGGAGCCGGCCGGGGCGGGCAGGACCGTCCACTCGAATCCCTCGGGTGCCTGCTCGACGATCTGCTGCCGGTAGGCGAAGCCCAGCGGGACCATGGCGTACCTGCCGCCGAAGAATCCGGGAAGGGTGTCGGAGCCGCCCATGCCCAGCGCCGTCCGCGCGGCACTGCGGTCGGTGGTCACCTGGTCGTGAACGGTTCCGGGGATCACCTGGTCACCCTCGTCGAAGCGGATGGTCACCTTGCCGTCCGCGCCCCGGTGGAAGAGCTGCCCTCCGGCGGAGAGGCCGAGGTTGAGGGTGACGGAGACCGGCTCCTTCAGCGGCCAGGCGATCCCGTACCGCCCCTTGCCCGTCAGTTCCTTGGTGATCTGCCGGAACTCCGGCCAGGTCCACGGCTTCTCCGGGGTCGGGATGCGCACCCCGGAGGAGGCGAGGATCTTGGTGTTGGCGATCAGGACCCGGGGTTCCTGGAGGAACGGGACGCCGTAGACCCCGCCGTCGAACGTGGTGGTGCGCCAGGACTGCTCCGGAATGTCCGCGGTGAGCCGGTCCGGCAGGAGAGTGCGCAGGTCGGCGAGGTAGCCGCCGTACGCGAAGTCGGCGAGGTCGTCGGAGGCGTCGTGGATGACGTCCGGCGCCTCACCGCCCTCGAAGGAGGTGAGCAGCTGGTCGTGGACGTTGTCCCAGCTGCCCTGGACGTAGTCCACCTGGATGTCGGGGTGGGCCGCGTTCCACTCCTTCACCAGCTGCTTGTTGGCCTCGACGGACTCCTTCTGCCAGGCCAGCGACTGGAAGCTCAGCCTGATCGTGCCGTCCGGCCGCTCCCCGCCGCCGGAGCAGCCGCTGAGCAGCAGGGTCAGCGCGGTGGCCACGACGGCGGCGGTACGGGTGAGTGCGCGCATCAGCTCTTCACCGCCCCGGCCGTCATACCGCCGGTGATCCGCCTCTGGATGACCGCGAAGAGGACGAGGGAGGGGAGGGTGGCGAGGAAGGCCGCGGCGGCGAGGGGCCCGAGGTCGGCCACGCCCTCCGCGCCGAGGAAGTGGGTGAGGACGACCGGCAGGGTCTGCTTCTCCGGTGTCTTGAGCAGGACGAGCGCGAAGAAGAACTCGTTCCACGCGGTGATGAACGCGAAGAGCGCCGTGGCGACGATGCCCGGGGCGAGCAGCGGGGCGGTCACGGAGACCAGGGTCCGGAGCTTTCCCGCGCCGTCGACGGAGGCCGCCTCCTCCAGTTCGGGCGGCACGGCACGCACGTACCCCGCCAGCATCCACAGTGCGAACGGCAGCGACCAGACGACGTACACCATGACCAGCCCCCACAACGAGTTGATCAGATGCAGGTTCTTGAGGATCAGGAAGAGCGGGATGATCACCAGGACGAAGGGGAACGCCTGGCTGACCACGACCCAGCCGGTGGCGGCGTTCGACAGCCTGCCGCGGTGGCGGGCCATCACATAAGCCATGGGTGTGGCGATCACAACCGCGATCAGAGCGGCGGAGACGGCCGCGACCAGGGAGTTGCCCGCGGCCTGGAGCAGCGGCTGTTCGTCGAACGCCTGCCGGAAGTTGTCCAGGGTCGGATGCTCGGGAATCCAGGTCGGGTGCAGCGAACCCAGTTCGCGGGCGGGCTTGAACGCCGTGGAGATCAGCCAGGCGAACGGGAACGCCAGGAAGACGAGGTAGCAGAGCAGCGCGGCGTACTGCCCGGCGCGGGCGGATCTGCTGGTACGGAGGCTCACGTGTCCTCGCCTCCCCTGAGACGGCCGACGAGATAGCAGGCGAGCATCACGGAGATCACCGCGACCATCACGCAGCCCATCGCGGCGGCGTAGCCGAACTGGCCGTACCGGAACGCCTCTTCGTACGCGAAGAGCATCGGCAGCCGGGTGCGGCCACCGGGGCCGCCGTTGGTCAGGACGTAGACCAGCGCGAAGGAGTTGAAGTTCCAGATAAAGTTGAGCGCGGTGATGGCGAGGGCGACCGGCCTGAGGGCCGGCCAGGTCACCGTACGGAAGCGGCGCCAGGCCCCCGCGCCGTCCAGGGCCGCCGCCTCGTGGAGTTCGTGCGGGGTGTTCTGCAGTCCGGCGAGCAGCGCGACGGTGGTCTGCGGCATGCCGGCCCAGACGCCGACGACGATGACGGCGGGCAGCGCGGTGGCAAGGCCGGTCAGCCAGTCCCGGCCGTCGCCGAGCCCGAGATCGCGGATGGTCTCGTTGAGGATGCCCGCGTCGGGGTTGTAGACGAGCCGCCACATGATGCCGACGACCACTTCGGGCATCGCCCACGGAATGATCGCCAGCGCTCGCGCCAGCCAGCGCATACGCAGGTTCTGGCTGAGCAGCAGGGCGAGGCCCAGGGCGAGCACGAACTGCGGGACGGTGACACCGACCGCCCACAGGAGGCCGATCCGGAACGAGTCCCAGAAGAGCGCGTCGTGCAGCAGGTCCTGGAAGTTGAGCCCGCCGATCCACTGGGTGGACCGGGTGCGGCCGGACTGCGCGTCGGTGAAGGCCAGGGATATGCCGTAGAGCAGCGGTCCGACGCTGAGGACCAGGATCGGGATGAGGGCGGGCAGGACCAGGAACCAGGCGGCCCGGTCACGTCCGGTCCGCCGTTCCCGTCCGGCCCGGCGTTCCCGGCCGGGCTGTCCGCCGCGTGGACCGTTATGTCCGGACCGCTCCGTTGCGGTCGCCAGTGTCACGGATTCGACTCCTTTGCTCCATTGCATCGGATTCATTCCGGTCTGGCCGTCCAGGTGGCCTCCGTCATCGTGCTGACGGGCCGTCCGTTCGTCAAGGTGGCCTGCGGGGATGCGAAAATCGGGACCATGAACGAGATGCGTGCGCGCGAGGTACTGAGCGCGGCCGGACTGCACGGCGACGCGGAACTGATCGCGCTGGGCGAGAACGCCGTGTTCGCCGTCGGCGACCTGGTGGTCAAGGTCGGCCGGGACGCCGCCCGCCACCCGGAGCTGCGGGAACGGGCCGAACGCGAACTGGCCGTCGCCCAGTGGTTCGCCGCCTCCGGCGTCCCCGCCGTACGCGCCGCCGAGCCCGGGGTACGGCTCGTCGACGGTCACCCGGTGACGCTGTGGCACCGGCTCCCGCCCGCCGTACGGCCCGCCGAGCCGCGGGATCTGGCTCCGTTGCTGACCCGTGTGCACGCGCTGGGCGCGCCCGAGGGTTTCACGCTGCCGCGACGCGAGCTGCTCGGCGGTGTCGAGCGCTGGCTGACGCTGGCGGGCGACGCGATCGACCCGGAGGACGCCCGCTTCCTGCGCGAGCGCCGCGACGACTTCGCGGCGACGGCCGCCGCCCTCACCCCGCATCTGCCGCCGGGCCCGATCCACGGCGACGCGCTCCCCCGCAATGTCCACATCGGCCCGGACGGACCGGTCCTGGTCGACCTGGAGACGGTCTCGTCGGATCTCCGGGAACACGACCTGGTGGTCCTGGCCCTCTCGCGCGACCGGTACGGCCTGCCCGCCCCGGCGTACGACGCGTTCACCGCGGCGTACGGCTGGGACGTCCGGGAGTGGGACGGCTGCGCGGTCCTGCGCGGCGCCCGGGAGACGGCGAGTTGCGCCTGGGTCGCGCAGCACGCCCCGGCCAACGAGAAGGCGCTCGTGGAGTTCCGCCGGCGTGTGGCGTCGCTCCGCGAGGGCGACCCCGAGGTGCGCTGGTACCCGTTCTGAGGACCTGGGCGACAGGTCCTAGAAGATCACCGCGTCGCGGACCAGCGGGCAGGTCATGCAGTGCCCGCCGCCGCGACCGCGGCCCAGTTCGGCGCCGACGATGGTGATGACCTCCACACCGGCCTTGCGCAGGAGGGTGTTGGTCTGGGTGTTGCGGTCGTACGTGAAGACCACGCCGGGCTCCAGCGCGACGGCGTTGTTGCCGCTGTCCCACTGCTGGCGCTCGGAGGCGTACACGTCGCCGCCCGTCTCGATGATCCGGAGCTCCGGCAGTCCGAGCGCCTTGGCGACCACGTCGACGAAGGCCCGTGACCCCTCGTCGGTGATCTCGATACCGGGGGCCTTGTCGCCCGGACGCAGCGAGAAGGTGTGGACGGCGTCCATGATCGCCGGGTAGAGCGTGACGATGTCGCGGTCGGCGAAGGTGAACACGGTGTCGAGATGCATCGCGGACCGCAGCTTCGGCATGCCCGCGACGATGACGTGCTCGGCCGCCCCGTTCGCGAACAGCGACCGGGCGACCTGGGTGATGGCCTGTCGCGAGGTGCGTTCGCTCATGCCCATGAGGACGACGCCGTTGCCCACCGGCATGATGTCGCCGCCCTCGAAGGTGGCCTGGCCCCAGTCCCGCTCCGGATCGCCCCACCACACGGTGGCGTCCATGAAGTCGGGGTGGAAGAGGTAGACCGCCTTCATCAGGAGTGTCTCGTCGCGCCGGGCGGGCCAGTACAGCGGGTTGAGGGTCACACCGCCGTACAGCCAGCAGGTCGTGTCCCGGGTGTAGAGCGTGTTCGGCAGCGGCGGCATGAGGTATTCGCGGACTCCGGTGGACTCCCGGGCGAGCGCCACGTATCCGGAGCGGAACTCGTCCGGCAGGTCGGCGGTGGCGAGGCCGCCGATCAGATGCTCGGCCAGCTGGCGCGGGGTGAGAGTCTCCAGGAAGGCGCGGGTGTCGTCGAGGAGTCCGATGCCGACCTCGTTGGCGGTGATCTTGCGGTCGAGGAGCCAGTTCCGCGCCTCGGGGATCGCCATGGTCCGGGCGAGGAGGTCGTGCAGCTCGACGACCTCGACGCCCCTGTGCCGGAGCTTGTTCACGAAGTCCGCGTGGTCGCGCTGGGCGTTCTCGACCCACATGACGTCGTCGAAGAGCAGATCGTCGGCGTTGGTGGGGGTGAGACGGCGGTGGGCCATCCCGGGCTCGCAGACAAGGACCTTGCGGAGCCGGCCGACCTCCGAGTGGACGCCGTACGGTGTGGTGGCGGTGGTGTCGAGGCTTGTCACGGTGTGCCTTTCCGGAGTGGACTCGGGTGGTGGCGCGGCCGGCGGCCGGTCAGTAGGTCCAGCCCGCCGGTCGGTCGATCGGTCGGTCGGTCGGTCGGTCGGTCGTCAGAGGCTGATCCAGCCGACGGCGAGCGCCGCGACGCCCAGGACCGCGCCGGCGACCGACACGGCGAGGATGACCAGCTCGCCCGGGGAGAACAGCTGCTTGCCCTGCTCCCGCCTGGCCATGACGAAGAGAATCGTCGCCGGGGCGTAGACGATGAAGGACACGAGGACGAACTTCAGGCCGGCCGCGTACAGCAGGAACGCGGTGTAGAGCGTCGCGACGACGCTCACGGTGAGGTCGCGCCTGCGGCCGTCGGCCGCGTCGCCCTCCTCCGGCCTCAGCATGATCTTGAGCGAGTAGCCCGCGGCGAGCAGGAACGGGATCAGCGTCAGGGCGCTGGTCAGATCGAGCGCGAAGTTGAACGCGTCGTCGGAGAACAGCGTGATGACCAGCACGACCTGTGTCAGCACCGTCGTCATCAGGAGCGCGGGCACGGGAACGTCGGCGGCGGTGGAGCGGCGCAGGAACCGGGGCATGTCGTCGTCCTTGGCCGCGACGAACAGCACCTCCGCGGCCATCAGCGTCCAGGCGAGGTACGCCCCGAGGACGGAGACGATCAGGCCGACGCTGACGAAGACACTGCCCCAGGTGCCGACCGCGAATTCCAGGACGGCGGCCATGGACGGCTGCCGCAGCTCGGCCATCTCACCCATCGGCATGACCCCGTACGAGACGATCGTGACCGAGGCGAAGACGGAGAAGACGCTGAGGAAGCCCAGGATCGTCGCCTTCCCGACGTCCTCCCGGCGTTTGGCGTGGCGCGAGTAGACGCTGGCGCCCTCGACACCGAGGAAGACGAACACCGTGGCCAGCATCGTGCCGCGCACCTGGTCGAACAGGGAGCCGGCGTAGTCCGCGCCGGCCCAGTTGTCGGCGAAGACGTCGGCGTCGAAGGAGAAGAGCGCGAGGAGGACGAAGACCAGAATCGGGACGATCTTGGCGACCGTCACGATCCGGTTGATCGCCGCGGCCTCCTTGATGCCCCGGCGGATGAGGAGGTAGAAGCACCAGAGCCCCACCGAGGACAGCGCCGCCGCGAGCACGGTGTCGCCGTCGCCGAGCGCGGGCCAGATCGCCCCGACCGTCGACATGATGAGGACCCAGTAGGTCACGTTGCCGACGCAGGCGCTCGCCCAGTACCCGAACGCGGCGAAGAAGCCGAGGTACTCACCGAATCCGGCCTTGGCGTAGGCGTACACACCGGCGTCGAGCCGGGGCCGGCGGATCGCGAGCGCCTGGAAGACGAAGGCGAGCATCAGCATGCCGGTGCCCGCGATGGCCCAGGCGATGAGGGCGCCCGCGACACCGGTCTCCTGCGCGAAGCGGCGCGGCAGCGAGAACACTCCGGCGCCGACCATCGAGCCGACCACCATCATGGTCAGGGTCAGCAGCGTCAGCTTGGCCGCGGTCGGGACTCCCGGGGCCGCGTCGGTCCCGGTGTCGGCGTGGCTCATGTCTTCCCTCGTCGTGCGGCGTGGTCCAGGAACTGGGAAGGACGGCCGACAGACAGGGGGAGGGTGCCACGGGTCCCGTCAGGAGGCGGCCGGAATCTGCCGCATCGCCCATCCAACGGGAGTGAATCTACGCCGCGAGGCGGCATTTGCCCCTTTTGGGGTCTTTGACGGTGTGTATGTGGCCCGGATACGAGGCCGTTCCGGGCGGACCGACGCTCAGCCCGCCACCGGCGCCGGCTCGCGCAGGGGCCAGCGGCCGTCGATCACCGCGTCGGCCGTGCCCTTGCGGCGCAGGAACTGCTGGAAGCCGGCCGCCCACTCCGCGTACCAGCCGATCTGACGCTCGTGAAGTTCGGCGGGGGTCAGCGCGGCGACCGAGCCGTGCCGCCCGGCTATCGCGTACGCCACGCGCACCGCGGCGAGCGCGTCCGCGCCCGCGTCGTGGGCGCCCCCGTGCACCACCCCGTACTCGACACAGACCGCCTCCAGCGTGCGCTTCCCCTTGCGGTAGCGGTCGACGGCACGGTCGATGGTGTACGGGTCGACGACCGGGCCGATCCCGGCCCCGCCGAGCCGGTCGCTCAGCGACGGCAGCCCGTGGCGCCGCAACTCGGCCGTCAGCAGGGTCAGATCGAACGCGGCGTTGTACGCGACGACCGGCACGCCCCGGCGCCAGTAGTCCACGAGGGTCTCGGCGATCTCGTCCGCCACCTCGCGCACCGGCCGGCCCTCCGCCGCCGCCCGCTCGCTGCTGATGCCGTGGATCGCCGAAGCCTGCGCGGGGATCAGGACGCCCGGGTCGGCCAGCCAGGTGCGCTGGCGCAGCGGCTCGCCGTCGCGGCCGTCCGCCTCGACGACCGCCGCGGTCACGATCCGCGCCTCCAGCGGCTCCGTACCCGTCGTCTCCAGGTCGAAGCCGACCAGTGGCTCCCTGTGCCAGCCCATCCCGTACCTCCTACGTGGTGCTCTCCCCCGAATGACGACCACCATCGCACGCACCACTGACAACGCTTCGGGGCGGTGGCCCCGAAGGCCGCGGAACGGAACGGCTCAGGACACCGGCCGGGAGTCCGTCCAGACCGACTCGAACTCCTCGCGGTAGATCTCGAAGAGCCCGTGCTCGCTGTCCTGGCCCGCCCGGACCACCGCGCGGCCTCCGCCCCGCAGCACGAGCACGGGCGCCTCCATGCCACGCGCGCGCCGCAGATACGGCTGGACGACCCCGACCGCGTCGGGACCGTCGCCGTCCACGAGATACGCGGTGAAGCGCGGGGTCTCGTCGAAGACCTGGATCTGGAAGGCCCCCGGATCGCGGAGCTTGGAGCGGACCCGGCGCATGTGGAGGATGTTCATCTCCACCGCCCGGCTCAGCTCGCCCTTCTTGAGCCCCAGTTCCCGCTCCCGGCGCTTGACCGCACTGCTCGCCGGGTTGATGAAGAGCAGCCGGACCCGGCAGCCCGATTCGGCGAGCCTGACCAGCCGGCGGCCGGAGAAGTTCTGTACGAGCAGGTTGAGCCCTATGCCGATCGCGTCGAGGCGCCGCGCGCCGCCGAACAGGTCCTCGGCGGGCAGCTGGCGCTGGAGCCGTACCCGGTCGGGGTGGACGGAGACCACGTCGGCGTACCGGTCGCCGACCAGCTCCTCGACGGCGTCCACCGGCAGCCGGTCGGCGGACGGGACCGCCGCCCCGCTGCCGAGGATCTCCAGAAGGCGTGCGGAGGCCCGTTCGGCCTGGGCGAGGACCGCCTCGTTCAGCGCGCGGTTGCGGGAGACCACGTTGCGCGCCACCTCCAGCTCGTCGAGCGCCAGCTCCACGTCGCGGCGGTCGTCGAAGTAGGGCTCGAAGCAGGGCCAGTGCTGGACCATCAGTTCCCGCAGCTGCGGGAGCGTCAGGAAGCTGAGGACGTTGTCGTCGGCCGGGTCGAGCAGATAGCCCTTGCGGCGCGAGACCTCGCGGACCGCGACGGCGCGCTGCACCCACTCCTGCCCGGCCGGCCCCGCGGCGGCCACCACCCAGTCCTCGCCGTGCACGGGCTCGTAGATGGGCCGGAGCACCGCGGCGACCACGGCGCGCAGCCTCTGTTCGACCAGATTCAGCCAGATGTAGGCCCGGCCGGCCCGCTGGGCGCGCGTACGCACCTCGCTCCAGGCATCCGCTCCCCAGTCCAGCTCCGCGCCTATCTCCATGGGCTGTGCAAGGGATACCGCCCCCGGCGGGGCATCGGTCGATTCCCCCTCGTGACCTGGGTCACCTGGGGGCAGCTCGAAACCTCCCGAGCTCACCCGCGTACCGCCTTCCACTCCCCCACCAACGATCAAGGAAGGGTACTCCGCGAGGGTGAGCCGGTGCAGCCCGATGGGCAGGCTGCTTTCCCAACTGCTATGTGAATCAAGCCTGTTCCCTTCGGCGAGATCGGGTGGAGTGAGCCGATTCATAGTGATTAGGCACCCCGCCCCGGACCACCCGGCGCACGGTCCGGCGCACGGGGCGCACGGATTCCTGTCCGGAGCGGTACCGAAGAGTCCGATGTTGACAGCACCGGCCGACGTGCTAGGCGCACGCCCTACTTTCGGGGAGTATCGGGAGGAAGACCCCGCACCACCCGGATCAGAAGTGGAAGAGTCATATCTATGCAGGTCTGGCCGGGACAGGCGTATCCCCTCGGTGCCACGTACGACGGCGCCGGCACCAACTTCGCGGTCTTCTCGGAGGCCGCCAACCGAATCGAGTTGTGCCTCCTGCACGACGACGGTTCCGAAACGGCGGTGGAACTCCGCGAGACCGATGCCTTCGTCCGGCATGCCTACCTGCCCGGAGTGATGCCGGGTCAGCGGTACGGCTTCCGGGTGCACGGACCCTACGAGCCGCAGCGCGGACAGCGCTGCAATTCGGCGAAGCTGCTGCTCGACCCGTACGCGCGGGCGGTCTCCGGGAAGATCGAGTGGGGCGAGGCGGTGTACGGCTATCCGTTCGGCCGGCCCGACGCCCGCAACGACCTGGACTCCGCTCCGCACACCATGAGCTCGGTCGTGGTCAACCCGTACTTCGACTGGGGCGACGACCGGCCGCCCCGTACGGACTACCACCGCACCGTGATCTACGAGGCCCATGTGAAGGGCCTGACGATGCTGCACCCGGGGCTGCCGGAAGAACTGCGCGGTACGTACGCGGGGCTGGCCCACCCGGAGGTGATCGCCCATCTGACGGAGCTGGGTGTGACGGCGATCGAGCTGATGCCGGTGCACCAGTTCGTCCAGGACCATCGTCTGGCGGACGCGGGCCTCGCGAACTACTGGGGCTACAACACCATCGGTTTCTTCGCCCCGCACAACGCGTACGCCTCCTGGGGCGACCGCGGCGAACAGGTACTGGAGTTCAAGCAGGCCGTCCGGGCCCTGCACAAGGCGGGCATCGAGGTGATCCTCGACGTGGTCTACAACCACACCGCCGAGGGCAACCACCTCGGACCGACGCTCTCCTTCCGGGGCCTGGACAACGCCTCGTACTACCGGCTGGCCGACGACCAGCGGTACTACATGGACACCACCGGTACCGGGAACTCCCTGCTCATGCGGTCGCCGCACGTCCTGCAGCTGATCATGGACTCGCTGCGGTACTGGGTGACCGAGATGCACGTCGACGGGTTCCGCTTCGATCTCGCGGCGACGCTGGCACGCCAGTTCCACGAGGTGGACCGGCTGTCGTCGTTCTTCGACCTGGTGCAGCAGGACCCCGTGGTCAGCCAGGTGAAGCTGATCGCCGAGCCCTGGGACGTCGGCGAGGGCGGTTACCAGGTCGGGAACTTCCCGCCGCTGTGGACCGAGTGGAACGGCAAGTACCGCGACACGGTGAGGGACCTGTGGCGGGGCGAACCCCGGACGCTGGCCGAGTTCGCCGGGCGGCTGACGGGCTCGTCCGACCTGTACCAGGACGACGGACGGCGCCCGCTCGCCTCGATCAACTTCACCACCTGCCACGACGGCTTCACCCTGCACGACCTGGTCTCGTACAACGACAAGCGCAACGAGGCCAACGGCGAGGGAAACCGGGACGGCGAGAGCCACAACCGGTCCTGGAACTGCGGGGCCGAGGGCGACACCGAGGACAAGGAGGTACTGGAGCTGCGCAACCGCCAGATGCGCAACTTCATCGCCACGCTGATGCTGTCCCAGGGTGTACCGATGCTGAGCCACGGGGACGAGTTCGCCCGTACGCAGCACGGCAACAACAACGCCTACTGCCAGGACAACGAACTGGCGTGGGTCCACTGGCCCGATCCCGCAGCCGCCCGCGCGGCGGAGGACGAGGAGGACGAGGACGAGGCCGGTAACGGCCCGGGCGCGGACACCGGTCTGCTGGAGTTCACCCGGGCCATGGTGTGGCTGCGCCGCGACCACCCGGTCTTCAGGCGCCGCCGGTTCTTCCACGGGAGGCCGGTGGAGGGTACGCACGACGAGCTCTCCGACATCGCGTGGTTCACACCGGAGGGCAAGGAGATGGCCCAGCGGGACTGGCAGGCCGCGCATGCCAAGGCCCTGACGGTCTTCCTGAACGGGCACGCGATCTCGGAGCCGGGTCCGCGTGGCGAGCGGATCTCCGACGATTCGTTCCTGCTGATGTTCAACGCCAGCGCCGACACCCTCGAATTCGCCGTTCCGGTGAACCACGGTCGGCAGTGGCAGATCGTGGTCGACACGGCCCGCCCGGACGGGGTGCCGCCGGGCACCGGGCCGAAGGTCTCGGCGGGCGAGCGCGTCACGCTGATCGGGCGGAGTCTGACGGTGCTGAAGCGCCCGGCCTAGCGAAACGGGCCCCTCCGGCGGGTGAATCCGATGCCGCCGGAGGGGGTCCTTCCGTGAGGGCCGTGACACAGACGGCCCTCCGGTGGGTACTTACGTGTTCATGACGCCCACCGCCACGTACCGGCTCCAGCTCCAACCGGACTTCCCCTTCTCCGCTGCCGGTAAGGCAGTGCCGTATCTCGCCGCGCTCGGTGTCTCCCATCTGCATCTGTCGCCCGTCCTGGAGGCGGTACCCGGCTCACGGCACGGCTACGACGTCGTCGACCACAGCCGCGTACGCGCCGAGCTGGGCGGCGAGGCCGGGCTGCGGCAGCTGTCCGCCACCGCCCGGGAGTACGGCCTCGGACTGATCCTGGACATCGTGCCCAACCACATGGCCGCCGCGCCCCGCCACAACCGGCAGCTGTGGGAGGTGCTGCGCGAGGGACAGGCGTCCCCGTACGCGCGGTGGTTCGACATCGACTGGACGGCCGGCGACGGCAAGGTCCTGCTGCCCGTGCTCGCGGGGCCGCTCGGCGACGAGATCGGCACCTTCGCGACCGGCACCGCGGAGGGCTCCGGCGCGCCGGTGCTGCGCTACGGAACCCAGGAGTTCCCCCTGCGCGAGGGGACGGCCGGCCTGCCGCTGCCCGAGCTGCTGGACGCCCAGCACTACCGGCTCGCCTGGTGGCGCCTCGCCCGCACCGAGCTGAACTACCGGCGGTTCTTCACCATCTCCGAACTGATCGGGGTGCGCGTGGAACACCCCGAGGTCTTCGACGCCACCCACGGCAAGATCCTCGAACTCCTGCGCGACGGCGTCGTCGACGGGCTGCGGATCGACCACCCGGACGGGCTGGCGGAACCCGCCGCCTACCTGGAGCGGCTGAGCGCGGCGACCGGCGGCGCGTGGACGGTGGTGGAGAAGATCCTCACCGGCTCCGAAGCACTGCCCGCGGGCTGGGCGGTCGCCGGTACGACGGGGTACGACGCGCTCCACCGGATCGACGGCCTCTTCACCGATCCGACGGGCGCGGCGGACCTGCTCGGCAGGTACCGGGACTTCGCCGGACCGCCCGGCGACCGCGGGGGCTACTGGACGGCGACGGTGCGCCGGGCCGCGTACCGCGTGGTGAACCACGAACTGGCTGCCGAGACGCGGTGGCTGACCCGGCTCGCCACCGAGGTCTGCGCCCAGGACCCCGCCCTGCGCGACCACGCCCCCTGGGCGCTGCGCGCTGCCGTCACCGAACTGCTCGTCCGGATTCCGGTCTACCGGCCGTACGTCACCGCGGGCGGCCCGGTCACGGAGCTCGCGGAGTCGGCGCTTCCGGCCGAGGCGGTACGGGACGCGAAGGCGGTGTTCTCCGTGCCCGAGGAGGCGACGGCCGTCGACGTGGTGCGGGAGCTGGCGCTCGGACGGCTCGGCGAGGGCGACGCGCAGACGGCGTTCTGCGCCCGGTTCGCACAGACGGCGTCCGCGCTGCACGCCAAGTCGGTCGAGGACACCGCCTTCTACCGCTACGTACCGCTGATCTCGGCGACCGAGGTGGGCGGCGATCCCGGCCTTCCCGCGGTCGCTCCGGAGGAGTTCCACGCGTTCTGCACCCGCATCGCCCGTGACTGGCCCGCCACGGGCACGGTGCTGACCACGCACGACACCAAGCGGAGCGCGGACGTGCGGGCCCGGATCGCGGTGCTCTCGGAGTGCCCCGAGCAGTGGTCGTCCCTGGTGGCGCAGCTGACCCGGGCCACCTCGGCGGCTGCCCCCGATCCGCAGCTCGCCTGGCAGGCGTGGCAGTCCGCGTACGGCTGCGCGGGTCTGCCGCCCGGAGAGCTGGCCGCGCGGCTGGAACCCGCGCTGCTCAAGGCCGTACGGGAGGCCGGTCTGTTCACCAGCTGGACCGAACCCGATCCGGCGTACGAGCGGGCGGTGACGGACTTCGTCGCCGCCGGGCCCGGCAGCGGAGCGGGGCCCTCACACGCGCTGCTGACGCGGTTCGCGGCCACGCTCGGTCCCCAGGTGCGGGCCAATGTGCTGGGCGCGGCCCTGGTGCAGCTGACGATGCCGGGCGTGCCGGATCTGTACCAGGGCACGGAGCGGGAGTACGTCGCCCTGGTCGACCCGGACAACCGCAGGCCGTTCCGGGAGCCCGACCGCGAGGCGGACGAGAAGACGGCGGTCACGGTCGCGGCGCTCGGCCTGCGGCGTGAGCGGCCGGAGCTGTTCGGGGAGTCGGGGACGTACACCCCGCTGGCGGCGCGCGGCCCGGCGGCGGCCCACTGCCTGGCCTTCGCCCGGTCGGGCGAGGCGGTCACCGCGGTGACCCGGCTGTCCCTGCGCCTCGCGGAGGAGGGCGGCTGGCGCGGCACGGTGCTGGCCCTGCCGGACGAGGGGCCGTGGCACGATCTGCTGTCGCCCGGACGGGAGTTCGCGGGACCGGAGGTCGCGGTGGCCGAGCTGTTCGCCGAGCGGCCGGTGGCACTGCTCAGAAGGGCCGTACGAGAAGGGTCCGCGGACCTCGGGTGAGGAGCCCGGTGGCGGTGGGGCGGAACCCCTCCGCCCAGCGGATGCCGGGCATGGCGTCGAGCAGGGCGTGCAGCCCGTGTTCGGCTTCGAGCCGGCCGAGGAGTACGGCCGGGCAGTGGGCCGGGCCGGTGGTGAGCCGGCCCGGGTCGGGCCTGAAGGGGTCGAAGCGGTCGGGTGCCGCGAAGCGGTCCGGGTCACGGCCCGCCGCGCCGATCAGACAGGCGACGGGTGCCCCGGCCGGGAGGACGCCGCCGCTGACCGGGACGTCCGTCAGCGTGCGGCGCAGGACTATCTGTACGGGAGGGTCGCGGCGCAGGGTCTCCGTCCAGGCGCCCGCGATCAGGTCCGGGTCGGTGCCGAGGACCGCCAGGAGGCAGGGCTCGTCCACCACGTTGGCGAGGAACGAGGCGAGTGCGGTCTCACGGAGGGCGGTGTGCACGGTGCAGGTGGCCGCCGAGGCGTGGGCCGTCCGGACGGGAAGCGTCTCGCGGGACGGTCCGGCGGGCCCGTCGCAGGAGAGCCCGGCCACGGTGAGGGCGCCGGCGAACGGCAGCCAGTGGCAGAACTCCGCGACGAGATCGGCCTGTTGCCGGTCGGCTATCCGGCGCGCCAGGACGTAGGCGGTCCGCTCCACGGCGCTGCGGTGCGCCGGTTCCGCGGCGGGCCGGTGCCGGGCGCCGCGGGGCAGTGGTCCGCAGGCGAGGCTGCCGCCGCAGAGTCCGAGGGGCGCGGGGCCGCCGCGGGGCGCGCCCTCGTACGGGTATCCGGCGAACCGGGGATCGGTGAGTGCGGCGGCGACGTCGGCGTACCGGCTGAGCAGCCAGGCGCCGAGGCCCGCGTCGTACGTCAGCGGGTGGTCCTCGCGCAGCCGGCGGTAGAGGTGCAGCCGGTAAGGGTCCCGGTCCGCGCCGGGCATCAGGACGCTGGGTCCCGCCGCACCCGCCCGGGTGCGGGAGCCGGCCGCCGGCCGCAACCGGGAACTGTCGGTGCCGGGGGGCTCCGCGGGTGGGCCGATCTGCATCCGTACCCCCCGAGTGCGAGCGTCGCCGTCCGACGCGTGTGCCCCCAGCCGACCACTGCCGGGCCCCGGCCGCAGCGGGCGTGCGGCCGTTCGGGTGACGGCGGAAGCGGCTGCCGCACGGGCAGCCGCTTCCCCCCACCGCCCCGTGTCAGTCCTTCGGGGCGCCGCTTCCGTGGCCGGTGACGGCGTGGTCCCCGTGCCGGTGGCCGCCCGGCCGATCCCGGTGCGGGCCGTCGCTCACGTCCCTCGGCGCCGGACGGTCCGGCCACCAGCAGCGGTCACCGAGCAGGGCCAGGGCGGACGGCAGGATCAGTGCCCGCAGGACCACGGCGTCGAAGAGCACCGCCACGGTCAGCCCCACCGCGATCTGCTTCATCTCCACCCGGTCGATGAAGAGGAAGCTGGCGAAGACCGACACCATGATCACGGCCGCGCTGGTGACGACACCGGCCGAGCCGGCGATCCCCTCGACGACGGCCTGCCGGGTCGGCACTCCGCGCCGTACGGCTTCCCTGATCCGGCTCACCACGAAGATCTGGTAGTCGGTGGAGAGGCCGACCAGGATCGCGAACACCAGCAGCGGGGTGCGTGATCCGACGAAGCCCAGCGATTCGAAACCGAGCGGCCCGTCCGCCCAGGTTCCCTGGAAGACCAGGGTCAGCACACCCCAGGACACCATCACCGCCGCCAGGTTGAGGGCCACGCCGAGCAGCGCGAGGGCGGCGGACCTGAACGCGGCGAACATGATCCCGAGCGTCGTCAGCGAGACGAAGAGAATCACCCACGGCAGCCGGCCCCGCTGGTGTTCCGCGTAGTCCACACCGCCCGCGATCTCCCCGCTGACCACGGCCTCGGAGCCCGCGGTCCTCCCGACCGTCTCCGGGATCAGCTCGGTGCGCAGCAGCTCCAGGGAGCGGGTGGCCTCCTGCGAGTTCTGGGCGTACGGGACGGGCAGCCGCAGCAGGGCGGTGCGCCCGTCCTCGGACGTGGTCGGCCGCGGTTCGCGGTCATGGGCGAAGAGCGGTTCACCGGCCACCCGTTCGGCCAACTTCCGCAGCGCGGCAGCGGGTTCGGCGCCCCGTACGACGACGAGGTGCGCGGGCCCCTCGGACGGGAACGCCTCGACGAGCCTGCCGTAGGCGGCGACCGAGGGGACGCTGTCGGGGAAGGTCTCCTTGCCCTCGGTACCCATCTTCATGCCGAGCACGGGCAGGGCGAGCGCGGCCGTCAGCGCCGAACCGATCAGCAGGGTGGCCAGCGGCCGGCGCATCACGGGGCGCAGCATCGCCGCCCACGTCCGGCTGCCGCCCGCCGGGCGTCCCCGCCGGTCCGTGGCCGTGCCGCGCCGGGTCGCCCGGCTGTCGAGGCGGCGCCCCAGCTTGGTGAGCAGTGCGGGCAGCACGGTCAGCGACCCGGCGACCGCGACCAGCGTCACGAGGATCGCGCCGGAGGCGATGGACGAGAAGATCACGTCGTCCATCAGGTAGAGGCCGCCGAGCGCCAGCACGACCGCGATGCCGGAGTCGACCACCGCGCGCCCCGAGGTCGCCGCGGCTAGTTCGACCGCGGCGGCATGGCTGATGGTGCCCCCTGACCGCTCCCTCTCCTCGCGGGCCCGCTTCAGGTAGAAGAGGGAGTAGTCGACCCCGACGGCCATACCGATCATGAAGATCACGCTGAGGGCGGCGCCGCCCGCGTCGGGCGTGACCCAGGTCGCGAGTCCGTACAGACCGACCGCTCCGGCGAACGCGGAGAGCGCGAGCAGCACCGGGATTCCGGCGGCGAGCACGGCCCCGAACACCACGAAGAGGATCACGAACGTCACCGGAAGGCTGATCGCCTCGGTCCGCTGGAGGTCCTTCCCCTGCTTGTCGTTGACCCCGTTGGAGATGGAGGCGCTGCCCGTCTCCTCGATCCGCAGCCCCTCGTGCGCGCGCCGGGCCTCGGCCGTCTGCGCGAGCAGGGTGTCGACGTCCTCCTTCGCGGTCTCCTTGTCGCCCCGCAGGGTGACCGCGACCATGAGGGCCGAGCCGTCGCGGGCGGCGCGGGGAGCGGCGACCGAGACGACGGCGGGCAGCTCCCTCATCCGTACCGTGATGTCCTGCGCGGCGGAGCGGGCGTCGGCCGAACCGGCCGTGCCGCCGGCCGGGGCCGCGCCCTTCCCGGTGATGAGGATCTGCTCGACGGGTTCGGGGGTGAGCCCGCTCCCGGCGGCGAGCTGCTCCGCGCGTCCCGCCTCACCGACCCAGAAGTCCTCGAACGTGGCCTTGTTGGTGCCCACCGCCGTGCCCGCGCCGACGCACACGACGACGAAGACGAGCCACCCGACGACGGCTCGCCACGGATGGGTCGCACACCAGCGTGCGATGCGAACCGTGACCGGCTTTCTGCCCGTCATGCGGGCACCTCCCCTTGGACGCTGTATCTGTCGTCGATCAGCGTCCCGTCCGGGAAGTCGGTGGTCATTGGGGCTGCCCGCCCAGTGGCTCTATGGCTGTCCCCACCCACCCCCCGGGCGCTTTCCCCCGAGGGGGAGCCGGGCATGTCAGCGGTCAGGCAAGCGGCTTGCGCGCGGGTGCGGTGAGCCGGAAGCTCATGCGTCCGAAGCTCACCTGGTCCCCGTCGCACACCGGGACCGAGCCGGTGACCCGCTGGCCGTTGACGCAGGTGCCGTTCGTCGAGCCGAGGTCGCGCAGGATCCACCGGCTTCCGTGCGCGGTGAGTTCGGCGTGCATCCGGGAGACGGTCTCGTGGCTGAGCCGCAGTCCGTTCCCCGGGTCGCGGCCGATGAGCAGGGGGCGCGGGCCCGGTACGGGCAGCAGGAGCTTCGGCAGCCGCTCGGACTGCCAGGCCCTGCGCAGCCGTACGGAGAAGGCCGACACACCGCCGACGGCACGGAACAGGCCGCGCGACCAGCCCCCGCCGGTCTCCAGATCGCAGGTGAGTGCGTCCAGCTCCTCGGCCCGCCGGGCGGTGAGGGCCAGATCCATGCGTCGCATGAACGTGTCGTGCGAGAGCTTGCCCTGCGCCGCACCCTCTCTGAGCACACCGAGAACACGGTCGCGCTGGGCGTCGGAGAGCCGCGCGGGATACGTGTGGAACTCGAAGGAGGACGTCACATTCCTGATTGTCGGTCCGACCGGGCCGAGGTGTCCAGAAGAACTCTGCTTTCCGCCCTGCTGACCTGCGCGGTCCCCGGCTTGCTAGCGTCTGCGCCGCGGGCCGTGCGCGAGAACGCGGACGGCCCTCCCTCTCAAGGAGACTTTGTGCCCGTAGCACCACTGGAACTGACCATCCGTCCGCTCAGCGGCCCGGACGAGCTCGGTCTCTTCTGCCGTCTTTCCTACGTTCTCGACCACGAGCTGGCGGACGACCTCGCCACCGGCCGCCGCCGCCCCGAGTGGATGTGGGTCGCCCTGCGGGGCGAGCAGGTCGTGGCCCGGGTGGCCTGGTGGACGTCGAAGGACGGCGGCGCCCCTCTCGCGCTGGACTTCTTCGACCTGGACGACACCCTGCCCGCGCAGGAGCGCCAGGAGATCGGCGTGCGGCTGCTGGAGACGGCCATGGCCGCCGTCGTGCCCGCCGACGTCGAGCGGCCCGAGTACGGCCGGTTCATTCCGCCCGACTGGCGAGAGGACCCGGCGGCCCGCGAGGTCGTCGAGGCCCGGATACGCGTCATGGAGGAGACCGGCGCCCGGATGCTGGTCGAGCGGCTGCGCCTGGAGTGGCGCGAGGGTACGCCGGTTCCGGCCGACCCGGGCCGTCTGGTGTTCCGTCCGGTCACCGGGCGCGAGGACCTGGTCGCGCTGATGACCCCGGTGATGGAGGGCACCCTCGACGCCCACGGCCAGGCCGACCTGGCGACCGGCATCGGTGCCCGCGAGGCCGCCGAGAAGCACTACGACGAGGAGTTCGCGGGCTATTCGACGCCGCAGGAGTGGTGGCGGATCGCGGAGCTGCCCGACGGTGAGCCGGTCGGATTCGTGATTCCGGCGCGCAACAACTACCACCCGATCATCGCGTACATCGGCGTACTCCCCGCCCACCGCGGCAAGGGCTACATCGACGACATCCTCGCCGAGGGCACCCGGGTGCTCGTCGAACAGGGCGTGGACCGGATCAGGGCGGCGACCGACCTCGGCAACGTCCCGATGGCGAAGTCCTTCGAGCGCCTGGGGTACGTGAACTTCGAGCGCGCGTTCAACATGGTCTGGGGCTGACCGCCCCGGAGCCCGCCGACGGGCCGTTCACGGAACCTCGCGAAAACCCGTGGACGGCCCGGCCGGGCCACGTATACGGTGAGCCACGAAGTCGACGGCCCCGGTCGAGGAAGGAGGCGAGAAGAGTGCGTACCAGCACAAGCACCACCCCCCGTACCACTTCGATCCCGCGCTCCCGTCCCGCCCGCAGGGCGGTGTCGGACTCCGTCTGACGAGGAGCGCACACGCTTCGTCCCGGAGGACACTTCCATGACCGATCTGGTCATTCGCGCGCTCACCCAGAGCGACGCCCATCTCTTCGATTCCCTGCACGACGACGACCTCGTCGGCCGCGCCGCTTTCGGACACCGCTACGGCACGGTCCGCGACGGCGGGGAGTACCGGCCCGAGTGGACCTGGATCGCCCTGCGCGACGACACCGTCGTCGCCCGGGCCGCCTGGTGGTCGGGGCCCGACGACACCGAACCCGTCCTGCTCAACTGGTTCGACTTCGCCGAGGGCGAGGACGAGGCGGGCGCCGAACTGCTGCGCCGCTCCTCGCTGTACGCCGAGTACGAGCTGATCCTGCCCGCGAACTGGCGGGAGGTCCCCGAGGTCCGCGCGGCGGCAGAGGCCCGCATCGCCGCCGCCACGGCGGCGGGCATGAAGCCGCTCGTCGAGCGGTACCGCTACCTGTGGACGCCGGACTGCGGCCTTCCCGAGCGTCCCGGCCGTCTGACGTTCCGCCCGGAGCCGGACGACGCGGTGATCCTCGACGTCCTGCGCCGGGTCCACTCCGCCACGCTGGACGCGCACGCCCGGCGGGCCATCGAGGGCCCCGGGGGCCTGGAGGCGGCGGCCCAGGAGGAGCTGGACTTCTTCAACTGGTGTCCCTCGCCGCGTTCCTGGTGGCAGCTGGCGTACACGCCGGACGGTGAGCTGGCCGGGCTCCATGTACCCGCCCACAACCCCTCGGGTCCGTGCATCGGCTTCATCGGCGTCGTACCGGAGGCACGCGGGCACGGCTACGGCTACGACCTGCTCGTGGAGTGCACGCACTTCCTGGTCGCCGAGGGCGCCGAGTTCATCACGGGCGCGACCGACCAGGGGAACGTGCCGATGGCCGCCGCGTTCGCGCGGGCCGGCCATCCCGTGACGCAGGAGCGCATCCACCTGGTCTAGGGAGTGTCGCAACGTGTCGTCGTCCACCAGAAGGCCGGCCGGACGAGACGTTGCGGACACGACCTCGGCCCTGTCGTTCGGATCGGGCCGGGCGTCTCGTCCGGCCCGGGTCCCCGACGACCGGGCGCCGAAGCCGGCGCGGTGTCACCGCGCCGGCCCCGGTCCGGGTACCAGCCGCACGAGGGACCTTCCACCGCCGCCCGGCCTTGCTACGTATGAGCGAAGGCCGTCAGGGCAATGATCTGGGGCAGACCCTGATCGCCAGAACGGGCGGGCCCTTCGCCGGGGCATCCGGTTCACGGACGAGGAGTGGCGCATGCAGTTCGAGGTGTGGGCACCCGACGCGGAGACGGTCGGGCTCCGGACGGCCGACGGTACGCAGTCGATGGAACGCGACGCGACGCGGCCCGGCTGGTGGACCGCCCTGGCGGAGGCCGCCGACGGGGACCGCTACGGCTTCTCGGTGGACGGCGGGCCCGTGCACCCCGATCCGCGCTCGCGCCGCCAGCCGGACGGCCCCGACGGCGAGAGCGCCGTGTTCGACCAGAACGCGTACGTCTGGCGCAACGAGTGGCCGGGGCGCGGACTGCCCGGCGCCGTCCTGTACGAGCTGCACATCGGTACGTACACCCCGGCGGGCACCTTCGACGCCGCCGCCGAACGGCTCGGCCACCTCGCCGAGCTGGGCATCACCCATGTCTCGCTCATGCCCGTCTGCCCCTTCCCCGGTACCAACGGCTGGGGGTACGAGGGGGTGTCGCTGTGGGCCGTGCACGAGCCGTACGGCGGCCCGGCCGGGCTGAAACGCTTCGTCGACGCGGCACACGGCCTGGGCCTCGGCGTCCTCCTGGACGTGGTGCACAACCACCTGGGCCCGTCCGGCAACTACCTCCCCGCGTTCGGCCCCTACTTCACCGACACCCACCACACTCCGTGGGGCTCCGCCGTCAACCTGGACGCACCGGGATCGGACGAGGTGCGGGCGTATCTGCTGGGCAGCGCGCTCGCCTGGCTGCGCGACTACCGTCTCGACGGGCTGCGGCTCGACGCGGTGCACGCCCTCGCCGACAGCCGGGCGCTCACGTTCCTGGAGGAACTCTCCACGGCCGTCGACACCCTCGCGGCGGACACCGGCAGGCCGCTCTCGCTCATCGCGGAGTCCGATCTCTGCGACCCGCGCACGACGGCGCCGCGCGAGAGCGGGGGCCTCGGGCTGCACGCCCAGTGGAACGACGACTTCCATCACTCCCTGCACACCGCGCTCACCGACGAGTCCCAGGGCTACTACGCCGACTTCGCCGCCGCCCCCCTCGCGGCCCTTTCCAAGACCGTGACCAGCGCCTTCTTCCACAACGGTACGTACTCCAGCTTCCGTGGCCGCACGCACGGCCGCCCGGTCGACATCACCCGGACCGCCGCCCACCGCTTCGTCGGCTACGCGCAGACCCACGACCAGATCGGCAACCGGGCCCTCGGCGACCGGCTCGCCGCCTCCCTCTCCCCCGGCCTCCAGGCGTGCACGGCCGCCCTGGTCCTCACGGGCCCGTTCACCCCGATGCTCTTCATGGGCGAGGAGTGGGGCGCCCGCACCCCGTGGCAGTTCTTCACCGACCACACCGATCCGCAACTGGCGGAGGCCGTGCGCAACGGCAGGCGGCGCGAGTTCGGGGCGCACGGCTGGGCGGAAGAGGAGATTCCCGATCCGCAGGACCCGGCGACCCGGGACCGATCCTGCCTGGACTGGAGCGAACCGGAACGCGAGCCGCACACCCGCATGCTCGCCTGGTACCGCGAACTGATCGCGCTGCGCCGCGTGATGCCCGACCTGCGCGACCCGGACCTGGCGACGGTGAAGACCGCGTTCGACGAGTCCGCCCGCTGGCTCGCGTACCGCAGGGGGGATCTGCGGGTCGCGGTCAACCTCTCCGGGAAACCGGCCACCATCCCGCTGGGCGGCGGCCGGCACCGCAGCGGCGGCGGCCGGGTGCTGGCGGCCTGGGAACCGGTCGAGGCACCGGGCGCGGACGGGCTGCTGCATCTGCCGCCGGAGTCGTGCGTGGTGCTCGCCGACGACTGACGTGTGCGGGGCCGTTGGCGCCGCCCCGCAGCTCGCTGCCTGCTGACCGCTGCCCGCTGCCCGCTGCCCGCTACTCGACGATCGCCATCTCGCGCGGGGTGGTGTTCAGCCTGCGCCCGCCGTCCTCGGTGACCGTCACGATGTCCTCGATACGGACACCGAAGCGCCCCGGGAGGTAGATGCCAGGCTCCACGGAGAAGCACATGCCGGGCACCAGCGGCTGCTCCTCACCCTCGATCATGTACGGCGGTTCGTGGGTGGTGACGCCGATGCCGTGACCCGTGCGGTGGATGAACCGCTCGCCGTAGCCGAATTCGGTGATGACCGCGCGCGCCGCCCGGTCGATCTCCTGGCAGGCGACGCCGGGCGCGACCGCACGGCAGCCCGCCTCCTGGGCCTCGCGGACGATGTCGTGCACACGCTGCTCCTCGGCGGTGGGCTCGCCGACGTGGACCGTACGGGAGGTGTCGGAGCCGTACCCGTGCTTGAGGCCGCCGAAGTCGAGCACCACCATGTCGCCCCGCTCGATGACGCGCTCGCCCGCCTCGTGGTGCGGGTTGGCGCCGTTGGGGCCGGAGCCGACGACGGTGAAGTCGACCTGGGAATGACCGAACCGGGTCAGGAGCGCCGCCAGGTCGGCGGCCACGTCGGTCTCCTTGCGGCCGGAGAAACGCACCTTCAGGATCTCTTCGTACGTGGCGTCCGCGGCGGCTCCGGCGGCCGTGAGCCGCTCCAGCTCATGGGCGTCCTTCACCGCCCGGAGCATGGGCAGGGCCTCGGTCAGCGAGGCGTACGACGTTCCGGGCAGCAGCTGCTGGAGCCCGAGGAGGTGCATCGCCCAGGCGTTGTCGCTGATCCCGAACCGTCCCGCGGCGTCCAGCAGCGGTGCGGTGACCGCGTAGGGGTCCTTCCCGTCCGTCCAGTCGCGCAGCGTGAGCGCCGGGGCGCCGACGGCGCGCTCGGCGTCCGGTGCCTCCAGGGTCGGGACGACGAGGATCGGGTCCTGGCCCGCGGCGAGGACGAGGACGGTGAGGCGCTCGGTGATCGCGGTCGGCTGGTAGCCGGTGAGGTAGACGAGGTCGGGGCCCGGGGCGACGAGAAGGCCCGCGAGTCCCGCATCGGCTGCGGACTCGACGGCGCGGGCCATACGCGCCCGGTAGTCGTCGGCGGTGAACGGCACGGGCTGGTTCGGGCTGGACATGCGGACCTCCTGGCGGCGCGACACGGCACTCAGCATCCTGCCCGCACGGGCGCGCCCACGCGAACGGGAAGGAGAAACCCGGCCGGTCAGGGGTGGGGACGGTCAGGGGGGTGTGTCAGCGGGTGCGGTCCGTCAGCGGGTGGGGTCTGGTGGACGCACCACGAGGTCGGCTCGGGCGCGGCCCCGCTCGACGAGGCGGGCGTTCGGCTCGTCGGAACCGGTCACCCAGCGCTCCGCGTACGGGCGGGACTTGCCGAAGCGCACATGCCGGTCGACGAGCCGGCGGACCCGCAGGCCAGGGTCCACGTCCAGGTACCACGTCTCGTCGAGCAGCCCGCGCACCGGAGCCCAGGGCCCCTCGTCGTGCAGGAGATAGTTCCCCTCGGTGACGACAAGTGGGATGTCCGGCGGTACGGGCACGGAACCGGCGACCGGCTCCTCCAGCGCACGGTCGAAGGCGGGCGCGTAGACGGGTCCCGGCTCACCGGGGTCGCGAAGCCGCCGCAGGAGGGCCGCGTACCCGGCGGCGTCGAAGGTGTCGGGGGCGCCCTTGCGGTCGGCGCGGCCGAGCCGGTCCAGTTCGGCCCCGGCCAGGTGGAAACCGTCCATGGGGACGAGGACGGCCAGCCCGTCGAGTGCGTCGACGAGCCGGGCGGCCAGCGTGGACTTGCCGGCCCCCGGCGGGCCGACGATCCCGAGGATGCGCCGGCGGCCGGGCACGGCGAGAAGCCGGGCACGTGCCGTCAGGGCGGCGAGGTCACTCGTGTCCATGCCGGTCATTGTGCTGGCGCGGGCGGCGGGAGCGTTAGTGTCACGTACAACTTCACGCCCTACCGTCACACGTCACATTGAGGTATGACATGTCACATATCGCCCTCGTCACCCTGGTCGTCACCGACTACGACGAAGCCCTCACCTTCTACCGCGACGCCCTGGGCTTCGAACTGGTGGAGGACACCGACCGGGGCGACGGCTCCCGCTGGGTGGTCGTGCGCCCGCGCGGCGGGCCGGCGGGGACGGGGCTGCTCCTGGCCCGCGCCAAGGACGAGGCGCAGCGCGGGAGCGTCGGGGCGCAGACCGGCGGCCGGGTCGGCTTCTTCCTGCACACCGAGGACTTCGCGGGCGACCACGAGCGCATGCGAGCCGCCGGGGTCACCTTCCTGGAGGAGCCGCGGCACGAGGTCTACGGCTCGGTGGCGGTCTTCGAGGACCTGTACGGCAACCGCTGGGACCTGCTGCAGCCCGCGTGAGCCAGCGGGGCCGGAGCGGCGCCGTCGGTGGCGCTCCCCGGCATCGGGTACGCCCCGTAGCCGGGTACGGCTCACGGAATACGCGTGGTCAGACTCTCCTCGCGGGTGCCCGCCGCGCCCAGCGCGTCCAGGACCGGCCTGATCAGGGGGTGGCCCTCCGCCCCCTGGCGCACCGCGGCGAAGACCCGGCGGGTGGGCGCGCTGCCCTTCACCGGGCGGACGACCACGCCCGTGAGGTCCACTCCGCGCAGCGCGGACCTCGGCACCAGCGCCACTCCCGCGCCCGCCCCGGCCAGCGCGACGACCGCGCGGAAGTCGTCCGAGGAGTGTTCGAGGCGGGGTTCGAAGCCGGCGAACTCGCAGGCGAGGACCACCACGTCGTGACAGGGGTTGCCGGGGTACGGCCCGATCCACGGGTCCTTCGCGAGGTCCGCGACCGCCACCTGGTCCTGGCCGGCCAGCCGGTGGTCCACCGGCAGCACCGCGTCGAACGGCTCCGAGTACAGCGGCACCCGGGTCAGCCGCGCGTCGTCCGCCCCCGGAGCACCCCGGTACTCCACGGCGACCGCCACATCCACCTGCCGGTCCAGCACCATCGGCACACTCGCGTCGCCCTCGGCGTCCTGGACCCGGACCCGGATGCCGGGCGCGGTCAGGTTCAGCTCGGTGATGGCGGGGGCGAGGACGAGGCCGATACCGGTGGCGAACGCGGCGACCGTGACCGTACCGGCCACGCCCGCGCTGTACGCCGCGAGCTCCGCCTCGGCCTGCTCCAGCTGGGCCAGCACCGCGTTGGTGTGGGTCAGCAGGATCTCCCCCGCCGCCGTGAGCCGCGCCCCGCGCGCGCCGCGTTCGACGAGCCGGTGGCCGGTCTCCTGCTCAAGGGCGGCGAGCTGCTGGGACACGGCGGACGGGGTCAGATACAGCGCGGCGGCTGCCGCAGTCACTGTGCGGTGGTCCGCCACCGCACGGAGAATACGCAGCCGCCGTGCATCGATCATGTGCCCTATTGTCCCAGGTCCGGCGGGAACTCCCGGACAGCCCGGCGGGCTACTCCGCCAGCGCGGCCCGGGCGTCGACGAACGCGTCGACGGCACGGTTCACGTCGTCGGTGGAGTGCGCGGCGGACAGCTGCACACGGATGCGTGCGGCGCCCTGCGGGACGACCGGGTACGAGAACCCGATCACGTACACACCGCGCTCGAGGAGCAGCTCCGCCATCCGGCCTGCCTTCGCCGCGTCCCCGAACATGACGGGGGCGATGGCGTGGTCGCCGGGCAGGACGTCGAAGCCTTCCTCGGTCATCCGGGTCCGGAAGAGCGCGGTGTTGGCGTTGAGCCGCTCGCGCAGCTCGCCCGCGGACTCCAGCAGGTCGATGACCTTGAGCGAGGCGGCGGCGATGACGGGAGCGAGCGAGTTGGAGAAGAGGTACGGGCGCGAGCGCTGGCGCAGCAGGGCGACGATCTCGGCGCGGGCGGCGACGTAGCCGCCGGACGCACCGCCGAGCGCCTTGCCGAGGGTGCCGGTGATGATGTCGACGCGGTCCATGACGTCGTGCAGCTCGGGGGTGCCGCGTCCGCCGGCGCCGACGAAGCCGACGGCGTGCGAGTCGTCGACCATGACCATGGCGTCGTAGCGGTCGGCCAGGTCGCAGATCTCGCGCAGCGGAGCGACGTAACCGTCCATGGAGAACACACCGTCGGTGACGATGAGCCGGCGCCGTGCCCCGGACGCCTCCTTGAGCTGCGTCTCCAGGTCCGCCATGTCGCGGTTGGCGTAGCGGAAGCGCTGGGCCTTGGAGAGCCGGATGCCGTCGATGATCGAGGCGTGGTTGAGGGCGTCGGAGATGACCGCGTCCTCCGCGCCGAGGAGGGTCTCGAAGACACCGCCGTTGGCGTCGAAGCAGGAGGAGTAGAGGATCGTGTCCTCCTGGCCGAGGAACGACGACAGCCGCTGCTCCAGCTCCTTGTGGACTTCCTGGGTGCCGCAGATGAAGCGGACCGAGGCGAGCCCGTAGCCCCAGCGGTCCAGCGCCTCGTGCGCGGCGGCGACGACCTCGGGGTGGTCGGCGAGGCCCAGGTAGTTGTTCGCGCAGAAGTTGAGGACCTCGCCGGGGCGTCCGCCGGAGGTGACCGCGACGGTCGCGGACTGCGGGGTGCCGATCACCCGCTCGGGCTTGTGGAGCCCGGCGGCCTTGATCTCGTCGAGGGTGGTGCGCACGTCGTCACGTACGGAGTCGAACATGAGGGGTGTCTCCCGGCTCGGTAGCTGGATACGTCGGGTGGCTGGACCGGATGCGCGTGGTCAGACGGTCCAGTCGAGAATGACCTTGCCACCGCGACCACTCGCCGCGTCGTCGAACGCCGCTTCGAAGTCCCGGTAGCCGTATCGTCCGGTGATCACGGGGGCGAGGTCCAGGCCGCCCTCCAGCAGCACGGACATCGCGTACCAGGTCTCGTACATCTCGCGGCCGTAGATGCCCTTGATGGTGATCATCGAGGTGACGATGCGGGACCAGTCGACGGCGAACTCCTCGGACGGCAGTCCGAGCATCGCGATGCGACCGCCGTGCGTCATGTTCGCGATCATGTCGCGCATCGCCTCGGGGCGGCCGGACATCTCCAGGCCGATGTCGAAGCCCTCGCGCAGTCCGAGGTGCCGCTGTCCGTCGGCGATCGTCTCGTCGGCGACGTTGAGCGCCAGGCTGACGCCGACCTTGCGGGCCAGTTCGAGGCGTGCCTCGCTGACGTCGGTGATCATGACGTTGCGGGCGCCGGCGTGGCGGGCGACGGCCGCGGCCATGATGCCGATCGGTCCGGCACCGGTGATCAGCACGTCCTCGCCGACCAGGGGGAAGGACAGGGCGGTGTGGACGGCGTTGCCGAACGGGTCGAAGATCGCCGCGATGTCGAGGTCCACGGGGACCCGGTGGACCCAGACGTTGGAGGCGGGGAGGGCGACGTACTCGGCGAACGCCCCGTCCCGGCCGACGCCGAGCCCGAGGGTGGAGCGGCAGAGGTGGCGGCGGCCGGCCAGGCAGTTGCGGCACTTGCCGCAGACCAGGTGGCCCTCGCCGCTGACGAGGTCGCCGACCTTGATGTCGACGACGTCGGAACCGAGCTCGGCGACCTCGCCCACGAACTCGTGGCCCAGGACGAGCGGGGTGCGCACGGCCTGCTGGGCCCAGCCGTCGTAGGCCCGGATGTGCAGGTCGGTGCCGCAGATGCCGGTGCGGAGCACCTTGATGAGTACGTCTCCGGGACCGATCTCCGGTTCCGGCACGTCCATCAGCCAGAGCCCCGGCTCGGCCTTCTGCTTCACGAGTGCCTTCACGGCTGTGGCTCCCTGTTGCCTGGTACGGCGTTGAGTACCCCGGGCCGGGGGCATGGGAAGAAGCCTGCGGCCCGGGGAAGACATGAGGTACGGCAGGTCGCCGTGCGCGTCGGACGTCCGGCTCCGCGCACCACTCTCTGCCGTCAGGAAGCAATCTGCCGCACCCCGCGCCGCAGGTCCATCGAGGTTTTCTTAAGCTCCACCGCAGCTCCGCTTCACGCCGTCCGCGCCTCCGTCGCCGGAGCGCCGGTTCGACGAGAGGGGCTGGGGCCTCCTCCTTCGGATCAGGCCGGCCGGCCCTTCAGCAGGAACGCGCTGATGTGCGCCGCGAGCACAGCCGGCTGGTCCTCCGGGATGAGCGTGTAGCTGTCGGCGACCTCCACCAGCTGCCCCTGGGGCAGGAGCGCGGCGAGCCGGCGCCCGTGCTCGGGTGGCATGACCTTGTCCTCCGCCGCCCAGACGACGAGCGCCGGGCGGTCGAAGTCGCGGAGCTTCTCGGCCCAGCGGAGCAGTTCGGCCTTGGGCGGCACTCCGAGGACGTACTTCCTCAGATCGCGGCGGATCTCCGCGGAGGTCCACAGCGGCCGGAACCACGCGTCCATCACCTCGTGCGGGACGGGCCGCTTGCACATCCGGCCCCAGGTCATGGGCAGCCGCCGCATGGGCTTCAGCTTCAGCAGGGCGAAGGCGAGACGCAGCCCGCCGGGCACCTTCGCGGAGGCGTGGAGATTGGAACCGGGCAGTCCCGGAGGGTAGTTGTCGAACGCCTCGCAGGATGTGATCACCAGCTTGCCGATCCGCTGGTCCCGTCCGTCCGCGACGAGGGACTGCGCCCCGCCCCAGTCGTTCATCACGAGCGTGACGTCCTGGAGGTCCAGCACTTCGAGGAATTCCGCGACCAGCCGGGCCACCCCGAGGACGGAGAGATCCGCGTCCGGCCGCATGGGCCTCCGGTGCCCGCCGAGCGGCAGGGTCGGTACGACGCACCGGAAGCCGGTGCGGAGCCCGTCGACGACGTTGCGCCAGAGGGAACCGTCCATCGCGACACCGTGCAGGAGGACGACCACCGGCCCGTCGCCGCCCGTGTCCTCGTACGTGATCACGCCTGCGGAGAGCTCGACTTCCGACACCACGGGGACTTCGGACACCACGGGGACCTCCGATGCTTCGGCCATGGGCCCAGTCTTTCAGTCCGGTCGGCCCGAAGTCGGGCCCGGGACAGCGCACGAGGGGACCGCTCCGCCCGTACCGGGGCAGGAACGGTCCCACCGGCTGCTGTCAGATCAGCACTCGCCGCCCCACACGGCCGAGTCCAGCTTCACGCTGCCGTACAGGACGAACGAGCTGCCGTCCGGCGGGTAGTGGAGGCACCCATTGGACTTCTGCCCGTTGGCCCACGTGGCCTTCCACCAGATGTGATCGGCTCCCGGGTCCGCCACACCGTTGTTGAAGATCGAAATCCCGGCGGCCGAGCTCTTGCTGTACAGGTTGCCCTGCGACTTCCACGTCGGCGGGCCGCTGAACGACGTGTTGTTCCAGACACAGACATATCCTCGGGGGCAATCGCTCTTCGCGGCGAATGCCGACGGCGCCAATGTCGCGCCCGTGACGGTCAGAAAGAGCGCCGCGATACCCACGGCGGCACTTCTACGGATGCCAGTTTTCACGTTTCCTCCTGTGATTTCGGTGCGAGCGCCCTCCCGAGGCGCTCGCACATCCGCCAACTCGCAGGTGGCAGAGGTGGCGGCGGGAACGCCGGCGCTTCCCGGTCCACGCGGGGCATCGACCAAGAGCGGAAGCGAATTCATCGCTTCCGAATAGTGCGGCCGACCGGATGGAATCCCCCACGGCCCTTCCGGGCGCCGTCTGGGAAAGAACGTTGCCAGAGGCCCGGACAACGGGCCAGCCTTTCCTTTTTCGCGAAAAGAAACAGAATGCGGACCGGCGTTCTGGTACGCGCGGGCGCGCCGCGGACTCGCTCCTGACGCACCGCCCGGCATACCGCCGGGTGCGCAGGGCCACCGGGGGGTGACGCAGGGGCGCCCCGCCGCCTTTCGGTCCATCACATCCGACTTTGAACACAGTGGTGACGAAGTATGGACGCCATCAGCAGAAGCCTCCTACTGTTTCCGTCGCAACCCCCCAACTTCCGCTCAGGTACGGCGCCTCCGGACCACTCCCGTAGAACGTTCGCCCACGCGCTCCTCGCTGGAGGGGCCAGGAGGAAGAATGAACTCACGGCTGTACCAACGTTGCCGCAGACGCCTGGTGGGTCTGCTCGTCGCCTCGTTCCTCGTCGGCGCCTTCTCCACCTCACCGGCCGGTGCCGAACCCTCGGAGCAGGCCGAACTCCCGCCCCAGGAACCGGGTGTAACCCTGCGGGTCTTCGATGTGCAGGTGCCGCTCAGCGAGTTGTGCGACATCAAGAGCGGACAGACTCCGAACGTCGACAAGTTGATGCCGACGATCGACTGGAGCTCGACCGACGACTTCGGCTTCGCCGACTACTTCGTGGCGCATGTGATCGCCAATGTCGACGTCCCGCAGGACGGCGAGTACACCTTCCGGCTGACCAGCGACGACGGTTCGCGGCTGCTGATCGACGATCAGCTGGTCATCGATCACGACGGCCTGCACGGCGCCGATCCCAAGGACGGCACGGTCACCCTGACGGCGGGTCACCACTCCCTGCATATCGAGCACTTCGAGCGCACGGGCGGCCAGCAGATCACCCTGGCCTGGCAGCCGCCCGGCGCCTCCGACTTCGCCGTCGTGCCCAACTCCGTGCTGAGTACGGACGCCGACGTCGTACGCGTCACGGCTCCCGGACGCAAGGAGTGCGAAGGCGTATCGGACGCACCGGGCGACGGGTTGCCCCTCAACTCCGTCCACCCCGACTACAAGCTGACCGATCTGCGTCCGCAGGGCTTCGAACCGCAGGTCACGGCGATGGACTGGCTGCCGGACGGCCGGCTGGCCGTGACCACCTGGGGCGGCAGCACCAACACGGCGGGCGAGGTGTATCTCCTCGACAACGTCCAGGGGAACACCGATGCGAGCAAGGTGACGGCCAAGAAGATCATCGGCGGGCTCAAGGAGCCAATGGGCATCAAGTCCGTCGACGGCAAGCTGTACGTCTCGCAGAAGCACGAGCTGACCGAGCTCACCGATGCCGACGGCGACGACGTGATCGACGGGCAGAAGACGATCGCCACCTGGCCGTACGGCGGCAACTTCCACGAGTTCGCCTTCGGCCTGCTGTACAAGAACGGCTTCTTCTACCTGAACCTGTCCGTCGCCATCAACTACGGCGGCGCGACCACCGATCCGCAGCCCGCGAAGAACCGGGGTTCCACCATCAAGGTGAACCGGAAGACCGGTGAGATCTCGTACGTCGCCGGCGGTCTGCGCACCCCCAACGGCATCGGCTGGGGCCCGGACGGCGACATCTTCGTCACCGACAACCAGGGCGGCTGGCTGCCCTCGTCGAAGCTGGTCCACATCAAGCAGGACCGCTTCTTCAACCACTACACGAACCCTGACGGGCCGTTCGACGCGAACCCGGTGACCAAGCCGGTGCTGTGGCTCCCGCAGAACGACATCGCGAACTCACCGAGTACACCGCTCCAGCTCACCAAGGGCAGGTTCGCGGGGCAGATGCTCTTCGGTGACGTGACCTACGGCGGTATCCAGCGGGCATATCTGGAGAAGGTCAAGGGCCAGTACCAGGGCGCCATGTTCCGCTTCACCCAGGGCCTGGAGGCCGGGGTCAACCGGATCAGCATGGGTCCGGACGGCGCGATCTACGCCGGTGGCCTGGGCGCGGGCGGCAACTGGGGTCAGGAGGGCAAGCTCACCTACGGTCTGCAGAAGCTCTCCCCCAGTGGCGACAAGGCGTTCGACATCCTGGCGATGCGCGCGAAGCCGGGCGGCTTCGAGCTGGAGTACACCCAGCCGCTCTCGGACGAGACGGCGGCCAAGCTTGCCGAGCAGTACAAGGTCAAGCAGTGGTTCTACGTCCCGACCCCCGCGTACGGCGGCCCCAAGGTCGACGAGGAGACCCTGTCCGTACGGTCGGCCACCCTGTCGGCCGACCGGAAGAAGGTCACTCTGGACATCCCCGGCCTGAAGGCCAACCGCGTCGTCCACGTCCGCTCCCCGCGCCCCTTCAGCTCCGCGAGCGGCGAATCCCTGTGGAGCACGGAGGCGTGGTACACGCTCAACTCCCTTCCCGGCGCGCAGCCCCCGTCCCCGCTGTACGAGGCGGAGGAAGCGACCCTGACCGGCGGCGCCTCCTTCGACACCGACCACACGGGCTACTCGGGCGGCGGATTCGTCGACGGTTACGGCACCGAGGGCGCGTCCACCACCTTCGATGTCGACGTCGAAACGGCAGGCACGTACGACGTCGGCCTGCGCTACTCCAACGGACCCAATCCGTTCACCGGCACCAAATCCGTCAGCGTCCACGTCAACGGTACGAAGATCAAACAGACCCGTCTGCTCAGCACCCGCGACTGGGACACCTGGTCGATGCAGACCGAGCCACTTGACCTGCGCGCAGGACGCAACAGGATCACCTACGTCTACGACAGCGGCGACACCGGTCATGTGAACCTCGACCTGATCAGCGTCCGCCCCCAGGGTGCACGCATCCCCCTGTTCGACGGATCGAGCCAGGCGGCCTGGCAGCACACCGACGGCCGCAAGGTGGAATGGCCATCGGCCGGTGGCGCCATGGAGGTCTGCTGCGGGGACATCCGCACCAAGGAGGCGTTCAAGGACTTCACCCTGCACGTCGAATTCTGGCTCCCGAACCTCCCTCCGGACGTGACCGGCCAGAACCGCGCCAACAGCGGCGTCTACCTCCAGGACCGCTACGAGGTCCAGATCCTCGACTCGTACGGTGACACGACCCTCGCGGACAACGAGGCCGGGGCGATCTACACCAAGAAGGCCCCGGACATCAACGCCGCGACCGCACCGGAGACCTGGCAGGCGTACGACATCACCTTTCGCAGTGCGCGTTTCGACGACACCGGCAAGAAGACCGCCGACGCCCGCGTGACGGTGGTGTGGAACGGCAAGACCGTCCACGACAACGTGGCCGTCGACGGTCCGACGGGCGCCGGAGCCCCGGAGGGCCCGACGGCCGGAGCCATCCGGCTCCAGGACCACGGAAGCAAGGTCCGCTACCGCAATATCTGGATCGATCCGCTGGTCTAAGCACTCCCTACCGAGTGGCGGCCGGGGCCTCGTACCCCGGCCGCTCCGGAAACGGCCGCTCGGGAAACGACCGCTCCGGAAGCGGCCGATCCGCCTGTCAGATCTTGTTCCTGGTCCCCGGCAGCTCCTTCATCCCGTCGACGACCGCCCGCTCGGTGATCGCGGTGTTCGCCGTCACCGTGCCGGCCTTGATGCCGTCCCTGTCACGCATCTGCACCGTGCGCTCGCCCAGGTAGCCGAAGGTCTTCCCATCGAAGATCCACTCGGTACGGTCGCCCGAGCTCTCGTCGGTCCGGGCTATGGCGATCCCGTGGCGCCCCACCGCGTCCGTCGTCTTCTCCACCACGACCACGCCGGGGATCTTCGCCGCCGCGTGGAACAGTGCGGACGTCAGTTCCGCCGGCATCACCTGCTCCCGCACCAGGTCACCGATGGTGGTGAACGCCTGCTGGTCCGGCCCGTTGCCCTGGCCCTTCGTCTCCTCGTAGATCTTGCTCAGCAGCTCGTCGGGGTCGGTGGTGAGCGTCTTGAGGTAGTCGTAACTGGGAGCGCCGAGCGTCGGTCCGGCGGCCAGTGCCTCTGCGTCACTGTCCAGGGTCAGGCCCTCGCGGGACGTCGTGCCATTGCCCGGCTCGATGAGCCAGCCCTTGCTTCCGTCCGGCGAATTCCACACCTGACGCGGGTGCGGCTTCTGCACCTCGGCCACGTCCTTCCCCGAAGCGTCCTCCGACACCGTCAGCCAGGAGACCTGGCTCTTGATGTAGATGAACTGGCCGGGCTTCGGCTCGGGCAGCTTCTCCTGCGCAGCAGCCACCGAAATCCGGTCGACCGTCCTGCTCAGGGCCTGCGTCGCCTCCCGCGGAGCCTGGACGACCGGCGCGGGTCCGGATTCCTCCAGGGGTCCGGCGACCTCGACCGTGTCCTGCCCGGTGAGCTGGACAGCCCCTGCGGCACCGGCCAGCACCGCCACCGCGACGGCCGCCCCGATCAGCACGAGCCGCCGTCCGCCCCGGGGCGACCGCCCGGAAGGCGGGGACGGAGCCCAACCCACCGGCTGCGGCCCCGACTGCATCCCGGGCCGCGTCTCCGACTCTGCGGGCGTCCGGGCGGCCTGCGCCTGCTGGATCTCGTTCATCAGGTGCTCCTCAAGCATGGTCATGCGGCCGTGGGGCAGCTCCGGATCGCCCGGCGCCGGCAGCAGCCCCGCCAGCTCCACATGGTCGAGCGGCTCTCGGCGCCGCCGCCAAGGGGTGCGATTCATCGGTGCCTCTCCTCTTTCGACCGGACCGCATCGATGCGGTCACTCAGTACTTGTCCGCCCGCCCCGACCCGTTCCATCTTTCTTCGCCGACGGCGCAGTTCGCCGTCCGTCAGCTTGCGCAGCCGGCTTCTCGCCCGCGACAACCGGGAGCGGACCGTACCGACCGGCACTCCGAGGGCCTCGGCGGCCTCCGCATAGCCGAGCCCGGACCACACGCACAGCGCGAACACCTCGCGCTCGCCCCGCCGCAACTGCCCCAACGCGGTTTTCGCCGCGGCCAGTTCTTCGGAGTCGGTGATCCTTCCGACCAGTTCGTCGGCGAAATCGGGCAGCACGTCCCGTAGCGGCAGTCTGGTGAGGGCTCTCTCGTGCCGTCGCGCCGCTCGGCCGGTGTTGCGCAGCACGTTGACCGCGATCCCCATCAGCCAAGGCCGCGGGCTGTCGCCCTCGTCCCGCAGTTTTTCGCGCAGCCGCCAGGCTTCCAGGAAGGTGAGCGAGACGACGTCCTCAGCTGCGGCCCAGTCCCCGGTGGACCTCACCGCGTGCCGGTAGATCAACTGAGCATGGTCGCGGAACAGCTCCCGAAATGCCTCCGGGTCCCCCGCGCGGATGCGCGCATGCATCGAGTAGTTCACCTTCTGACTTGTCCGGCCAGGCCGAGCAGTTCCTGTGATCCACGTCACAGTGGATCAAGCGACGCCTGACGCCGTCGCCCTCCCCACCGCCGACGGCGGGCGCACTCGGGAGCACTTCGCCACGGGAGAGGAAATCAGGTTCGCGGCGGGCTTGCTTCAGCGGCGGCGGCACCGACACGGCGGGCGCCGGGGGCGCAAGGTCGCCACGGCGGCACGGGCGCGCGGCGCCACCGCCAATCACCATGAAAGCGACGGACATTGACGCATTCTCACCTCGCAGGCAGGACCTCCCCCACCCCCGGCGGGACACCAGAATAAAGGTCTAGACATTTACTTTTGGCATGCATATGCTCAGCCGCGCCGGAACCGTCCGCAATGCGCGACGCACTCTCGGTGATTGCCCTCGTGGGGGGCGTGCTGCAGTTCGACAGCCGAGGTATCACACGAAAGGTCCTTTCGCTTTGAGACCGATCAGAGGGATAGCGAGTGTTGCCGCACTCGCGGCTCTACTTGTTGGGTGCGGAACACAACAGGCGGACGACGCGTCCGAAAGCCGAGCCGGGAGCGGGGGAACGCCGAAGGTTGAGCGGCTGGCGCTGGACGAGCTGCCGACTGCTCCCACCAAGGGATTGGCGAAGGGGCTCACCTTGCCCCTGGACGACTACGCCACCAGCGCGGTGGACGGTTACGCCTGGAAGGTCGCCGTCCAGGACCAGTGGCGTGCCTGCATGGCACGCTACGGATTCTCCGACTTCGGCCCACCGCAGATTTCCGAGCAGTCCACGATCGCCCAGGCGGACTCCGCCCTGGGCCGCCGCTACGGCATTTCGGATCTCGACCTGGCGAAGAAGTTCGGTTACCACCTCCCGACCGGCGTCCCGGAAACCTCGTACTGGGAGCCGGCCGCCGGCACCGAGTCCGCTGTCTTCACTGGGGCGGGCGCCGAAGTCGAGGACGGCACCTACGAAGGCAAGGCGGTCCCCGAGGGCGGCTGCCGCGGTGAGACCACGCGCATGTACCCCATGCCCCGGACTCCGGAAGCCGAGCAGGTCGGGATCACGGTCTTCGAGGAGTCCCGCAAGAACCCCGAGGTCGTCAAAGCCGTCGCGCAGTGGGTTTCCTGCATGAAGCAGAAGGGGTACGAGCGGAGCCACCCGCTCGAAGACCTCGGCAAGCTCGGCCTGTCGCCGTCGGCGCCCACCGTCGGCAGCGAGGAGATCGCCCAGGCCGTCGCCGACGTCTCCTGCAAGGGTGAGTCCGGGCTCATCGGAGTCTGGAACGCACAGGAGTCAGCGGGTCAGGAAAAGGCGATCAAGGGCAACGCGGCCAAGCTCGCCAAGGAGAAGAGCGTCAAGGACAAGAACACGGCAAAGGTTCGCCAGGCGTACGAAGCGGCGGTCAACTAATGAACATCAGAAAGCGCATCGCGGGAATCGCCGCCTTCTTCGCCATGAGCGCCCTGGCGCTCTCGGCGACTCCCGCATCGGCTGCCACCTCTTACGAGTCGGACACGTGCAGCTCGTCGGGGAACAGTTACTGCTTCGCCATCCACTTCAACAGCCGGGGCGAGCAGACCTGGTACTCGGCCAGCCCCTGCTTCGTTTCGAACAAGGACATTCCCGACTACTTCGGGTACTCCCCCAACGGGGTGGCGCTGGTCCGGTACGTGTTCAGGCCCGGCCAGGTCTCCGGAACCGCCGCTACGTGTGTCCTGTCGAACGAAGGGGACGGCCAGGCGGTCAAGAACAACGCGGCCTCGGCGTCGAACGGCGAATGCTCGGCCACGTATCGCGTGTACTTCTACTCCGGTTACAGCGGACCGAGTCAGGCATTCCTCCCGACCTGTGGGGACTACTGGCCCTCGGACAACCTGGTGTCCACGCTCAAGAACGAGAACGCCTCGCACGACCGCTACTGACCCACCCCGCGATTGCGGACTTTCCGTAGCGCTCGACGCAACGGGAAGTCCGCGACCAAGGATCCCGCCACCAAGGCTCTTCGTCCGGTCGAACGCCCGTGGGACGCGGTGTCAGGTCCGCGCCCCACGGGCTGCTTGTGTACGCCGCGCCTAGGCGGCGGCGGTAAGGCGGGCCACGGCCAGGCGCGTCAGCTCGCGGTCATGGGGTGCGCCGTCCAGAGCCCTGTGCAGAGTCATACCCTCGATCAGCGCGTCCACCTGGCGGGCGGTGTCCGGGTCGAAGTGCTGCTCCAGCAGATGACGGCTGCGCCGCATCCACTCCTGGGTCAACTCCCGGTATTCCGGGTGCCGGGCGGCGAGGGTGTAGAGCTCCTGCGCGAGGACGAGATCGCGGCGGGGGCCTTCGGAGAGTGTGTGGATGAGGTCGGTGACCGCTTCACGGGCCTGTTCGACGGTGTCGGCGCGACTCAGGTGCAGCGCGAAGACGTCCTCGATATGACGCGCGAATCCGGTGAACGCTTCACGCAGCAGTTCGTCGATGCCGGAGAAGTGGTACGTCATCGACCCGAGCGGCACTTCGGCCCGGGTGGCGATCTTCCGGTGGGAGACGCCGGCGACACCGTCGTCGGCGATGAGGTCGAGTGCGGCGGCGAGAATCCTCTCGCGACGCTGCGGGTCGGTCTGTCCGGTGGCCATGGGGGGTGTGCCGTCTCAGATGCTGCGGACGGGCCGCGCGGGATTGCCGACCGCGACGACGTTGGCGGGCACATCCTTGGTGACCACCGCACCGGCCCCGATGACGGAGTTGTCGCCGATCGTCACACCGGGGCACACGATCACTCCGCCGCCGAGCCAGACGTTGTCTCCGATGGTGATGGGGAGCGCGGCTTCGAGTTTGTCGCGCCGGGGCTCGGGCTCCACGGGGTGGGTGGGCGTGAGGAGTTGGACGTTCGGGCCGATCTGGCAGTCCTCACCGATGGTGATCTGCGCGACGTCCAGAGCGGTCAGGTTGTAGTTGACGAACGTACGGGCCCCGATGGCGATGTTGCTGCCGTAGTCGACGTTCAACGGCGGACGTACGTCGACACCCTCACCCACGGCACCGAGCAGCTCCGCCAGGAGCTCGCCGGCCCCTTCGGCACCCTCGACGTACGCGACCTGGTAGCGCGCCGCGAGCTGCATGGCGCGCCGCTGACGGCGGGCGATCTCCGGGTCGTCGGCAATGTAGTGATCACCCGCGAGCATCCGCTCCAGGTTGGTGCGCGGGTCGTCAGCGAAGTAGTCCGTCGTCATGCGTACGACCGTACACTCCAAAGCGTACGGTCGTACACTCGGACACGGCGAGCAGCAAATGGCGAGCGGTGATCCGTGACCGTGCACCGCGACCGGTGACCGGTGACGGCTTACGGTGACCTATGAGCTTTCACTGTGACATGTGACCGGTTGCTGTGACATGTGACCGGTCACCCCTCGGTGCGTACCTGCGCGATCCGCTCCGCGAGGGCGTTCACCTGGTCCCCCAGGCCCTTGAGCACGTCCGCCTTCTCTTGGGTCAGGCGCTCTTGGTTCTTCACCTCTATCGCGTGCCACTTCTCGACGAGCATCGCGTCGCGCTTGCACCGCACATCAGCGGTCGAGGTGGCGATCTCCGCGCGTGAAGGTTCACCCTGGCGCTGCCAGGCCGAGTCGGCCACCGCGTCCTCAGGCGTCTTGTACGTATAGCCCGCCTTGCTCATACAGGCGCTCCACTGCACGACGGCGTCGAGCACGATCCTGTGGTTGCGCGCGCTGTCCCAGGATTCGTAGCGCAGGGCGTCGAGGGTCGTGGACGTCATTCCTTGCGGCGGCAGACCCAGTTTCCCGTACGCCTCCCCGCGGCACCCGCCCTTGGGGACGGTTTTTCCGGCGTAGTTCCGCACGCGCTCCCCCGTATATACATCACGTGTCTTCTGGGGGAGAGCCCTGGTTCGGTCGGTGTTCTGCCGGCCGAGCTTCAGCGCCTCCGCCTGGGTCACACCATCGGGAAGCGGAACGCCATAGCCGAACTTCTTCGTATACCGTCCGTCGACAACTCCGTAGCGGCGGGAGTTGTCGCCTTCCCTGGATTCCTGCTCGACCGGCTTGGGCCAGGAGAGGCCAAAGCCCTTCATGCACGCACTGGACAGCGAATAGACAGCTTCCCTGTAGTCGCGGCGCTGTTCCTTGGTGAGCGCGTATTCGTCGAGCGGGAGCTTGATCTCGCGCCCCTCGTAATAGGCGTCCGACCGATCGATCCTCAGCGTCCCCTTGGCCTGGGCATCACGAGGAGACGGTTCGCCGTTCGCGCACCCGGTGGCCACAGAGCCGAGAAGGGCGAGCACGACGAGCGGTCGGCATTTGTTGAGCATTCCCATTCCCCCACACACACGCGCACCGAATACCTGGCGCATCCCTACCGGTTGACCACAGAGCGCAGCTCACGGCCGGCGAGCCCTGGCGGGCGGGGCAGGACACACCGTCCACCACCGCCCACCAGGGGTTTCACCTGAGCGAACCTCAGTTGGGGCAGGCCGCGTTGTTGGCGAAGCAGTGCGAGCTCCACTTGTCGCTCCAGCCGCCCTCCCAGTTGACCTTCCAACCGGGAACATTCCCCATGGCCGTACCGGTGTAATTCGCCCCGGCGTAGAAGGTGACCTCGGTGTCGGGGTCACGGTTCCACGTGGACGTCACGGTGTCGTTGATGCCTATGTTCGTGCCGTAATACGTGCCGGTGTACGACGCCTTGCTGTACAGCGTGTCATAAACTCTACCGGTGTTGTTATTGCTGTCGTACAGGCAGACCTCGCCACCGTTGGAGCTTTCACATACTCCGTTGTAGCTGCCCGCAGACGCACTTCCGGCGAAAGCGACAGTGGCGGTGAATGCGACTGCCGCAAGCGCGGAAGCAGCCCTCAGTTTCGACATGGATACTCCATTACTCGTCGGGCTCATACGCGGAGGACGCTAACACCGCACCAGTCGGTGATCAAGCCATTTCATAAGCAGCATAATCGAGCCGACTGGCCGAATTTCATTGGCGGTTCAGCGCTTGAGCAGTTCGGTGAAGAATGGAATATGACATTCCGAGTCCACGGAATGACTGATTCATCCCGCCCATTAGCGGCCGGGAACAGGGGTGGCGTGGGCAGCCCCTCCGGCGTGTGTCACGATCTCCCCAACCTGTGGGGGGTGTTGCTGAATGGCGCAGGACATTGCGCTGCGGCCGGTGGTGGATCCGGCCCTCGAGGACGCGGAGCGCGCGCTGCTGGAGAAGTCCGCCGACGGACTCTTCCCAGCCACGCTGCCGCTGCCCGAGGAGCCGGGGCTGGGCGGCCGTACCAAGGCGGACATCTGGACGGCCCTGGGGGTCTCCGCGGTGTGCGCGCTACTGCCGGTGACGATCCTGTGGGCGCTGATCGGCGTGTGGCCCGGCCTGGCCGTCGGGCTCGCGGCGCAGGCGGGGCTGATCTGGGTCGGGGTCCAGTTCGGGTTCGAGGCGTTCATCCTGACCGTCGTGGGCGTGCACCTGCTGGCCTGGCTGCTGATCGTCGTCCTCGGCTGCGGGACCGACGAGCGGCAGCGGGTGGCCCGGCTGCACCACGGCCGCTACTACCTGGCCGAGGACTTCGGCGACGACTCCCTGCGCGAGCTGCTGGGCCACTCGCCGCTGCGCCGGATGGAGCGCGCCCAGGCCGCCGTGACGGCGGTACTCCAGTCGCAGGTCGACCGGGACGGGCTGCTGGACGACATCGCCAACGACGTGACGCTGCCGGCCCAACAGTACGAGATCGCCCAGCGCCTGGCCGAGCTGACCCGGCTGGCGCGGAAGGTGCGCACCGCTGCCGGGGACGCCTCCGGCTCGCGGGTGGAGGAGGTGCTGCGGACTCAGCGGCAGGCGCTGCGGCTTTCGTCGAGCGCGCTGGAGGAGCGGGTGGAGGCGCTGGAGCGGTACGCCGAGAACACCCGCGCGGCGGACGCGGCGTACCGCGAGTGGGAGGCCGTACGAGAGCTGGAGCAACTCGGCGAGGACATGCACGAGCTGGTGGTGAACACGGTGCGGGACGAGCTGGCCGTCGCCGAGATCGAGGGGCTCGCCGACCGGTCCCGACTCCAGGACCTGCACCGGATGCTGGACGAGGCGCGGGAGGCGGGGCTGCTGGCCACGCGGTTCGCCGACGAGCCGGCCGACCGCCGGTCCGGCGACAGCGGCCGGGCGTGAGGGGGAGGACGACATGACGCAGACATCCCAGCCGAGACTCGAGTTCCACTCCGGCCGCGGCAAGAAGACCTTCGACCGGATCCCGGGCGGGTTCTACCTGGTCGGCGCCCTGGTGATCCTCTTCGAGGTGGTCACGCTCGGCGCGGTGGGCCTGGCCCTGGCCGTCGGCGACCCGAGCGACGACGGGGCATCCCCGGACAAGGAATCCCGGCGGGTCGAGGTCACCTACATCGCGACGGGCGACCACCCCTCGGTGAACCTCACCGTCGGGGAGGCGAACGGCAACCACGAGCCCCACGGGGTCGTCATCCTGCCGTACCGCAAGACCGTCGAGCTGGCGGCGGGCGCCGCGTTCTATCTGGACGTCAGAAGCCGCGAGGACCAGGAAGGGGGCACTCTCACGTGCACCGTGCTGGTCGGCGGCAAGGTGGTCCAGCAGGCGCACAGCACACCGGACTCCTCGTCCGCCACCTGCGCGGGCAGCACCGCGGACGCCCCGCAGCGGGGCATCCCCGTGCCCACTCTCACCCCCGGCGCCTCCCCGCTGCCCGAGGAGCGGCGGCTCACCGGGACCGTCAAGGTGCCGGACTACCCGGGCGAGGGCTCGCCGGTCATCGGCACCGTCACGGACTCCTCCCTGGAGTACGCGGAGCTGGGCGGCACGTGGGACCGGAGCAAGACGCTGGATCCGGTCTTCGATGGCTTCACCCGCAAGCAGGAGGGGCGCCAGCGCGCACTCGTGAAGTCCACGCAGGTCGACGAGGACATCATGGCCGCGGCCGGCGGCACCGGGGAGCTGCGGGGCGTGGCGGGCGCGGTGATGGACGAGCGGCGGCGCTACGAGTACCCCCGCGACCAGGCGATCCTGGTCGACGTCGCCTCGCAGCCGCTGAAGGTCGACGGACATGACGCCTGGCTGCTGGTCAGCGAGATCCACTTCCACAAACGCGGGGTGCCGTCCACGATGGACCTGAACGCGGTCCTCGTGGTCGACACCGGGCGGGTCCGCCCCTCGGTGCTGTGGGTCGTACTGCCGGAGACGAACAAGAAGCTCTGGCCGGACCTAAACACTCTGGTCGCATCCGTCCAGGTCCGCTGACCTGCACCGATACGGGACGGGCCCGGGCGCGCGACGCGTCCCGGGCCCGTCCGGTAGAGCGCGACGCTGGCCGGGCACGGCATCGAGTCGGCGGCGACCAGGTCGACGAGCGTGCCCGACGCACGGGTGCGGTGCCAGACGATCGTGCAGTAGCGCGAGCGGAGCCACTGCTCCACGTGCTCGTACGTGGTGGCGGTGGCTGGCCATCCGTAGAGGCGTGCGACGTTCAGGCGCAGCACCTCGCGGTCGCGCTGGGCGGGGACTGCCTCGCGGATGTCGGGACGCTGCGGGCCGAGCCCGGCGTGTTCGGGCCGGCGGCCTCCGACCCCACGGTCTCCCGGCTCGTTGACGCCCTCGCCGCAGCCGGGCCGAAGGCCCTGTCCGCGATCAGGACCGCTCGGGCCGGCGTGCGCGAGCACGTGTGGAAGCTGGCCGGCACTGCGGCGCCGGATGCCGCGGGGCAGGTGATCGTGGACCTGGACGGGGTGCCCGTGCTGGCTCACTCCGAGAAGCAGGACGCCACCGCGACCTGGAAGAAGACCTTCGGACACCATCCTCTGATGGCCTTCGTCGACCACGGAAGCGGCGGGAGCGGGGAGCCGGTGGCCGCCCTGCCCGTGGTCGACGAACCCCATCAAGGGGTGGTGCCCGTAGGTCCGCTTCCAGGTGGGTGCGGCGTCCTCCTTGTCGGAGTGAGCCAGCACCAGCACCCCGTCGAGGTCGACGGTCACCGTCCCGCCCGCATCAGGCGCACTGCCCTCGGCCAGCTGGGTGTTGATCAGGCGGGAGACCGTCGGATCGGAGGCCACCGGCCCGAACACGGCCGGCTCGGCCCGCAGCATGCCGACATCCGCGAGGCAGTCCCCGCCCAATGCGACCGCCAGGGCCACGTCCAGCAGGATCTTGCCCGGATCGTGCACCGCCCGAGCCTTCCGCCACGGCGTGAGCGCTGCTGACATCGCGGTGTCCAGGCCGACCTTGCGGACGGTCTCGACCAGCAGCACTTCCCCGGCCTACGAGACCACCGCCCGGCCGCCGCCCTCGATGCGGACACGCGGGTACGACCCGATACGCCTCTTCACCTGGAGAGTGCTTCTTCCCATGCAGCCAACAGGACCCTCGACAAGTCCCATCGTTGCAGGTCAGGAGCACTCTCCGCTTATTTGATCAAGCCTCGGACACTCCACCTCGTGAAAGCGCGAGGTTAGTACAGAAGGTCCAGTTCCGCGCGGACAGTCTTGCCCGGCGGCCGGCGGTCGAGCACTTCCCAGCGGTCGGCCAGGGCATCGACCAGGACCAGCCCCCGGCCGCTCTCGGCATCGGGTGCGGGTGCGGTGACGTCACCGGGGGAAGGCGGGCGGGCCTCGGTTCGGGTGTCGGAGAGCTCGATACGGAGGGTGCTGAGGGCAGGGTCACGCGGGGTGAGGGTCAGGGCGAGTTCGAAGTCCCGGCCAGGGACGCGGCCGTGGGTGGCGGCGTTGGCCGCCAGTTCGGCCACGAGCAGCGCGGCCGTGTCGGACACGTCGCCGCCGTACGGGATGCCCCAGCGGTCCAGCTCGAACCGGGCGAACCGCCGGGCGAGGCGGGCGCCTCGCGGGGTGGCACTGAAGCGCTGGGTGAACTCACGTACGGTGAGCGGGCGTTGGGTTACGGAGGGAGCTTCCATGCGACGAGCGTGGCGGCCCTGACCCTCATACCTCCAGATCACGCACCCGTACGCAGAGTACGCGTACGGGTGCGCACGGCAGGCCGTCGGGGTGACGGACCGTAACCCCCCGGGGCGGTGACGGGCTGCGTGGCCATCACTGAACCGGTGCGCCGCCGCCCCTCGTCCTGGGTGGGACGCCAACAGGCATGGACGACTGGTGCTGGGACTGCTGGTGCTGGGACGACTGGTGCTGGGACTGCTGCGGGGCATGGCCGATGTTGCCCATCCGGAGGCTGGCCGCCGCGGCAACGCTGGGGGCCGCCTCCGGGGCCGGGGAACCGCCGCGGGGCGAGTTCGCGCCGAGGGAGGAACTGTCCGAGCCAGGGCTGGACGGAGTCGTCGGTATGTCACCGGTCACATACTGATTGACTCCGGCGGCGTCCATCAGATGCCGGCCGTTTCCGACGTAGCGCCGCTGCTCAGCGGGGTCGCGGGGCTCGATCGCCCTCTTGTAGTACACGAACGGGTACTCGGACCCCCGGGCAGCGTGGCTGGTGAACGCCTCCACCTCGCCCGCGTATCCGTACTGCGTGACCGGCCCCCGGGTGTCGATGGTCCTGAACCGCGTGCCGTTGCCCTTGTTGTAGACCGCGTCCGTTGTGATCCGTGCGGCGGGGAATTCGCGCTGCATGTTCTCCGCGAACTCCTGGAAGCGGCACTTGCAGCCGTTGCACGGGCCGATGTTGCTGACGAACTCCACGCCGAGTTCCGTGATCGCTTCCCTCGCCGGGGAGTTCGGCGGATGGTTCCGTGTCAGGTAGGCGTGCACCGCGTCGAGAGCACCGACCTCCGCGTCCCTGGCCGATACCGCCATCTCCTGCTCCAGCCCGGCTACATGGACGGCGCCGTAGGAATTCCCGTCGTCGTACCCGCCCCCCGGCCTGCCCGCGCCGAAGACGCTCCCGTCCGCGACCGGCACGTGCTGACCGTTCACCAGGAGGATCGGTTTGACGAAGACGCCCCGCCCCTGGCTGAACACGTCGTTCATGGCGTGCATCCGCAGTTCGCTGAGGTGCGGTCGCCGGGGTGCCTGCGGTGCGTCCTGGAGCGGGGCGTCGGGAACCGGAGGGTAGGCGGACCAGACCGTCTGCCCCTGCGCATCGGTGACATAGATCGGGTTCACAGGGTCGCTCTCGTGCCACCAGCTGGTGAGCCCATCGCTCTGACCACTGATCCAGCCGGTATCGGCGTCGTAGCCGTAGTACCGCCCCTGCTGATCCCAGCCGACGATCCTTTCGCCGACGCTGTGGTAGGTCCGCTGGGACTCCTCGTCCCACTGGGTGACGACATTATTCGGAGTGGTCACTGCAACGCCCCCTCGCACTGTGGATAGTCCCCACAACGCGGCCCGTACGGGAAGGGTTCAGCCTCCCGAAGCCCGGGGCTCGGGAGGCGAGTCGTACTTGGCGGCCGTCTGCCTACTCACGCCTGTCCGGCGAATCGTGGACCACGGTCGTCAGAAGGTGTGCCACCAGAGGGTTTGTGTCGTTCCTGCGCCAGGCGACGGCGACTCGTGTGCGTGCGATGCGGGGCTCAACCCCGCGGAACGCAACGCCCCTGAGGCGGATGCGCCTGATGCTCGCCGGGGCCACGGAAACCCCCAACCCCGCTTCCACCAGTGCGCACACGGTCTGCCACTCCACTGCGTGCTGGGCGATCTGCGGCGTGAATCCTGCCGCGATGCACAGACCGGTGATCCGGTCGTAGAGCCCCGGGCCGACCTCACGGGGCAGGAGCACGAACGGCGAGTCGGACAACTGGGCGAGCTGCACAGTCCTTTGGGCGGCCAGCGGGTGTTTCGTCGGCAGGACGGCCACGAAGGGTTCGTCGAGTACGGTCTCGAAGCCGATCTCCGGCTCGTCGGCGGGCGGTTCACGTAGCAGGCCGACGTCGATGCTCTCGTCGTGGAGGGCGGCGAGTTGGGGTGCGGTGGTCATCTCATGGATGTCCAGATGCACACCGGGAAACCGCTGCCGAAAGGTGCTCAGCAGGCCGGGCAGGACCGTCAGGGCGAGGGACGCGGCGAAGCTGATCCGCAGGCAGCCGGTCCGTCCGTCGCCGACGGCCCGTGCTGCGGCAAGGCCGTCGGCGAGGCCGTTGAGCGCCCGCCGGGCTGCCGGCAGCAGTTCACGACCGACTGGGGTGAGCGTGACACCTCCCGGTTCACGGCGGAACAGGGCGTGGCCGACCTTGTCCTCCAGGCGGCGGATCTGCTGGCTCAGCGGTGGTTGCGCGACACCGAGGCGGGCGGCCGCATGTCCGAAGTGGAGTTCCTCGGCGAGCACGACGAAGGCGTGCAGCTGCGCAAGGGGAAGTTCGGGGCGCTCCATACGCTTAGAGATATCAGATGATGCCCTTAGGCGTATTAGACGTATACGAGCAGGTCACTTAGCGTTCGGCGCATGACAGAGCGACGTGTGATCCTCAGCGGTTCGATCTTTGAGGAAGAGATCGGTTATGCACGTGCCGTGGTCGACGGCGACTGGGTCCATGTGTCCGGTACCACCGGATTCGACTACGCCAGCATGACCATCTCCGGCGACGTGGTGGAGCAGGCCGAGCAGTGCCTGCGCAACATCGAGGCCGCGCTGACCGAGGCGCAGTGCAGCCTCGACGACGTGGTCCGGGTGCGTTATCTCCTTCCCGACCGCGAGGACTTCGAGCGCTGCTGGCCAGCACTGCGCCGCGCCTTCGGAGAGGTCCGGCCGACCGCCACGATGCTCATGTGCGGCCTCGCCGACCCTCGCATGAAGATCGAGATCGAGGTGTACGCACGGCGGGCCACCGCGTAACAGCCCGCACGGGCCGTGACTCCCGGACGCCGTGACACCGCACGTGCCAGGTCAGCGACTCGTACGCTCGGTCAGCGTACGGGTACACACAGTGGACAGTACGCCTCACGGAACGTGACGATGGATCAGCTGGGTCGGAGCTGTCGGGGACAGGCGCGAGAGGTGACCGGAGATGGCGGACATCGGGGGCGGTACAAGTGGAGTGGCGAGCGGCGGGGAACCGGAATCCTCGGACAGCCTCAAGGCGTTCGGAGAGGTCGTCAAAGCGTTCCGGAAGCGTGCCGGACTGACGCAGGAGGACTTCGCACCGAGGGTCTGCTACTCGGTCCCGACGGTCGCTTCCATCGAGCAGGGCAGGCGTTTCCCTCCGGGCGACTTCGTGGACCGGGCCGAAGCAGTGCTGGACGCGTTCGGGACGATCAAGGGAGCGGCACGGCATCTGTCACGGCGGCCGGGGCTGGCCAGCTGGTTCCGCCAGTGGGCCCAGCTGGAGGCGGAGGCGCTGAGCCTCTACACGTACGAATGCCGGTTGATTCCTGGGCTGTTGCAGACGGAGGCGTATGCGCGGACGCTGTTCGTGAACCAGCTGCCCCCGTTGGGGGATGCGCAGATCGAGGCGCAGATGACCGCCCGGACGGAACGGCAACGGCTGCTGCGGGAGCGGCCGAACACTTCGTACAGCTTCATCGTCGAGGAGCATGTGTTCCGGCGGCTGATGGGCGGGCGGGACGTCACGCGCGAGCTCATCAGTCATGTGCTCGAACTCGCCGAACTGCGGAACATCGAGGTGCAGGTCATGCCGCTCGTACGCACGGGACATGCGGGGCTGGACGGGCCGATGCAGTTGTGCGAGACCCCGGCGAATCGCTGGCTCGCCTACTGCGAGGGCCAGGAGAGCGGGCAGCTCATTCCACACTCCAAAGTGGTCAGCATGCTCCAGATGCGGTATGCCAGGATGCGGTCCCAGGCTCTCTCCCTGGGGGACTCCCTGAGCCTGTTGCGGCAGATGCGAGGAGCGGTATGAGCACCACAGAACTTGCCTGGTTCAAGAGCAGCTACAGCGGGGGCTCGGGCGACTCCTGCGTAGAAGTGGCCCTCTCCTGGACCAAGTCCAGTTACAGCGGCGGCTCGGGCGATGACTGCGTCGAGGTCGCCTCCTGCCCCGACACCGTCCACGTCCGCGACTCCAAGGTGACCGAGGGTCCGCAGCTCGCGCTCCGGCCCGGTGCCTGGGGGAGCTTCGTCTCGTACGCCGCCCGAGGCTGAGCCCGCACATCAGTGCGTCCGCTCTTGATAGCGTCGCCCCCACGGCTGCGGGACTTCTCCCCGCCCCCAGCCGTGGGGTGGAAACGGGGACGCTCGCGGCAGGGACGAAGAGGGCCGACGCATGAGCCTTGCACAGCTGCACTACACCTCCGCCGCGCCGGGGAGCGAGGCCACGGGCGGACGGTTCACGGCGGTCGGTCCCGGGATCTCGGCGGCGATGCTCGCCGAGATCGAGCCGTTGATCGGGTACGAGTTTCCGGCCGATGTTCCGTTCCTGCCGACGGATGCCGAACTGTGGTCGTTGCCGCAGGCGTTCAGCTTCTGTGCGCTGTCCGACGGCAGCCGGCTGCTCTGTCGTACGGTGCCCGTGCGTGGGTCGGGCTCCGCTCCCGTGCGGTTCCACGCCCATGCGGTGCATCTGCCCGTGGACGCACGGCTGACGGGCGGCCGGCTGCCGGTCGACGCGTGGCGGTCGCCGCAGTGGGTCTCCGTGACGCCCGGCGGTGCGATACCCGATCCCCTCAGCAGCCTGCCGCCGGGGCACGGGGCGGTGCGTGAGGGGCTGGGTGACTTCGCCGTGTCCCGTAGTCCGTGGCTCGCCTCCGTCTTCGCCGATCTGCGGCGGGTGAGCGAGGAGAGTCCCCCGGCGTCGCCGGTCGTGCTCGTCGAGCGGCAGAGCGCGGACGTGGCCCGTTGGATCGCGCTGGCCGGGGCCGCGCTGCCGCGGGAGAGCGCGGAGCGGCTGACGTTCACCACGTACACCCGGAGTCCGGGGCGGGCGCCCCACCGGGTGGTGGGCGTACTGCCGCAGGACGTAGGGGAGTTGGGCGGGGATCTGCGGGTGCATACGTGCACCGGGTCCCGGCCGCAGGGGGTGACGGGTGATGCCTGGGCGGAGACCGCTGCGCGGATCTGGCGCAGCCGGGCGCCGGAGTTGTTCCGGGATGCGGGCGAGTTGCCCGGGGAGCCCTTCGCCGCGGGCCCGCTGGCTGTGACGGCGCTGTGCGCAGGAATTGCGCTGGCGACCAACGAGCGTGCGGCTGCGACCCGTTGGGCGGCGGAGAGGCCGTACGCGCTGGATGCCAAGCAGACCCGACAGTTGGTCGAGGCGTTGACGTCGCCCGCGATCGACGATCGTTCCGGGCCCGAGTTCGACGCGGTGGGGCTGCTGTTCGGGGCGCTCGACGGGCGTGCGCCGGTCACGACGACCGCGCCGCTCGCGGCGATGCTGGTGACGGAGGCGGTGCGCGGGGGGAACGGTTCGCTGGAGCTGCCCGGCCGTTCGGCGTTCGCCGGTCCGGAGGGCGCGGCGATCGGGGCCTTGCTCGGTCCCGAGATCCTGGCCGAGCTGGGTGCGCCCGCGACGAGCGGGGACGTGGCGCGGACGGTGCAGTTGCTGCGGGTGGCGCGGTTGCTGGATGTGGACTGTGCGGAGTTCCTTCCCACGGTCGTACGGCGGCTGGCGCCCGCGCTGCTCTCCGAGGACGATCCGGAGTTCGGGCCGGCGCTGCTGGAGTTGCTGGACGAGCAGTTCGATGTGCGGACGGCGCTGCTCGGGGCGCTGGACGGGATCGCGCCGGACGACCCGGGGGCGGTGGAACGGCTGTTGGGCCGGGTGACGTTGCCGTTCACGGGGACGCAGGCGCTGCCGCATCTGCGGATGTGTTCCGAGGCGGCGGGGGCGCGGGCGACCCTGGGCGGTGACCGGGCGGCCGTGTGGCAGCGGGTGCTGCGGGCGGCGGGGCTTTCGCCGTTCGCCGAGCCGATGGTGCTGCGTACGGCTGCGGGCCTGGTGTGGGGGGATCGTGCTCCCACGGCCGGGGAGGCGCGGCTGTTGTTGGAGGCGGCCACGTCGGACGCTCATCGGACGGCCGGGACGTGGTCGCGGCTCGTCGAGGCGGCGCTCGCCGCGTCGGCCGACGACGAGGAGGCCGCCGGGCTCACGCATGATCTGCTGCGTGGTTTCCCGCAGGAGATCGAGGGGCGGGTGCGTGGGGCGCTGCTGCTGCTGGACTTCGCCCGTGAGGTGGGTTCCGGGGCCGCCGAAGAGGGCTGGGTGGAGCGGGCGCGGGCGCTGTGCGCGCAGGCCGAACCGGTCGAACCGGCTGTCCGGGAGCGGGCGTTCGGGGCGTTGGCCGTACGGTTGCTCGCCCCTGACCGTCCGGAGGCCGAGTTGTACGCGTTCGTGCACAGTGAGGACGCGGGTCTGGTGGCGGCGTACGACCGGGAGGCTCGCGGGGAGGGTGTCGCGCAGCGGCTGCGGACCGATCCGGTGTATGCGGCGGGCTGCTTCGCCGTCTGGACCGCGTACCCGCACGCGGGCCCGGCGTGGAACACGACCGCCGACGCTCTGCTCCGGGAGGTGCTGCGTCCCGCCGTGCGTACGTTCTCGCCCGCCCGGCTGAAGGAGGTCGAGCAGGCTGTGGAGAGTGCCGGGAGCAGCGGGCGGGCGGACGCGTTCCGTGCGTGGAACCGGCCGAGCACGCTGGGGCGGCTCGGCAGGCGGATCTCGGGGCGGGTACGGCGGGGCTGAGCCTTTTCTTGATCACGATTGTCCTCCGGGTACAACCCTTGGCCTGATCCGGCTGTCTCTATGTGTGCAGATCAACTGCATCCCAACGCGTGGAGCCCGCCGGGTGAACGAGCCCGGAATGTTCCGCGCACTCTCCTGGTAAGGAGTCCGCGTGGCATCCCGTGCACTCGGCACAAGTGTGGTCCTCGCCGTCGCCGTGGCGTCCGCCGTCGTCGGTCCGCCCGCCGCACAGGCCCTGGCGCCGTCCGTCGTGGCGGCAGCCGCCTCTGCCGGTCCCCGTGACGACTTCAACGGCGACGGGTACGCGGATCTGGCGTTCTCGGCGCCCGGTGCGACGGTCAACGGCTTCGCCGGAGCGGGGTACGCCGGTGTGGTCTACGGGTCGAGCGGTGGCCTGAAGACCACGACCAAGCAGGTCGTCACGCAGAACTCGGCCGGTGTACCCGGCGTCGCGGAGGCCGGTGACGCTTTCAGCAGCACGCTCGTCTCCGCCGACCTCGACCGGGACGGCTACACCGACCTGGTGGTCGGCTCGGCGGGTGAGCAGGACGGCACCGCCGTGCGGGCAGGGGCGCTGTCCGTCCTATGGGGAAGTGCGGCCGGTCTTTCGGGCGGGGCCACGCTTCTGGTGGGGGCCGCGTCCAGCGAGGTCGGCAGCGAGCTGGCCGTGGGTGACTTCGACGGGGACGGGGCCAAGGATCTTGCCACGTTCCGGTCCGAGGACCTCCAGGTCCTGAGGGGGCCGTTCGCCCGTACGGGGGCCGCCGCCGCTGTCACCCTGGCCGCTGACACCGAGGACAACCGGTGGCACGATCTCGCTGCGGGCGATGTCGACGGCGACGGGCGCGACGACCTCGTGGGCCTCGCGCACAACGGCAACGAGGACGACAGGCGGCGCGTCAGCGTCGCCGCGGGCGGGCCGTCCGGTCCGGGGGCCTTCCGCGAGGTGACCAACGCCGACGGACGGGGTCTGGAGGCCGGGGAGAATCTCGCCGTCGGCAATGTGAACGGTGACGGGTACGCCGACTTCGTCGTGGGCCGGCTCGAAGGCTACGACAGCGACGCGGAGAATCCCCTCGCCCTCGGCGGCATGATCACCTATGTGCCGGGCGGTGCGACGGGCGCGCAGGGCGCCGCGGCGAAGGTCTTCAACCAGGACTCGGCGGGGGTGCCGGGCGCCGCCGAGCGCGGCGACCTGTTCGGTTCGTCCCTCGCCATCGGTGACACCGACGGCGACGGCTACGGGGAGGTCGCGGCCGGTGTGCCGGGCGAGGCGCTGGGCACGACCGCGCGGGCGGGCGGGATCGTGATCCTGCCCGGTACCGCCGCCGGCCCGACGGGCACGGGTTCCACGGGCTTCAACCAGGACACGGAGGGTGTCACCGGGACCGCGGAGCTGGGCGATCTGTTCGGCGGGGCCGCCGCTTTCGTGGACGGCAACAGGAACGGCCGCGCGGAACTGGCCGTGGGTGCCCCGGGCGAGAACGCCGGTGAGGGCTCCCTCTGGGTCTTCCCGTCCATGACGACGGGGACCGGCTCCTTCACCTTCGGTCACGGCACGCTGGGCACGGTGGCGGTGAAGGCGGCTCTGGGGTCGTCCTTCAACCGCTGAGGTGTGGGGCGCCGCCCCCGGCTCCGTGCCGGGGGCGGCGTTTCGCTGTGGTGCGGACTCAGTACGCGAACGTGGACTTGCCCGTGGTCGCCGCGGCGACGTGGGCGATGCCGCTGCCCGCGGGAAGTACGGTCACGGGCTTGCGTGTTGCCGTGACCGTGCCGTCGCCGAGCTGGGCGTTGGTGTTGGCGCCGAACGAGACGACGGAGCCGTCGTCCAGGGAGGCGACCGTGTAGTCGAAGCCGCTCACGACCTCCGTGGCGCCCTGGAGCGGGGCGATCGGGACGGGGGTCGTCCGCGTGGTGGTCGTGTCGTCGCCGAGCTGGCCGACGTCGTTCTTGCCCCAGGCGCTGACGCTGCCGTCGTCCAGGATCGCGTAGTTGGTGTAGGCGTTGGCGGAGATCTTCGCGACGCCTTCGAGGTGGTGCACGTCCACGGGGACGTTGCTGTCGGCGACGGAGTCGTTGCCGAGCTCGCCTTCCGTGTTCTTGCCCCAGGACTTGACCGTGCCGTCGGCGGTGAGGGCCAGCACGTGGGCGCAGCCGACCGAGATGGACACGACGTCCTCGAGGTCCTTGACCTTCTGCGGGGTGTTGCGGGCGGCGTTGTCGCCGTTGCCGAGACGGCCGTTGACTCCCTCGCCCCAGGCCCAGACCGAGCCGTCCTGGCGCATGGCGACACTGAAGTCGCAGCCCGCTCCTACGTCCTTGACCTTGTTGAGGCTCTGCACGTCGACGGGGGTCTTCTGTACTCCGGCCGGGTCCGCGGCGGTCAGGCCGTTGCCGAGCTGGCCCTTGGTGTTGCTGCCCCAGGACAGGACGCGTCCGCCGCGTACGGCGAGTACGTGGTTGCTTCCCGCCGACACCTCGCTGACGCCGGAGAGTCCGGCGACGGCCGCGGGGAAGGACTGGCCGACGAGGGTGCCGTTGCCGAGCTGGCCGGTGAGGTTGGCGCCCCAGGACTTGACGGTGCCGTCCTTGAGGAGGGCGATGGCGAAGGAGTTCTTGTCGGCGTCGCCGCCGCCGGACATCTCCCGTACGGAGTCCCGGGCGATGCCCTGGACGTCGGCGGGGGTCTGCTGGTTGACGATGCTGCTGTTACCGAGCTGGCCGAGGTTGTTGATGCCCCAGGCGCGGACCCACGGGTCGCTGGGCGCGGCGTGTGCGGGGAGGCAGGGTGCGGCCAGCGCCGCGAGGGTGAGGGTTGCGGTGAGGGTGGTGCGCAGTGCTGTCATGACGCCCTTTCAGTAGGCGTAGCTGGAGTTCGCGTTGGTGGCCGCGTCGACGTGGGTGATGCCGCTGCCGGCGGGCAGCACACGGACGGGGACGAGGACGGGTTTCGTGGTGCCGTCACCGAGCTGCCCGGCGGCGTTGTCGCCCCAGGCGAGGACCGATTGGTCGGTGCGGACCGCGAGGGTGTGGTTCGCGCCCGGGTCGAGGTCCTGGATGTCGCGCAGCGCGTCGATCGGGACGGGGGTGGTGCGGTCGGTCGTGGTGCCGTCGCCGAGCTGGCCGGAGGCGTTGGCGCCCCATGCCCGGACCTCGCCGTCCTCCAGGACGGCGAAGTTGTGCCGGGCTCCCGCGTAGATCCTGGCGACTCCGTCGAGATGGGCGACGTCGGCGGGCAGGGGGCTGTCGTCCGTGCTGTCGGTGCCGAGCCGGCCGTCCTGGCCTCGGCCCCACGCCTTGACGGTGCCTTCCGCGGTGAGGGCGAGAACGTGCTGGCATCCTGCGGAGATCGCCACGATGTCGCTGAGTCCTGTGACCTGCTGGGGTGTGGGGCGATTGTTGGTGTCGCCCAAGCCCAGGCGACCGTAGCTGTTCGTGCCCCAGGTCCAGACGGATCCGTCCTGGCGCAGGGCGACGCTGAAGGCGCAGCCGACACTGACGTCCTTGACCTCGTCGATGCTCTGCACGGGAAGGGGCAGGTTCTGCGTGCCGTCCTTGGTGGGGACGATGGTGCCGTTTCCGAGTTCGCCGTAGGCGTTGCCGCCCCAGGCAAGGAGACGCCCCGCCCGGAGGGCCAGCACGTGGGTGGTGCCCGACGCGATTCGGCTCACTCCGGACAGGCCGGCGACGGTGGCCGGAGTGCTCTGGTTGACCGTGGTGCCGTTCCCGAGCTGGCCCATGGTGTTGTTGCCCCAGGACCTGACCGTGCCGTCCTTGAGGAGGGCTGCGACGAAGCCGGTGGCGTCCGAGTAGCCGCCCGCCGACAGTTGGCGCACCTCGTCGCGGGCGAGGTCCCGCATGGAGCCCGGGGTCTGCTGGTTGACGAGTGAACCGTTGCCGAGCTGGCCCACGGTGTTGATGCCCCAGGACCGCACCCAGGGATCGGTGCCGGCGGCCTGCGCGGGGGCGGCCAGGGCGAGGGCGGCGGTGAGAACCGCCCCTGCCGCGGTTCGGAGACCGTACGCGTACGTCATCGTGCGTTCCGGATCAGTACGCGTAGGTCGTGTTGCCGCCCAACGACGCGGCCACGTCCTTGATGGCGGAGCCCTCGTTGAGGATCTTCACGGACTCGTAGCGCGGGACGGTGGTGCCGTTGCCGAGCTGGCCCTCGCCGTTGTGGCCCCAGGTGTAGACGTCGTCGGCGGTGACGGCGACGCCGTGGCGTGCGCCCGCTGCCAGGTGCTGGACGCCCTTGAGCCGGGGGATCTCGACGGGTGCGGTGCGGTTGGTGCGCGAGACGTTGGAGTCGAACGCCTCGTCGGACTCAAGGAGCTGGCCGTACTGGTTGTTGCCCCAGCCCCAGACCTCGCTGTCACTGGTGATCACGTAGTTGTGGTGGGCGCCCGCCTCGATGTCCGAGACGTCCTCCAGCCAGTCGACGTCGACCGGGGTGACGGCGGACTTGGTGGAGGAGTTGCCGAGCTGTCCATAGAGGTTGTAGCCCCAGGACTTGACGGTGGAGTCGGCGGTCAGGGCGAGGGCGTGGTGGCAGCCCGCGTCGATCTCGGTGATGTTGTTCAGACCCTCGACCTGGCGGGGTACGGAGCTGACGGCACGGCTGCCGTTGCCGAGCTGGCCGTAGACGCCGCGCCCCCAGGCGTACACCTTGCCGTTCTCCAGCAGGGCGAGGCTGAAGTCGCAGCCGGCCGAGATCTGCTTGACCCGGGGCATGCCCTGGACGCGGTCCGGGACGGTGCGGCTGTCACCGGTGCGGTTGTTGCCGAGCTGCCCGTAGGCGTTGTCGCCCCAGGAGTAGACCTGGCCGCTGGTGTCCAGGGCGAGGCCGTGGCCACCGCCCGCGGCGATGTCCTTGATGTTGGTCAGGCGGGGGACGGTGGTGGGGACGGTCTGGTTGATGGAGCCGCCGTTGCCCAGCTGGCCCATGGAGTTGCTGCCCCAGGACTTGATGGTCTTGTCGGTGAGGGCGAGCGCGAAGGAGTCGGAGGACGAGGTGCCGCCCGCCGAGATCTGGTCGACGTCGCCGCGGAAGAGGCTGGTCACGGAGGCGGGGGTCAGGCTGTCGGTGCTGGTGCCGTTGCCGAGCTGGCCGGTGCGGCCTGCTCCCCAGGCGAGGACGGTGGGATTGCCCTCGTTGGCGCTGGCCAGGGGGGTGAGTGCCGGTACGGCGGTGAGTGCCGTGGCCGCCACGGCGAGGGCTGCCAGGGCACGCAGGCGCGGGGTACGACCGGTGACATGTGACATGGGCGTCCTTCGGTGTGGGGTACGTGGGACGAGGCGAGGCGGGGGCGGGTCCGGGGCATGGGACGGCCGCGGGCAGGGGAGGCCCACGACGATGCCCGGCGGACCGGGGCACGGCCGCCGCGCTCTCTTCAACACTGTCCACGCAAGATCGTTTACGCGCGCCGAACCGGCGCCACCACCCGAGCGACGGTCCGCTGTACGGGGTACGGGCCGGGCACCGGGGCCCGCGGCGGCGGCGTCACGGGCCAGTCGGGAGTAGGGGCGCGGACGCCTGGAGCCTTGATGCGAAAGGGACTTGGGCGCCACTACGCCGATGCGGTGAGCTTCCCTCCCGGGCCATGACTTCCGTGTGTCCCCGGCCTGGGCGGCCAGGATTTATGTACTTTTTCACTGCGCTTGATGATCTTGGCGAGGCCGTCCCCCGACCCCGCCACGCGCCCCCTTTTCCCCTGCCGACCGATGGCCCGCTCCCCACGGGCCACGCGTCCCGAAGGGCCCTCCCACGGGCCCGACCGTCCCCCACCCCCGATCGCCTGGAGTTCCCCCATGCGCATCTGTCCGCTGCCCACCCGCACCGCCCTGCTGGCCGCCGCCGCCTGTGCCGTCACCCTCTTCCCTCTCGCGGGCACCGCCTCCGCGTCCGGCGGAAGCCACTCCGTACAGGCTTCGGCCGCCGTGCCCGCCGAGGAGTGCAAGCCCGACGACCAGGCGTGCAAGGACCGCGAGGCCAACGGAGAGCAGGCCAAGGAGATCGAGGAGGAGCAGAAGAAGACCCAGGCGGCGGCGACCCAGGCCGGCAAGGACATCGACGCCGCCGGGAAGAAGCTGAAGGAGTGCCCGCCCGGCGACAGCTCCTGCATGGAGGAGCTGGCGGGTACGGGCTCGGGCGAGAAGAAGGGGGTCTCGGACATGACCGAGACCATCGGCTCGTTCAAGCCCGACCCCTCGGACAACGCCGCGTCGGCCGTCGAGTCCACCTGCGCCGACTTCCCCGGCTCCCTGCCGGCCGGTTCGGCCGACGCGAGCGCGGCGCCCTTCCCCGTCTCGCAGCTCTGCTCCCTGCTCGGTTCCTGAGCCGTCCCCGCTCGTCGCCTCCCACTCCCCCCCCCAGCTATCCCACAGCCGGAAGGACCTCCGTCATGCCCACGCGCGCCCTGCACCGCACCACGCTGCTCCTCCCCCTGATCACCCTCGGTCTGATCGCCCCGCTCGCCCCCGCGATGGCCGGCCCCTCCACCGAGGGCGTGGAACAGGCGCCCACCGCCCGCGCGTTCACCGCCGACAACCGGGCGGCGGAGATCAGTGAGGTGCTGGAGTACTGCGAGAAGAACAAGTCCAGGCGCAACGCCTGCACGTTCACGATCGACCCGGCCAAGGACCGTGAGTACGCCAGCGCGGTCAAGTCCATGGGCAACGCGGTCGTCAACTGCACCGTGGACCCGATCGATGTGACGCGTACGGTGACGCTGCGCACCAGCAGCACGGACAACATCGGCGGCGAGATCTCCGGCAGTGTCACCGCAACGGGCACCGTCGCCGCCGCGGTGGAGGTCTCCGCCCTCCTCGCCAACGAGATGAACACCAGCACCCAGACGCCCAACATGAAGGAAGGGCCCACCTCGACGAACGGCAACAAGACCACGGTCACAGGGGGAACGAAGGCAACGGGCACCCTGACCGCCGCCCTCGCGTTCCAGGCCGCCTTCAAGGCCACGTACTCCAAGTCCTGGACGTCCGAGACCACCGAGGCCACGGCCTACAAGACCACCGTCAAGCCGTACGACATGCTGGTGTTCGGCGCCAGTGCGGCCATGCGACGGGTGGTCGGCAGCCTCGTCACCGACCGCGGCAAGAAGATCATCAACATCGCGGTGGACAGCCCGTCGATGGTCAACAACAGCACGTTCGTGGCTCAGACGTACCCCGTCCCGGGCGAGCTCTGCGGGCGCAAGCGCCCCTCCGGTGACGCGGCGGGCGACGGTGACAACGGCCGATCCGCGCAGCCCGAGTTGCGCGAGGTCCCGGCCCAGGGGCTCGTCCCCCGCGGCGCACTGCCGACGCATGAAGACACCCTGCTGCCCGCCCAGCGCTGACACCCGCCCCCAGGAGCCCTCATGTCACTCCCCCTCCGCACCCTGGCCGCGCTCGGTGTCGCCGGGTTCGCCCTGCCGGCCGTGCTCGGCGCCGCCCCCGCCGGTGCCGCCGCCCCCTCCCAGTCCGTTCCCGTCCTCAACGGCGACTTCGCCGATCCCGCCGTGAAGGGGGACGGCCCCACCACCGTCGGCATCGACGTCTGGACCGGGGCCAATCAGCGCTACGCGCCGTCCGCCTCCGGCCGCACCGACAACGCCCACGGCGTCGCGCTCCAGAAGGACGGCAACTCCCTCCACCAGCGCCTGCGCGGCGTACGCACCGGGGCCAAGATCACGGTCACGTACGAGGACAGCCCGGCCGTCTCCAAGGAATGCACCCCCGAACAGGTCGCCGACGGCCAGCCGTACACCGTGGAGGGCACCGGCGGGACGGTCCGCGAGGTCACCACCGCGAGCGACCCCGGCCGCACCAAGGGCAAGGCGGGGCCCGGCCGTTGGACCGCGCGGAGTTACGAGTTCACCGCCACCGAGAACGAACCGCTGCTCACCTTCACCTCGAAGGTCACCGACTCCCGTACGCATGTGACCTGTTCACCGATGATCGCCAGGGTGCGCGCGGCGGAGGCACCGCCCAGCCTGGACAAGACGGTGTCCCGGACGAACCTGGAGCGCTCGGAGGCGTACAAGGGCAACGAGCGCGAGAAGACCCTGCACAACGCCGCAGCGTCCTGCAACGGCGAGAACGCGTGCGTCTTCAAGCCCGACGACCGGATGTCGTTCCGCTACTACGGCCAGGCGCGCGTGATCGGCGAGGCGTTCGTCAACTGCACCCGCAACCCGCTGGAACACACCCGGGTCCTCAGCTACGCCGAGCGCTCCCACGACAGCATCGCGCAGACCTACGTGGACGCGGGACTCGCCCTCGGGGAGGTGGCCAGGCTGCCCAGCACCGGGGACCGCGACGAGGACAAGAAGCGCCTCAAGGAACGTCCGATGGCGACGCAGTTCGCGCTGGCCTACGAGAAGGGCTGGCAGCGGCCCTGGCAGTGGTTCTCCAGCGACCGGCGCGAGATCGAGGAGAAGATCCAGCCGGGCGAGGTGAGCTGGGTGGAGCTCCAGCCGAGCCGGGAACGGATCGAGGGCTGGTTCCTCTCCAACAAGGAGGACTACCGGCTGCACGCCGTCATCGACGGCCCGTCCCGCGCGGTCCCGGACCGCATCCTCCAGCGGACCGGCCCGATGTCCGAGTCGGAGAAGCAGCGGTGCGCCGCCGCGCGGCCGATGACCAGCACCCCGGTGGGCGCCGACGCCCCGGCGAGCTCCGCCGACAAGGGACTGCTGGAGATCCCCGCGCCCACGGCACCGGGCGTGCGCACGGTCCACGGCACGTCACGGGACTGATCCCGGCCTTCCGCCCCGGCCGGCCGTCTCTCTCCGAGGTGACGGCCGGCCGGGGCAGGGTAGGGCGGATCAGACGTTGGGCACCTTGAGCCTGTCCCAGCTCGACTTGCCCGGGACGCCGTCCGCGTCGCTCCCCGAGAAGCCCAGTTTCCGCTGCCACGCGGCGTACGACGTACGGTCGGCCTCCGACCAGTCCGGGCCCGGGCCGACCGCGTACCGTCCGCAGCCCTCGGCCACCAGTCTCTTTCCCATCGCCGTGATGACCGGGCTGCGACGGCCTGCCCGGAAGAACGCGGCTCCGGGGAACGGCTCGTACGTCGCCGGGGGCTTCGACGGGCCGTCGGGGCTGCCGCCGAGACGTGCCTTGATCCGGCTGCGCATCGAATCCATCGTGAACCCGCGCGGGTCGATCTTCCCCGGTTGCCACTCCTTATGACCGATCACGGAGCGATGCGTCCAGCCGTGTGCCCGGCAGATCGCCGCCGCCGCCTTCTCGATGGCTTCCAGCTGGGCGGCCGGCCACGGGTCCGTGCCGTTGCCGAGGTTGACGCACTCGAAGCCGTAGAAGGAGCGGTTGCCGTCGGTGTTGGCCTCGTTGTCGGCGGGCAGCGCGGACTCGTTCATCACCGCGCGCAGGACGTCGTCGTCGCCGAGTCCGGCGTGGTTGGCGCGGCCGTTGCCGACCAGGTGGACCGAGCCGTCCTTGGCGATCACTCCGTGGCACAGCGGACCCGGCAGGGTCGAATGGCCGTCGTAGCAGATGTCCACGGAGTTCTGGGTGCCCGAGGTCACGGTGTGGTGGATCATCACCCCGTGCGTGGGCCCCCACGGACCCTTGTGGTTGCGGTTGTGCGTGCGCCAGCTTCGGTGCTCGACGACATGCAGACCTTCGTCTCGGAGCGCCTTGAGCAGTTTGTCGGCGGACAGAGGCGTTGCCATCGTGGTGTTCCTTTCCCCGGTGACGCGTCAGTTCTCGGGCTGTCCCTCGTCGTCCTGCCCCGCAGGCGGCGGCGCCGAACCGGCCGCGGCGGCGGACTCCGCCGCCCCGGCCTCCGCCTCGGCCGGGGCGCCGGGCTCCGTCCGGCTTCCGGCCGCCGCTCCCGAACGTCAGATCCAATCCGGTGGCGCCGCACTGCCCGGTCGGATCGGCCGCGGTGCGACAGGTACCGTAGGGAGAACGATTTCGTGGGCCTCCTGGCGGGCTGCGTACACCCAGGAGGAACACATGACGACCAACCGCGGACGCAAGGACGTGATCCGGGACCGGATGGCCGCCACCGGCGAGTCGTACAACGTCGCGGCCCGGAACCTCAAGGCCATGAAGGACATGGGTCAGACCCGGGAAGCCGTGCTCGTGCAGCGCTGGCGCCCCGCCGACTCCCTGGACGTCCCCTGTCCGTGCGGCGGGACCTGTGAGCCGGGCGAGAAGTGCGACCACTGCCACGCCAGGCACCTGCACGTGAAGCGGTACCCGGGCAGTGTCACGGACGTGGAGACCTGGGCCGACCGCTACGAGTGCACCGGCTGCCCGTCCTCGTACACCCTGACCGTGCAGCTGACCGGCCGCCCCTGGGGCGTCGCCGAGACGGTCATCCAGGGCGGCTCGGCCGAGCCGGTCGTCCGCGTCCGGGTCTTCCCCGGAGTCGTCCATCCGCTGCTGCGCCCCGAGGCCCCCGAAGAGGACTGATCCCGGGGCGCCGGAAGCGGGTCCCGCTCAGCTCCCGTCGGGAGCCAGGGTCAGCGAGATCGAGTTGATGCAGTACCGCTGGTCGGTGGGCGTCGGATAGCCCTCGCCCTCGAAGACGTGCCCCAGGTGCGAACCGCACCGGGCGCAGCGCACCTCGGTGCGGACCATGCCGTGGCTGCTGTCCTTGATCAGCTCGACCGCTTCGGTGTCCTTCGGGTCGTAGAAGGACGGCCAGCCGCAGTGCGAGTCGAACTTCGTGTCGGAGCGGAACAGCTCCGCGCCGCACGCCCGGCAGGAGTAGACGCCCTCGGTCTTCGTGTCGGTGTACTCGCCCCTGAAGGCGGGCTCGGTGCCGGCCTGGCGCAGCACGGCGTACTCGGCGGGGGACAGCTCCGCCCGCCATTGCTCGTCCGGCTTCTCGATGTCGTACGCCACAGTGGCTCCCTCAGCTCGACAGGTGGTCCAGGATCTGCGGGCCGAGGTCCGTGACGTCGCCCGCCCCCATGGTGAGAACGAGGTCACCGGGCTTGGCCATTCCCGCGACGACCTCGGGGATCGTCGTCTTGTCGTGGACGGCGAGGACGTCGGCTCCCGCGGCCCGGGCCGCGTCGATGATCAGGGTGCTGGTGATGCCGGGGATCGGGTCCTCGCGGGCCGGGTAGATGTCGAGGACCACGGAGGCGTCGGCGAGCGCGAGGGCCTGGCCCATCTCGGTGCCCAGTTCCTGGGTGCGGGAGAAGAGGTGGGGCTGGAAGACGACCAGGAGGCGGGCGTCGGACGCGGCGCCGCGCATGGCTTCGAGGTCGGCGGTCATCTCGGTGGGGTGGTGTGCGTACGAGTCGATGACCTGGACGCCGGCCGCCTCGCCCTTGAGCTGGAGGCGCCGCTTGACCCCGGTGTACTTGCCGAGGGCCGAGGCGAGGTTGTGGGCGGGGATGCCGAGGGCGACACCGGCGGCGAGTGCGGCGACCGCGTTGTGGGCGTAGTGGCTGCCGGGCACGGAGACGGTGAAGGTGAGGTACTTCCCGTTGAGGACGACCGTGACCTCGCTGGTCAGGCCGCGCGGGGTGACCTTGTGGACGCGTACGTCGGCGGTCGGCGCGGAGCCGTAGGTGACGACCTTCAGGGAGGAGATGTCGCGGACCCGCTGGACGAGCTCGACGGCGCCTGCCTGGTCGGCGGAGACGACGAGGGTGCCGCCGGGGACGACCTTGCCGACGAACGTCTCGAAGGAGTCGTAGATCTCGTCCATCGAGGCGTAGTTCGCATGGTGGTCCAGCTCGACGTTGAGGACGATCGCGACCTCGGGGTCGTACTTCTGGAAGCTGCGGTCGCTCTCGTCGGCCTCGGCGACGAAGATCTCGCCTTCGCCGTGCCTGGCGTTGGTGCCGGGACCCTCCAGGTCGCCGCCGATGGCGTACGAGGGGTCGAGGCCCAGCTCGGACAGGGCGACGGCCAGCATCGACGTGGTGGTCGTCTTGCCGTGCGTGCCGGCGACGGCGATCGCGCGCAGGCCCTCCATCAGGGAGGCGAGGGCGTCGGAGCGGTGCACGACCGGGACCGAGAGCTCGGCGGCGCGGACCAGCTCGGGGTTGTCGGAGCGGATGGCGCTGGAGACGACCACACAGGTGGCGTCGTCGGCCAGATGACCGGCGGCGTGGCCGATGTGGACGGTCACCCCCAGCGCCCGCAGCGCTCCGGCGGTGGCGGACTCCTTGGAATCGCTGCCCGCCACCTTCGCGCCCCGCTGGGCGAGGATCTTCGCGATGCCCGACATTCCGGCGCCGCCGATGCCGATGAAGTGCGGCCGTTCAAGGGCGGCAGGAATTCCGGGTGCCATGCGCGTGTCTCCCAGGGTCGAGGCTAGTAACGGTCCCCCAGCCTATTCGCTGTGCGCGAAGAGCTTGAGCACCGGTACGCCGACCTTGTGGCGGGCCCTGGAGGCCCAGTCCCGGTGGAAGAACTCCTCCACGTAGTGCGGTGCGGTCAGGACGATGACCTCGTCCGCGCTCGACTCGTCGACGACGGTCTTGAGCTTGTCGAGGGGGTGGTCCTCGACCACCTGTCCGACGGCGTCCGAGCCGGCCTCGCGCAGCGCCCGGAGCGAGAACTCCAGGGCGATCTCGGCGGGCTCCCGGGCGGCTCTGCCCTCCGGCTCCTCACCCTCGCGGGTCGCTTCCTTGAGTTCTCCGATGGCCACGTCGTCGATCGCGCGCAGGAGTACGTCGGCCTGGTCGCCCCGCGGCTGCATCAGTACGACGAACGAGATCCGCTCCTCGCCGTGGAGGGTGGTGACGAAGTCCACGTCCTCCGGGGTGAGGGGCTTCTCGATCATCAAAACGCTTGTGAACACGACAGGCGCCCTTCCGCTTTGTCTCATCGACCGTCACGGCCGCTGCTGAAACCATCCTTCCCCGCGCTGGCACGGGGTCTGCAGAAGTAAGTGTGCCCATCCGGAGCTAACCGGAACGGGAAATTCCGTTACTTGTCAGATCCCGTGTCAACGAGATCGATCACGACGGTACCGAGTGAAGAGGAACCCGTCCTCCTCCAGCATCGACGCCAGGACGAATCGTTCCGGCACACCCACCGAGGGGCCGACCGCGATCCGCTGCGCGTCCCCGGCCGACAGCATCGGGGAGACGGTCAGACAGAGCTCGTCCACCGCGTCGGCCGCCACGAACTGGCCGAGCAGCCGGGGCCCGCCCTCCGTCAGCAGCCGGGTGAGACCGCGGGCGGCCAGCTCGCGGACCGCACGTTCGGGAGCGACCGCGGAGCCCTCCCCGGCGACGACCACCTCGGCGCCCGCCTGCCGGGCCTCCTGGATGCGGTCGGACGGGGCCCCCGCACCGGTCAGGACCAGGGTCGGGACAAGGGGCGAGGCGAAGAGCGGAAGCGAGAAGTCCAGGTCCAGGCTCGCGCTCACCACGGCGATCGCGGGGGCCGGGCCCTGGCCGGCCGCCGCACGGCGCGCGGCGAACGCCTCCCGGGCCCTGGCCGGGCGGTATCCCTCCAGACGTACGGTCTCCGCGCCGACCACCACCGCGTCGGCGAGCCCGCGCAGCGTGCCGAAGATCCTCATGTCGCTCGCGCAGGAGATGCCCTGGGAGCGGCCGTCGTGCTGGGCGGCGCCGTCCAGGGTGGAGACCATGTTGGCGCGCAGCCACGGACCGCCCCCCTCCGGATACGCGTACGCCTCGGCCAGCTGTTCGAGACTCCACTCGCGGTCGTCGGCCGCGGTCGTCGGGGAGGTCGCACCGGCGGCCCGGCCGGTCTCGTCGGTTGTCAGGTCCGTCACAGGGAGCAGGCGTCGCATGTGATGCAGTCTGGCATGGCCCTTAAGGTGGCGAGTTGTGTCGTCATCCACCGCCGTTCCGGGGCAGAGCCCCATAGCTGAAGCGGCCCCGCTGTCCCTGTGCGCCCGTGAGCCGCGCGTTCCCGCCGACCGTCTGGTCGCCGAGATGGTGCCGCCGCCGCGCTTCGATTCGGTGCGCTTCGATACGTACGTCCCCGATCCGAACCAGCCGAGCCAGAGCGAGGCGGTCAGGGTCCTGAGCGATTTCGCGGGCGGCCTCGGCGGCGCGCACGCCACCGGGAGCGGTAAGCGGAAGTGGTTCGGCCGGAAGGCGCCCGTTGCTCCGACCGGGCCACGCGGGGTCTATCTCGACGGCGGTTACGGGGTCGGCAAGACCCATCTGCTGGCCTCCCTCTGGCACGCCACGCCCGCGGCCCCCTCGCTCAAGGCGTTCGGCACGTTCGTCGAGCTGACCAATCTGGTCGGCGCGCTCGGCTTCCAGCAGACCGTGCAGACCCTCAGCGGGCACCGGCTGCTCTGCATCGACGAATTCGAACTCGACGACCCGGGCGACACGGTGCTGGTGTCCTCGCTGCTCAGCAGGCTGGTCGAGGCGGGGGTCGCGCTGGCCGCCACCTCCAACACCCTGCCCGGCAAGCTCGGCGAGGGCCGCTTCGCCGCCGCCGACTTCCTCCGCGAGATCCAGGGGCTCTCCTCGCACTTCCGGCCGCTGCGGATCGACGGCGAGGACTACCGCCACCGCGGGCTGCCCGAGGCTCCGGCGCCATACTCCGACGAGCAGGTCACCAAGGCCGCGTACGCCACGCCGGGCGCCGCCCTCGACGACTTCCCCGGTCTGCTCGACCACCTGGCCCGGGTCCACCCGAGCCGGTACGGGGCGATGACGGACGGGCTCAGCGCGGTCTGTCTCACCGATGTGCAGCCGGTGCCGGACCAGTCGACGGCGCTGCGGCTCGTGGTGCTCGCGGACCGGCTCTACGACCGCGAGGTCCCGGTGCTCGCCTCGGGACTCCCCTTCGACAAGCTGTTCAGCGAAGAGATGCTGAACGGCGGGTACCGAAAGAAGTACTTCCGGGCCATCTCCCGGCTGACGGCGCTGGCGCGTGACGCAAAGGGACTGGTGGCGCAGTAGGTTCGAGGGCGTAACGCCTCGCGGCGGCACCGCCTACGCGAGAATCACGTACGTCCGGCACCACCGCGAGCACACCGTTCGAAGGGATCCAGCATGGCTACCACGCGTCAGGCGCACACGGTCTGGGAAGGCAACCTGATCGAGGGCGAGGGCGTCGTCACCTTCGACTCCTCCGGCATCGGCGAGTACGCGGTCTCCTGGCCGTCGCGCGCGGAGAAGGCGAACGGCAAGACCAGCCCGGAGGAGCTCATCGCCGCAGCGCACTCCAGCTGCTTCTCGATGGCCCTCTCGAACGGCCTGGCCAAGGCCGGCACCACGGCGACCCGGCTGAACACCCAGGCCGAGGTGACGTTCCAGCCGGGCACCGGCATCACCGGCATCCACCTCACCGTCCAGGGCGAGGTGCCCGGGCTCGACGAGGCGGGCTTCGTGAAGGCCGCCGAGGACGCCAAGGCGAACTGCCCGGTCAGCCAGGCCCTGACGGGTACGACGATCACTCTTTCGGCGTCCCTGGTCTGATCGCACGGGCCCCTCGGACCACTGATGTCCCAGGCGCCACCATGAGGCTCAGTGGCCCGCATGGTTCCCGCGCGGCCATACGCGTGGTACACACATGCGGGTCACTTCACCTGTCCGCCAACAGGGAGTTGCCTCATGTCATCAGCATCACGACGACCCGCAACACGACGTCAGGTCCTGGCCGGGGGCGGTGCAGCCGCCGTCTCGATCACCTTCGCCGGAGCCTTCTCCGAACTCTTCGCGGGCACCTCCGCCGCGGTGGGCCACAGCGGTTACGGCCCTCTCGTCCCCGACCCGGACGGCCTGCTCGATCTGCCGAAGGGGTTCCGCTACCGGGTGCTCTCCCGGCAGGGCGACGAGCTGCGCTCCGGTGAGGGCGTCGTCCCCGGCAACCACGACGGAATGGCCGCCTTCCAGGGGCACCGCGGCCGTGTCCACCTCGTTCGCAACCACGAGAACCGGGCCACCGCCGCACTCGGGGTCCCCACCGTCGACGGCCTCACCTACGACCCGATGGGAAAGGGCGGCTGTACGGCCCTGGAGCTCGACAGCCGCGGCGCGGTCCTCGGTGAACGCGTCGCCATCGCGGGTACGGCGGTGAACTGCGCGGGCGGCCCGACCCCTTGGAACACCTGGCTGACCTGCGAGGAGACCGAGGACAAGGCCGGCACCAACGGCTACACCAAGGACCACGGCTTCGTCTTCGAGGTGGACGGCGCCGATCCGCGCCGTACCGGAGCCGTACCGCTGACCGCGATGGGGCGCTTCCAGCACGAGGCCGTCGCCATCGATCCGTCGAACGGGATCGTGTACGAGACGGAGGACGCGTTCCAGCGGCCGTTCGGGCTCTTCTACCGGTTCCTGCCCGAGAAGCCGCTGGGCGGCCGGGGCTCGCTGCGGGCGGGCGGCGCGCTGGAGGCCATGCGGGTGCCAGGCGTGCCCGACCTCTCCGCCGTGCAGGAGACCGGGGCGAGCTTCGGCGGGGTCGAGTGGGTGCCCGTACCCGATCCGCTGGCGGCCGAGACCCCGATCCGGCTCCAGGACTTCGGCCCGAAGGGCATCACGCACGCCCAGAAGCTTGAGGGCTGTTACTGGGGCGGGTCCTCGGTCTACTTCGTCTCCAGCTTCGCGCGCAGCTCGGAGGGGTCGTCCGCCGACCACTACGGGCAGGTGTGGCGTTACGAGCCGAAGCGGCGCCGTCTCACGCTGGTGGTCGTCTTCGGCCCGGAGACGGACATCCAGCTGCCCGGCGAGTCCCCCGACAACATCTGTCTCTCCGCCGACGGCGGTCTGATGGTGTGCGAGGACGGCAACGGGGCGCAGTACGTCCTCGGGGTGACCCGGCGGGGCGAGGTGTACACGATGGCGCGCGGCCGGCAGAACACCGGAACCCCGGAGGAGCCGGAGTGGGGCGAGTTCGCCGGAGTGACCTTCTCGCCGGACGGTCTGACGATGTATCTGAACTGCTACACGCCGGGGACGACCTTCGCCGTGACGGGGCCCTGGCACTGACCGGCTGAGCCGCGCGGGCCGGGGGCGGGACCACATGATCCCGCCCCCGGCCCCCGTAACAGCGGCGTAATCCCACGGCCGCACGCCCTCAAAGAACGCCTGGCTCAATGCTCTCCACTGGACTGACCAGCACCGGAGGGCATGTCATGGACGATTCACCGCAGGTTCGAGCCGCGCATCCCGTGGACCGCCGGCCTCCCCTGGGGAAGCTGGCGGTCTTCGGGTTCCAGCACGTCCTGATCATGTACACCGGCTGTGTCACCGTGCCGCTGGTCTTCGGTGCGGCGGCCGGGCTGTCCACCTCCACCATCGGCCTGCTGATCAACGCCGATCTCCTCGTCGCCGGTCTGATCACGCTGATCCAGAGCCTCGGCATCGGGAAGGTCTTCGGCATCAGGCTGCCGATCGTGACCGGTGCGACCTTCGCGTCGGTGACCCCGATGATCCTGATCGCGGGCGAGTACGGCATGCAGGCGGTCTACGGATCGATGCTCGCCGCCGGCCTCTTCGGACTGCTGATAGCCGTGCCGTTCGCCCGGCTCGTGCGCTTCTTCCCGCCGCTGGTGAGCGGTGTGGTGATCACGGTCGTCGGGCTCTCGCTGATCGGCGTGGCCGCGGGGCTGATCACCGGCAACGACCCGGAGGCGGCCGACTACGCGTCGACCACCCGGCTCGCGCTGGCGGCGGGCGTCATCCTGTTCATCGTGCTGTTCGCCCGCTTCGTCCGGGGCTTCGCCGGGCAGATCGGCGTGCTGGTCTCGCTCGTCCTGGGCACCCTGGTGGCGATCCCGCTGGACCTGACGGACTTCTCCGGGGTCTCGGGGGCGGACTGGGTGGGCCTCGCGGCCCCGTTCCACTTCGGCGCCCCGGAGTTCCCGCCGTCGGCGGTCATCTCCATGTGCGTCGTGATGCTGGTGATCTTCACCGAGTCGACCGCCACGATGATGGCGGTGGGCGAGTCCACCGGACGGCCCGTCACCGACAAGGACCTGGCCCGGGGGCTCGCCGCCGACGGTCTCTCCGGTGTCCTCGGCGGCACGATGAACTCCTTCATGGACACCGTCTTCACCCAGAACATCGGCCTCATCCGGCTGACGAAGGTCTCCAGCCGCTACGTCACCGCGGTGGCCGGCGGCATGCTGGTCGTCCTCGGCCTGATCCCCCGGCTCGGCGAACTGGTGGCCGCGCTGCCGGGTCCGGTGGTCGGGGCGGCGGGCCTGGTGCTGTTCGCCACGGTCACCATGGTCGGCGTGAACACGCTGCGCCGGGTCGATCTCGACCAGGGGCACAACATGACGATCGCCGCCGTGGCGCTCGGGGTGGGTCTGCTCCCGGAGGTCTCCGAGGGCATCTACGACGGCTTCCCGTCCTGGGCACAGATCGTGGTGGGCAGCGGCATCACGAGCGCCGCGTTCGCCGCGTTCCTGCTCAACCTCCTGTTCCACCACACCTCCTGGGGCCGGGAGAAGCCCGCAGCCGCAGAGCCGGTGACCGACTCCCCCGCGCGGGTGCCGGACGCACCCGAGCCGGCGCCGGATGCCGCAGCGGCGCCCGTGGCCGCCGTTCCCGCACAGGCGGGGGCCGTCAAGGCGTCGACAGCGGAGTGAATCCGGGGGTCGCCCGCAGCGCGTGGGCGCCGCCGGGCGGCTCTCCGCAGAGTGATCGGTTACGTTCCGAGAGTGACCCATTTTGTACGGAAAATGAATAATCTGACCGTTTTGGGGGCGGTACTCGGAAGCGGCCTCCTCGGGTGCGGAAGCTCGGAGGGCCCGCGTACCGACGGCCCCCGGACCGCGGCACACGCCCCCTCGCACTCCCCGGCGACCCCCTCGCGCTCCCCGGCGGCCCCTTCCGCTCCGGCCGGCGCGCTCGCGTCACCGCCCGCCGGACGGAAGCCGCCCACCATGGCACCGGGACCCGCCGGACTGACCCCGGTCTTCCTGCGCGGCCCGCGCGCAGGGACGGCAGGCGCCGGGACCCACGGCAAGGTGGTGGCGCTGACCTTCGACGCGGACATGACCGCGGATCAGGGGGCGCGCGCCGCCTCGGGCGAACACTTCGACAACCCGGAACTGATCGCGCTGCTGCGCCGGCTGAAGGTCCCCTCGACGGTCTTCATGACGGGCCGGTGGGCGCAGGAGTATCCGGCGCAGACAAGGTCCATCGGCACCGATCCGCTGTTCGAGATCGCCAACCACTCGTACCGCCACTACGCCTTCACGTCCCCCTGCTACGGCCTGCCGGTCGTCGAGGAGGCGGACATGCGCGACGACGTGCGCCGGGCCTTCGCCGCGTTCCGGAAGGCGGGGGCGCGCAACGTCGTCCCGTACTTCCGCTTCCCCGGCGGCTGCTACGACGACGCGGCGCTGCGCACCCTGGCGTCGGAGAAGGTGACGGCTGTGCAGTGGGACGTCGTCAGCGGTGACGCGTTCGCGAAGGACGCGGACGCGGTGGCGGAACAGGTGCTGGACGGGGTGACGCCGGGATCGCTCGTGGTCATGCACTGCACGCGCAGCGCCGCGCCCGTGACCGCCGAAGCGGTGCGGCGGGTCGTGCCGGAGCTGCGCAGGCGCGGCTACCGCTTCGTGAAGGTCTCCGAGCTGATGCGGGGCTGAGCGCCCGGCGGCTCAGCCGGAGCAGGCCCTGCGGCTCGCTTCCTGCCACTCGCACACCGGGCACAGGGTGATGCCCTTGGCCGACTCGGGATACTCGGTCGGCTTGCGGCACAGTACGCATTCGGCGAACGGAGGGCCCACGTCCGCGCCGGTGACCACGGGCTTGGGCGGCGCAGGAGGCTCGCAGTACGAATCGTCCATGCGTACGAGCCTACTCACCCGCGCCGTGGAACGAGGCAGGCGGCAAGGGCGGCGGCCCCGGCGGCGAGGACCACGGCGGCGAGCAGCGGCAGGACGGGCACGTCGACCGCCCCGGTCCGCGAACCGGAGACCAGCGCGGTCACCGCGTACCTCGCCGGTGAGCCGGCGGCGACCAGGGCGAGCAGGCAGCCGAGCACGGTGGCGGCGACGGACCAGCCGCGGGCGAGCAGCAGCGGCCTGGCGCAGAGGGCCCCGACGGCCGTGCCCACCAGGGCGCAGCAGAGGGCGGCGAGGAGTCCGGCCCATGCTGCCCCGGCCACGGGGACGGCGGCCGTGCGGTCGTTGCCGACGGGGCTGCTGACCAGCAGCACGAGCGCGGTGGCCGCGGCGCCCAGGGCCGCCGCGCATCCGAAGGCCGCGAGGAGCGTGGCGAGATGGAGCCTTCGCGGTCCCGCGACGGCCGCGGCGACGGTCCGGGCGGCGGGCGGTTCCTGGGTGACACAGAGCCGGACGAGCCAGGCGGCGACGGGCAGCAGAGCGGCTGCGGCGTAGCCGAGCGAGTCCAGCACGGGCTGCCCCGACCGGACGCCGACGCCGAGGAACGCCGCGTACAGGAGGACGGGGGCGAGCCAGCGCTGCGAGCGCAGGAGCAGGGCGGTCTGGTACCGGAGCAGGGCGGTCATGTCAGTCCTTCCGGAGCCCTGGGGCGGAGCGACCGGCGGACGGTTCGGGGGTGCTTCCCGTACGTCCGGTCTCCGGCACGGGCGACAGCCGCCGGATGTGCCAGGGCGGGCGGGCCGCGAGGAGCGCCCGCAGCAGATCGTCCGAGTGCGCGGCACCGACCGTGAGGTGCAGGGTCCCGGCGGGCCCGGGCGTCCGCGCGGGTGCGCCCGGCAGTCCGGGCGGCAGGGCTGCTCCCGGACTGCCCTCGGCCTCGATGCGGATGTGCGGTTCGGGCCGTACGACGGTGTCCGCCGCGGGCTCGCGCACCGGGACCACGGAGTGACCCTCGACCCGGTGGACGGCGCCGGCCGCTCCTGCGAGGCGGCGCGGGTCGTGGTCGACGAAGACGACGGTGGCGCCGGCCGCGACGCGTTCGACGACGGCCCGGTCCAGTTCCTCGCGGGCCGCGGCGTCCAGGCCGGTCCATGCCTCGTCCAGGACGAGGAGCCCCGGTGCGGCCAGGAGCGCCTGGGCGACGGCCACCTTCTGGCTGGTGCCCTTGGAGAGCTCCGCCAAGGGCGTCCGGGCGTACTCGGCCGCCCCGAACCGCACGAGCCACGCCTCGGCACTCCTGCGCGCCTCGGCGGTGCGCAGGCCCTGGACGCGGCCGAGGTGGACGAGGTAGTCGGCCGCACCGAACGGCAGGTCCACCGGGAAGCGCTCGGGGACGTACGACGTGCGCGGCACCCGGCCGGTGATCCGCCCCTCGCTCGGCGCCTCGATCCCCGCGAGCAGACGCAACAGGGTTGATTTCCCGGTGCCGTTGGCCCCCTCGATCCGGACCAGGGCCCCCGCGGGCAGGTCGAGATCGACCCCGCGCAGGACCCAGGGGCCGCCGAGGCCGTACCGGCGGCCCACTCCTCGCAGATTCAGCTGGACGACGCCTTCTCGGGCTTGGCCTCGCTCGGCCGCACGATGACGAACCCCTCGCCCTGGAGCATCAGTTGGACGGCCTCGCCCGAGCCGCCGCGCACCATCGAGCCGAAGCTCTGCGAGCGGTGCAGGGACGTCGTGAGCTGCTCGCTCCAGCCGACGACCGCGTCCGTGTCGACGTACACCGGCTGCTGCGCCGTGACGGGGATCACCAGCGGCTGCCCCTCACATATGAGTCCGAGCTTGCCGTATCCGCTGAAGACGCTGTTGAAGAGGCCGCCGCCGGTCATTCCGGCGCCCTTCACGGTCTTGATCTCGTACGAGAGGGTCGCGTCGAAACAGAGGACGTTGCGGCCGTTGACGGTCAGGACGTCGCCCTGCTCCATCTCCACGATGAAACAGCTCGCCGCCTCGTGGGCGAACCACGCCTCGCCCTGGCCGCGGACCGCCATGAGCGCCAGTCCCTCGCCGGTGACCGCGCGCTTGAGCATGCCGCCGATGCCCTGGCCCTTGCGCTCGAACTGGAGACTGCCGCGGAAGGCGATCATCGAGCCCTGGCGCGCGTGCATCTCACCGTTGACCGCGTACTTGATGGACTTGCTGTTCTGCAGGGTCATGCCGGGGACGGTCGCCTGCTGGACCATGTGCTCGCTGGAGAAAAGATCGCTCTTCATGCCGTGCATCCTCACCCGGAGCGTTTCGTTCCGCCAAGAAGCGTTTTCCGGGCGCCTGGCAGACTGGGCGGGTGAGCAGCAACGACATCCCCGCATCCGAGTCCCCCGCCGCGTCCGGGGCCGTGCCCCTTCCCGTGGACAGTCCGTTCCGTACGGAGCCGACCGACCGCGACGAGGCACCGCAGTACGTCCTGCCGTTGGTGGTGCACATCGAGAAGACGGCGCCCCCGGCCCGTACCGACGCCCTGCGGACCGCCGCCCGTGCGGTGCTCACGATCCTCTCCGACGAACGCTCGCTCGACGAGGGCGAGTGGGCCCGGGTCATGCGGGACTGGCAGGACGCCCGGATCCGCAAGGTGGTGCGCCGGGCACGCGGCGCGGAGTGGCGCAAGGCGTCCGCGCTGCCCGGGATCACGGTCACGGGCGACAGCGCCGAGGTGCGGGTGTTCCCGCCGGTGCCCCTGGACGGCTGGCCCAAGGAACTGGCCAAACTCCAGGTGTCGGGCACGGACCTGGACGACCCCGAGCCGCCGGCCGCGCCCGATCCGGCCGGCCCGGTGCTCTGGCTCAACCCCGACCTGGACATGTCCGCCGGCAAGACCATGGCCCAGGCCGGGCACGGCGCCCAGCTCGCCTGGTGGGAGCTGTCGGAGACGGAGCGCAAGGCGTGGCGCGAGGCCGGTTTCCCGCTCTCGGTCGCCACTCCGGACGCGGCCCGCTGGCGGGAACTCACCCTGAGCGGACTGCCGGTGGTGCGTGACGCCGGGTTCACCGAGATCGCGCCGGGGTCCTGCACGGTGGTCGCCGACCATCCCGCACTGCGCCGCTGACTGAACATCCCTGCGCACACTTACGTACCTCCCGATACTGCCGTACCGGCATTACCGCCAAGTAGCCTGCACGGCGAATCAGTTGGCGGTTGATTCGACGCTGTCACGCATCGGCCCGGGAGACATCTTGTTGCGACGCATCAACGGAACGGCCCTCATCATCGCGGCACTTGTCGCCACGCTCGGCGCGCTCGCCTTCCCCGTCTGGTCGTACGCCGACCGCTCGGGCACCGGCGAGGCGAATCTCAACGCGTCGAGCGTCGCCACCCAGTGGGGCCCGCTCTCCGCGACCGACCGGGAGTTCCTGGTCAAGGTGCGGCTCGCCGGGCTGTGGGAGCTGCCCGCCGGGCAGCAGGCGATCCAGCGGGCCCCGAGCGAGGCGACGAAGGCCGCCGGGGACCACCTCGTGGTGGGCCACACGGATCTGGACCGGAGGGCCCGGGACGTGGCGGCGAAGCTCGGGATGGAACTGCCGAACCAGCCCACCGAGCAGCAGCAGGGCTGGCTGCGGGAGCTCACGGCGGCGAGCGGCGAGGAGTACGAGCGGAAGTTCGCCAATCTGCTGCGGGCCGCGCACGGGAAGGTCTTCGCGCTGATCGCCCAGGTGCGGCACACCACCCGCAACTCGCTGATACGGCAGCTGGCCTCGGACGCCAACCAGACGGTGCTCGATCACATCACCATGCTGGAGGGCACCGGCTTCGTCGACTTCGACGGCCTGGCACGCGAGGCCGCGGGCTCCTCGACGGCCACTCCCTCGGGACCGCCCGTGTCGTCCGGCGGCGCGGTGCCGCAGGTTCCGGTGCCGGTCACGCCGACCGGGGACCAGTCGTTCACCTCACGTCCGGTACCCCCCACAATGATGCCGATGCCCTGACAGGGGGCACGCGGGGAACCTCAAATCAAGCTCTGAACGTCCCCCTGTTCGGATTCACGACCGCCCGCCGGGGCCATCACCCCTGCAGAGCGGACCGAGGGGGACACACATGAAGCTGGGAATCGGGATCGGCTGGCGGCCGGAGATCGCCGACGCCGTGGCGGCGCTGCCCGGGATCGACTGGGTCGAGGCGGTCGCGGAGAACATCTGCACCGGCCATCCGCCGGACGCGCTGATGCGGCTCAGGGAACGCGGCGTCACGGTCGTGCCGCACGGCGTCTCGCTCGGGCTCGGCGGGGCGGACCGGCCGGACCCGGGCCGCCTCTCGGCCCTGGCGGCGCGGGCCACCCTGCTCGGTGCGCCGCTGGTGACGGAGCACATCGCGTTCGTACGCGGCGGGGGGCCGCTCACCGCGTCGCCGAGGCTCGAAGCGGGCCATCTGCTGCCCGTGCCCCGCACCTGGGACGCGCTGGACGTCCTGTGCGAGAACGTACGGATCGCGCAGGACTCGCTGCCGGTGCCCCTGGCCCTGGAGAACATCGCCGCGCTGGTCTCCTGGCCGGACGAGCAGATGACCGAGGGGCAGTTCCTCGCGGAGCTCGTCGAGCGCACCGGGGTCCGGCTGCTCATCGACGTCGCCAATCTGCACACCAACCACGTCAACCGCGGCGAGGACCCGGCGACGGCGCTCGACGAGCTGCCGGTCGAGGCCATCGCGTACGTCCATGTGGCGGGCGGCGTCCAGAAGGACGGCGTCTGGCACGACACGCACGCGCACCCCGTGACGCAGCCCGTGCTGGACGTCCTCGCCGAGCTGCGCTCCCGGGTCGACCCGCCGGGAGTGCTGCTGGAGCGCGACGACGACTTCCCGCCGGCCGCCGAGCTGGCGGACGAACTGACCACGATCCGCACGACCCTGGTGACCGCCAGGGCCGCCTCCCCGGGCGGCCGGGTACGCACCGGGGCCGTACGCCCCGAACGGACCTCGTCCGCGACGGAGGCCGCGCGGGACCGCAGCGCCGTGGCACAGACCGCCCTGCTCTCGGCCCTCGTCGCCGGCACCCCCGCCCCGGAGGGCTTCGACCACCGGCGGCTCGGGGTGCAGAGCCGGGCCCTGGCCGCCAAGCGGGCCGGTGTCGTCGCGAAGGTGGCCCCGGAACTCCCGGAGATCCTCGGCGACGGCTACCGCCGCGCCTTCCTCGCCTACGCCAGGACCCACCCCATGTCCGACGGGTACCGTCGCGACGCGGTGGACTTCGCGGAACAGCTGCTGATCGACGGACTGCCCTCGGACGGCGCGGCCCGGCGGCGGCTGACCCGCTGGTGGCAGGACCAGGTCGATCCCCGACCGCCCCGCCGCTCCGTACGACTGGTCCGAGCGGCCCGTGCCGCCCTCGTGGGGAAGTGAACCGATGAACGCTCTCGCCCTTCTGCTGACACTCGCCGTCGCCGTGTCGTCGGCGCTCCTGATCGCCCGTACCGTCGCCGCGGGCCGCTCCGCCGCCGGAGCCGACAGCCCCGTGCACGACCTCTACGAGGCGGCGTTCCTCAACGGCGGCCCGGCCAGGGTCGTGGACACCGCGCTGACCGCCATGCACACGGACGGACGGCTGGCCGTCGGCGGTCCGGGGATCGTCGCCGTCCTGCGCGGCGAAGCCCGCGACCCGGTGGAACGAGCCGTTCTCCAGGAGCTGGCCGCCGCACCGAGCGGCGCTCTGCACACACTTCGGCAGGCGGTGATGCGCCACCCGGCCGTGCAGGAGACCGGCGACGGGCTCGCGGCGCGCGGGCTCCTCGTCTCCCCCGGCACGAACGGCCCGCGCCGCAGGTGGGCCCTCGTCCAGGGCGTCGGCTGCATGGTGGCGCTGCCGGTCTCCCTGGTGCTCACGTTCCTTCAGTACGTTCTGCACGAGGGCTACTCGGACATCCCGTTCCCGTTCATCGTCAAGGTGCTGCCCGCGCTTCTGGCCGGTTCCGTGATCGGCATGATCGTGGCGTCGTCCGCGCGGGCGAGGATCACCAAGGCGGGGCGCCGGGCGGCCGACGGCTACCGCGCCGCGTACGCCCAGGCGATGACACCCGCCCAGCTGGTGGCCACGCTCGGGCTGCGCGCGCTGCCCGATCCCGGCCTCCAGGCCCAGTTGGCCGCCGCTGCGCGCGTCAGGACCACCGGACGGCAGCGGACCACCATGAACACGCACTCCTCGGACGCCTCCGCGGTTCTGCTCGTGCCGACGGTGTGGTGCGCCGGCGCCGGTCCCGGCAGCGCGAGCTGCGGGAGTTCCGGCGGAGGCGGGGGCGGTGGCGTCAGTTGCGGCTCCGGCGGGGCCGGCTGCAGTTCAGGCTGCGGAGGAAGCAGCGGCGGGGGCTCCAGTTGCGGCAGCAGCAGCGGCGGGTCGAGCTGCGGCAGCAGCAGCGGGTCGAGCTGCGGCAGCAGTTCCGGCGGCTCCAGCTGCGGCAGCAGCTCCTGAGCGCGGAACAGAACGCGCCACGCGTACCAGCCGGTGGACCACATCTCTTCCACATGATGAACAGGGCATGGCGTTCCGTTCGCCCCTCGCATACAAATCCGGCATGCTCTGGGTCTTGTTTCTACTGGTCGCGTGGGCCGTGGCGGCCGTATCGTGCCTCCGCCTCTGCCTCGCCACCGCCGCCGCGGCGCCTCGGCCCGCCGCCGCACGGGAATCCGCGCACCCCGCGCTGAATCTCTACGAGACGGCCTTCCTGGCCGGGGGGCCGCACCGGGTCGCCGATCTCGCGCTGGTCTCCATGCATCTGCGGCGCCGGCTGCTGCTCGCCCACACCGGCTGGGCGACGGTCGTCGACCCGGAAGGCCGCGACGAGGTCGAACGCACCGTCATACGGGCCATAGGGCCGGAGGGCCAGTCCCGGATCGCGCCGATACGGGCCGCGGCGGCTGCCGCCGACGCCGTACGCGCGCTCGCGGACCGGCTCGTCGCCGCGGGGCTGGCCGTTCCGCACGGGACCCGCACGGGCGTCGCGTCGGCGGCGCGTACGGTGCGGGCCTCGGCGGTGTTCGTCGTGGTGCTGGCCGTCGCCGCGCTGCTCCTCCCCGGCCGGGAACCGGGTGGCGCGGGCCCGGTGGCGGCCTGGTTCGCGCTGCCGCTCGTCCTCACGCTGGGCTGCCTCGCGATCGCCCGGGTCGAGAACCATCCGTACAGCCCGTGGGCCTCCCCGTCGGGACAGCGGTGGCTGGACTCGCTGCCCGCTCCGGTATCGGGAGCGGACCGCGACCTGCTGGCGGCGGTGGCGGTGCAGGGGGTGCGCGCCGTCGAGGACCCCGCGGTACGCGCGGCCCTGACGGCCCGTCACACGGTCTGGTCGACCCATCCGGGGCATTACATATGACATTGCAGTGTGGTGCTTTACATCGCTGATCACGCGCCCGACCATCCCCCTTCGGCTTCGCAGGCCCCCTACCGGGCCCACCGGCCCCGCCGGCTGTACGAAGGGAACGCGCGTGAGAGCAGCAGCGCTGTACGGAACCATGGTGTGCGTGGCCCTGTCGGTCGTGGCCGCTCCCGTCCCCGCCGCCACGGGCCTCGACCGCACGGCCGCCACCGCCCCTACCGCTGCCGCCACCATGGCCGAGACCCGCGGCACCGCGGTCGCCGCGGCCCGCGCGGCAGCGGCCGGTATCTCCTTCGGGCCGTGCCCCGAGGAGGAGATGCTGCCCGACTTCCTCCGCTGCGGCACCGTCGCCGTCCCGCTCGACTACGCGGCGCCGTACGGCCGGCAGATCGAACTCGTCGTCAGCCGCGTCCGGGCGACCGGCAGCGCAGGCGAGCGCCAGGGAGCGTTCGTCTACAACCCCGGCGGCCCCGGCGCGTCCAGCATCACCTTCCCGCTGGTCGGCGAGATGACGGAGTGGAAGAAGATCGCCCGCGCGTACGACATGGTGGGCTACGCGCCGCGCGGTGTCACGCCGTCGGCGCCGCTCTCCTGCCAGGACCCCGCCGAGTTCGCCGCGGCCCCGGCCGCTGCGCCGGTGCATCCCTCACCGGCGTACAAGGAACGGCGGATCGCGGCGGCGAAGGCGTACGCGGAGGGCTGCGCGCGCGACGCGGGTCCGGCGCTGCGGCACTACACCTCGCTCAACAACGCCCGCGATCTGGACGTCCTGCGGGCGGCGCTGGGTGAGCGGAAGCTGACGTTCATGGGTGCCTCGTACGGGACGTACTTCGGCGCGGTGTACGCGACGCTCTTCCCCTCCCACGTACGGCGCATGGTCTTCGACTCGGCCGTCGACCCGTCACCGGACCAGATCTGGTACCGCTCCAACCTCGACCAGTCACTGGCCTTCGAGTCCCGCTGGAAGGACTTCCGCACCTGGGTGGCCAAGCATGATGTGACATATCACCTTGGAACGTCACCCGAGGCGGTGCAGCGGAGTTACGAGACGGTGCGCGCCGGCGTGGCACGTCGGCCCGCGGGCGGGAAGGCCGGTCCCGCGCAACTGCACGCCGCGCTGCTCGGTGCCGTGTACTACGACGACTACTGGGCGATGCGGGCGACCGCTCTCTCGGAGTACGTACGGGGCAACCCGCAGCCGCTGGCCGAACAGGCGTCGCCCCGTGCGGTGACGGCCCAGGGCGACGAGAACGCCAACGCGGTCTACACCGCGGTCCAGTGCAACGACGCCCCCTGGCCGACGGACCGGCGGGTCTGGGACCGCGACCACACGGCGGTCGCGAGGGTCGCCCCGTTCGGGACCTGGGCCAACGCCTGGAAGAACCTGCCGTGCGCCTACTGGCCCGCGCCCCGGCAGGAGCCGGTCGACGTCGGCACCGAGTGGGACGAGCTGCCCCCGGTGCTGATCCTGGCGGCCGAGCGTGACGCGGCGACGCCGTACGAGGGGGCCCTGGAGCTTCAGCGGCGGCTGCGCGGCGCGGCGCTCGTGACGGAGCGGGACGCCGGTTCGCACGGCGTCGGCGGCAGCAACAACGCCTGCGTCAACAGGCATCTGGAGACGTACCTGCTGACGGGAAGAACACCGGTGCGGCGCGCGGACTGCGCGCCGCACCGGGAGCCGAACCCGGTGTCGCTGGAACGGCGGGCGGGGCAGAGTCTGCCGGTGCCCGCCGTCTGATCTTCCGGGTTGGGGTGGTCGGGAATCGCTGGTTATGCGAGCCCGGCCACCAGGTCTGCGACCGACTTGCGACGTCCCGTGTAGAACGGGACCTCTTCGCGGACGTGGAGGCGCGCCTCGGAGGCGCGGAGGTGACGCATGAGGTCGACGATGCGGTACAGCTCGTCGGCCTCGAACGCGAGGAGCCACTCGTAGTCGCCGAGGGAGAAGGAGGCGACGGTGTTGGCGCGGACGTCCGGGTAGCCGCGGGCCATCTTGCCGTGGTCCGCGAGCATGCGGCGACGGTCCTCGTCCGGCAGCAGGTACCAGTCGTAGGAGCGCACGAAGGGGTAGACGCTGATGTAGTTGCGCGGCGTCTCGTCGGCCAGGAAGGCCGGGATGTGCGACTTGTTGAACTCGGCGGGGCGGTGCAGCGCCATGTTCGACCAGACCGGCTCCAGGGCGCGGCCCAGCTTGGTGCGCCGGAAGAGGTTGTACGCCTCCTGGAGCTCGTCGGCGGTCTCCGCGTGCCACCAGATCATGAGGTCGGCGTCGGCGCGCAGCCCGGACACGTCGTACGTGCCGCGCACGGTGATGTCCTTGGCCGCGAGCTGGTCGAACAGTTCCTGGACCTCGTCGGCGTACCCGGCACGGTCCAGCGGCAGCACGTCGCGCAGCTTGAAGACGGACCACAGCGTGTAGCGGATGACCTCGTTGAGGTCCTTGGCCTTCTTGCCGGCGTTGGGGGCCTTGGATGTCGCAGTCTCAGGAGCACTCATACGGCTATTGTCCCGCCTCGCTCCGAGTGCCCTGAACCAGGGGTGGGGTGTCGATGATCTCTCCCGCGATGTCGTGGGTGATCTCGTCCGCCGCGCGCTGTGCGCTCGCGATGCAGGCGGGGATGCCGACGCCGTCGTACACCGCGCCGCAGACCCGGAGGGCCGGCAGCTTCGCGACCTCCTCGCGGATGCGGGCGACCCTGGTGAGATGCCCGACCGGGTACTGCGGGAGGCCGCCGATCCACCGGGTGACCTCGGTCTCGACGGGTGTGGCCGCGAGTCCGGTCGCTTCGGCGAGATCGCGCAGGGACACGTCGACGAGTTCGGTGTCCTCGCGGTGGAGGTGGTCCTCCTCGCCGTACCGGCCGACGGACGTCCGCAGGACGAAGAGGTCGGGGGCGGAGTCCGCGACCCACTGCCACTTGTTGCTGGAGAAGGTGGACGCCTTGATCGTGTGGCCGTCGACCGGCGGTACGAGGAAGCCGGAGCGCCCCCGCAGTGCCTCGGTCGCGGCGAGGTCGGAGCGCCGGAACGCCATGGTGACCAGGGCCATCGAGGCGTACTCGACCCCGGCCAGTTCGGCGGAGGCGGCCGGGGACTCGGCGGCGAGGAGTGTGGAGGCGGACCAGGCGGGGGTGGCGAGGACGATCCCGTCGGCGGTGATCACGCGGGCGTCGGTCCGTACGTCCCAGCCCGCGGCGGTCCGGGTCAGGCCGAGGACGGGCGTACGGGTCAGGATCTCGGCGCCCCCGGCGCGTACGGCGTCGGCCACGGCGTCGGGCAGGGTGCCGATGCCGCCGTCGATGCCCTGGAAGACCGGTCCCGTCTGCTGCCGGGCGGCGGCCCTCTCCTGGGCCCGCCGCACTCCGTCGAGCAGCGAACCGCCCTCCTTCACGACCTCGAAGAGCTGCGGTACGGCGGCCCGCATCGAGATCCGGTAGGCGTCGCCCGCGTACACCCCGCCGAGCAGGGGTTCGACGAGCCGGTCGACGACCTCGCGGCCGAGCCGGTCGGCGACGTACGCGCCCACCGCGACGTCGTCGCCGACGGCGGTGGGGGTCAGTTCGCGTTCCTCGGCGATCCGGGCGAGACCCGCAGGGGAGAGCACGCCGCTGAGCGCCGCCGGGTCACCCGGTACTCCCATGAGGTGGCCCTTGGGCATGGGGCGCAGCGCGTCCCGTGTCCACACCGAGGCGGTGGCGGTGGCGGGCGGCTGGAGCCGGTCACCGAGTCCGACGGCCCGGGCGAGCTCGACCGCTTCGGGGCGGCGCGCGAGCATCGACTCGGCTCCGAGGTCGACCCGTGTACCGGCGATCTCGCCCGTCATGAGCTTGCCACCGACCCGGTCCGTCGCCTCGAGGAGCGTGACCCGCAGGCCGGTGGAGAGCAGCCGGTGCGCGGCGGCCAGGCCGGCGATGCCGCCGCCGATGACGACGACATGACCCGTGCGCGTGTTCACGCGCTGATGAGAACCCTGCATGGGTCCACTCTCTCAAACCCGTACCGAGTCCCGACCGTGACCGCATCGAAACCGCTGACGGGCAACCCGTACCGGGGGCCCGTACGTCGAACCGGCAACGTCAGACCACCACCCTGGGGGGCCCAGTCATGAACACCGAACGCCACGTGGACCGACCACTCGCCCTGTCGCTTCCCGACCGGCGGAGCCGGCGCACCACCGCGGCTCTGGCCGCGGGTCTGCTCGCCGCCGTGCTGGCCGTCGGCGGCTGCGGCGCCGGCAGCGACGACGCGGCCACTAAGAGCATGGCCCAGTCGGACACGAAGGAGGGGGCCGGTTCGGCGGCGGACAGGTCCGGGGAACGGTCCGCCGACGGCTCGAAGAGCGCGCCGGAGAGCGGCCGTCCGAAGGCCGTCACCCATGTCATCCGCACGGCCACCCTGTTCGTCGAGGTGAAGAGCGTACCGAGGGCGGTCGCCGCGGCACGGGCCGCGGCCGAGGGCGCCGGGGGTCTCGTGTCGAACGAGACCACGGAGCGGATCGACGACGAGCACGAGAGCTCGCACCTCGTGCTGCGGGTGCCCGAGGACCGGTACCAGGACGTGCTGCGGAGTCTCGCGGGTTCGGGGAAGCTGCTGTCGCGTACGTCGAACGCGAAGGACGTCACCGATCAGGTCGTCGACATCGACAGCAGGATCGCCACCCAGCGGGCGAGCGTCACGCGGGTCCGCAAGCTGATGGACCAGGCGGAGAAGCTCACCGACGTGGTCACGCTGGAAGGCGAACTGAGCAGTCGGCAGGCTTCCTTGGAGTCGCTCCTCGCCCAGCAGGCCAGTCTGAAGGACCGCACCTCGCTGGCCACCATCACGCTCGACCTGGCCGAGCCCGACTCCCCGGTCGCGAAGCCGGGTGACGACGAGCCGGGCTTCCTGGACGCCCTGGGCGGCGGCTGGGACGCGTTCGTGACGATGCTGCGCTGGATCGCCATGGCGATCGGGGCGTCGGCCCCGTTCCTGGCCGTGGCGGCGATCGCTCTGCTGGTCTGGCGACGGCTGCGCCGCCGCACCCCGCAGGCACCGGCCGCCGGCCCGTCCGAGGCGGCGCCCTCCGGCCCGTCCGGGGACTGAGTGCACCGCGGGGCCCGCACGCCCCGCACCTGTACGACGCCGTAGCGTGGGCCCAGGACATCGCGGCGAAGGGACCCGGCATGGCAGCGGAGCGACTGGTCGTCATCGGGGGCGACGCGGCGGGCATGTCCGCCGCGTCGCAGGCCCGCAGGCTCAAGGGGCCCGACGAGCTGAGCATCGTCGCCTTCGAACGGGGCCACTTCACCTCGTACTCCGCCTGCGGCATCCCGTACTGGGTGGGCGGCGACGTCGAGCAGCGTGACGACCTCGTCGCGCGTACGCCCGAGGAACACCGGGCCCGGGACATCGATCTGCGGATGCGCACCGAGGTGACGGAGATCGACGTCGCCGGACAGCGAGTGCGCGCCGTGGACCGGGACAGCGGCGAGACGTCCTGGACGGGCTTCGACAAGCTGGTGATCGCGACGGGCGCCCGCCCGGTCCGCCCGGAGCTGCCGGGGATGGACGCCGCCGGTGTGCACGGGGTGCAGACCCTGGACGACGGGCAGGCGCTGCTGAACTCCCTGGACCGGGCGCCGGGGCGGCGTGCGGTCGTCGTCGGCGCGGGCTACATCGGCGTCGAGATGGCGGAGGCGATGCTGAATCGCGGCTTCGAGGTCACGGTGCTCAACCGCGGGGCGCAGCCGATGGCGACGCTCGACCCCGACATGGGCCGGCTGGTGCACGAGGCGATGGACGGCCTGGGCATCACGACGGTGAACGGTGCGGCGGTCACCAGGATCCTCACCGGGCCCGACGGCCGGGTCACCGCCGTCGCCACGGACGCGGAGACCTATCCGGCCGATGTCGTGGTGCTCGGTATCGGCGTCACGCCGGAGACGGAGCTGGCCCGTGCCGCGGGCCTCCCGACCGGTGCGCACGGCGGCCTGCTGACGGACCCGTCGATGCGGGTCACGGGCCACGAGAACATCTGGGCGGGCGGCGACTGCGTCGAGGTCCTGGACCTGGTGTCGGGCCGTCCGCGCCACATCGCGCTGGGCACGCATGCCAACAAGCACGGCCAGATCATCGGGGCGAACGTGGGCGGCGGGTACGGGACGTTCCCCGGCGTCGTCGGTACGGCGGTGAGCAAGGTCTGCGATCTGGAGATCGCCAGGACGGGGCTGCGCGAGAAGGACGCGAGGGCGGTGGGGCTGCGGTTCGTCACGGCGACGATCGAGTCGACCGGCCGGGCCGGCTACTACCCGGGGGCGCGGCCGATGACGGTGAAGATGCTCGCGGAGTACCGCACGGGGCGGCTGCTCGGCGTGCAGATCGTGGGACGCGACGGGGCCGCCAAGCGCGTGGACATCGCCGCGGTGGCACTCACCGCGCGGATGACGGTGGATCAGATGACGGCGCTCGATCTGGGCTACGCCCCGCCGTTCTCACCGGTCTGGGACCCGATCCTGGTGGCGGCCCGCAAGGCGAGCGCGGCGGTGCGGGCGGCGGGTACGGCCTGACGTACCCGCCCGGCCGCCTCAGCGCGCGGTCTGCGTGTGCACGTACTCCACGAGGCGGGTCAGCGCGTCCGGGTCCATCGACGGCATGACGCCGTGGCCCAGGTTGAAGATGTGGCCCTCCAGGCCGGCTGCCGCGTCGAGGACCTCGCGGGTCTTCTCCTCCACGGCCGGGGTCGGTGCGAACAGCACCGCCGGGTCGAGGTTGCCCTGGAGCGCCTTGCCGGGACCGACGCGGCGCGCGGCCTCGTCCATCGGGACCCGCCAGTCGACGCCGACGACGTCCGCGCCGGCCTCGCCCATCAGGCCGAGGAGTTCACCGGTGCCGACACCGAAGTGGATGCGCGGGACGCCGTACGGCGCGACGGCGTCGAAGACCTTCGCGGAGGCGGGCAGTACGGAGCGCCGGTAGTCGGCGGGGGCCAGCGCGCCCACCCAGGAGTCGAAGAGCTGGACCGCCGAGGCGCCCGCCTCGATCTGGACCTTCAGGAAGGCGCCGGTGATCTCCGCGAGACGGTCGAGCAGGTCGGCCCAGAGCTCCGGGTCGCCGTACATCATCGCCTTGGTGCGCTCGTGGTTGCGGGACGGGCCGCCCTCGACGAGGTAGCTCGCGAGAGTGAACGGCGCTCCGGCGAAACCGATGAGCGGAGTGGCCCCCAGCTCCGCGGTGAGCATGCCGATGGCCTCGGTGACGTACGGAACGTCCTCGGGCGTGAGGTCGCGCAGCCGGGCCAGATCGGCGCGGGTACGGATCGGCTCGGCGATGACCGGCCCGACGCCGGGCTTGATGTCGAGGTCGATGCCGATGGCCTTGAGCGGTACGACGATGTCGCTGAAGTAGATCGCCGCGTCGACCTTGTGGCGGCGCACGGGCTGCAGCGTGATCTCGGTGACCAGCTCCGGCATCATGCAGGAGTCGAGCATCGCGATGCCCTCGCGGACCTTCAGGTACTCGGGGAGTGAGCGCCCCGCCTGGCGCATGAACCAGACCGGGGTGTGCGGCACGGGCTCACGCCGGCACGCCTTGAGGAACGCCGACTCATGGGTGGCGGATGACTTCGTCTGCTGGCCCGACGGGCGATCGTTGGCACTCACGCCAAGAATCTTCGCACGAAGCCGTAAGGAGCTTGTGCCGCCCGGGTGTCCCTCCCTGCGCGAAGCTCCGGTTCCGCCTACTCTTCCCCGCATGGCTCCGGCTCAGGGACAATATTCCGATCATTCCGATGGCACTGGCAGCAAGGACAGTACGGAGGACACATCCGTCCCGCCCGCGTTCCGGTCGGCGGTCGACGCGTTGCGCTCGGCGCGGCTCCGCCCCGAACTCGAGGTGGAGCCGACGAGGCCGCCCCAGCGTCTCGCTCCGCACGCGTACGCGCTGGAGGCCGCGGTCGTCGACGGCGAGGACGATCTCGCCGACGGCCGTCTGGTACTCCTTCACGACCCGTCCGGGCACGATGCCTGGCAGGGCACCTTCCGGCTGGTGACGCTCGTCCGGGCCGAGCTGGAGCCGGAGATGGCGGCCGATCCGCTGCTGCCCGAGGTGTGCTGGTCCTGGCTGACGGGTGCGCTCGACGCGCGCGGCCTGTCGTACGGGGAGGCCGGCGGCACCGTCACGCGCGCCGGGTCGCACTACTTCGGTGCGCTCTCCTCGCGCCGTCCCGCGACCCAGATCGAGATCCGGGCCTCCTGGACGCCGCGCGAGGGGCGCGGCGGGGTGCCGGACGCGGCGGCGCACCTGGTGGCGTGGGGCGATCTGCTCTGCCAGATCGCCGGGCTGCCGCCGTCGGGTGTCTCCGACGCGGCGGTGGTGACGCTGCCCCAGCGGCGCGGGCCCCAGGTCTCGTAGCGGCGCGGGCCCCGGGCTTGATCACGATCACCCTGCGGGCCCGGGGTCGCACATCATGCGGGCCGAGGTTCCGCGACGACGCCGGTCCTCGGTTCCGCGATAACGGAGGTCCTCGGTTCCGCGACGACGCGGGGCCGAGATTTCGTCACGCTGCGTCACATTGATCGCACATTCACCGGCTCTCTTTTCGTACAATCGATCGCGCGTCCTATTTGCCCGAATTGTTACTCACCAAATCGTGATCTTCCTCTAAAGGAGGACGGGTCTGCTGCCGAAGAGGTCAATGACCCTTCAAGCACGGTTCGCCCCGGCTTCATCCCCGAGCCGGCCCGTCCGCCACTCCCCAGGAGGCCTGGTGTCCGTTCTCCTCGAGCAGCCCGCAAGCCTGGTCGCCTACCGCCCGAACAAGCCGACGGCCATGGTCGTCGTCGCCGATCCCCGTGTCCGCTCCACCGTCACCCGTCATCTGTGGGCACTCGGAGTTCGAGACGTCATCGAGGCGTCATCCATCGCGGAGGCCCGTCCCCGCGTCGGCAACCCGCGCGACATCTGCGTTGCCGACGTCCACCTGCCCGATGGTTCCGGGCTGACCCTGCTGTCCGAGACCCGAGCCGCGGGCTGGCCGAACGGCCTTGCCCTCTCCGCCGCCGACGACATCGGTGCCGTGCGCAACGCCCTCGCGGGCGGCGTGAAGGGCTACGTCGTCACCGGCACCCGTACGAACATCGGCCACCCCACCCGTCCCGGCGTCGCACCGATCGGCGCCAATGCTGCCCGTATGCACCGTCGGCCTCCCGGTTCCCCGAGCCACCCGGGCGGCTACCGCGAACTGTCAGGCCGCGAGGTGGAGGTGCTCCGCCTGGTCGCCGAAGGCCAGTCCAACAAGGCCATCGGCGTCTCGATGGGCCTCTCCGCCCTGACCGTCAAGTCCCATCTCGCCCGCATCGCCCGCAAGCTCGGCACCGGAGACCGCGCAGGAATGGTCGCCGTGGCCCTGCGGACGGGCATCATCCACTGACCGCCCATCCCCCGGCCGCCACGTGCACCGATGCGGCCCCGGCTGGAATACGTGCATCAGCGCCCGTCGACGGATCATTCCGTCGACGGGCGCTGTACATACACAGATACCCTTGACAGGTGACCGACGCCCAAGAGACCGCAGAAGACACTTCACTGCGAACCACCGGGGGCGCTCCCCCGGACGACGTCGCCCCGGCGCCGATCCCCTTGCTCGAACCGCGCGAGGGCATTCCCCCGGTGGTGGCGTCCGACGACGCCCTGGCCCAGGTGGTGTCCGCCTTCGGTGCGGGCACCGGCCCCGTGGCCGTCGACGCCGAGCGTGCCTCGGGGTACCGCTACGGGCAGCGTGCCTACCTCGTACAGCTGCGCCGCGAAGGCGCCGGCAGCGCGCTGATCGACCCGGTCGGCTGCCCCGACCTGTCGGATCTCGGCGCGGCCCTGTCCGGCAGCGAGTGGATTCTGCACGCCGCCACCCAGGACCTTCCCTGCCTGCGCGAAATAGGCATGATCCCCACCGGGCTCTTCGACACCGAGCTCGCCGGACGGCTCGCGGGCTTCCCGCGCGTCGGCCTGGGCGCCATGGTCGAGAACGTGCTGGGTTACGCGCTGGAGAAGGGGCACTCCGCCGTCGACTGGTCCACCCGCCCCCTTCCCGACCCCTGGCTGCGCTACGCCGCTCTCGACGTCGAGCTGCTGATCGACCTCCGCGACGCCCTGGAGGACGAGCTGGACCGGCAGGGCAAGCTGGAGTGGGCACAGGAGGAGTTCGAGGCGATCGCCTCGGCGCCGCCCGCTCCCCCGCGCAAGGACCCGTGGCGCCGTACGTCCGGCATGCACAAGGTGCGCCGCCGTCGCCAGATGGCGGTCGTACGGGAGCTGTGGACCACCCGCGACCAGGTCGCGCAGCGCCGTGACATCTCCCCCGGCAAGGTCCTCGGCGACGGCGCGATCGTGGAGGCCGCGCTGGCGCTCCCCCTCACCGTGCAGGCCCTGATGGCGCTGCCCGGCTTCGGTCACCGCATGGGCCGCCGCCAGCTGGAACAGTGGCAGGCGGCCGTCGACCGGGCGCGGGCGCTGCCGGAGTCGGAGCTCCCGCAGCCGGGCCAGCAGCTCGCGGGTCCGCCGCCGCCCCGTTCCTGGGCGGACAAGGACCCGGCCGCCGCGGCCCGCCTCTCGGCGGCCCGCACCGCCGTGTCGGAGCTCGCCGAGCGGCTGAACATGCCGCAGGAGAACCTGATCACGCCGGACACCGTGCGCCGGGTCTGCTGGGAGCCCCCGCAGAGCATGACGGCGTCCTCGCTGGAGGACACCCTCGCCGGTTACGGGGCCCGACGCTGGCAGATCGAGCAGGTCGCCCCGCTCCTGATGCGGGCCCTGAGCACCGGCGCCTGATCCCACCCACCCACCCCCTTGGACACCCGACACCCCCGGCCGACGGCCGGGGGTGTCCGCTGTTGCGGGCGGGTACGGGAACGCGCCGATCGCCCGTCGACGAGGAGCGAAATCACGCCAGGTTGACGGCGTCGCGCGACAGGGGGGCCGAGGCGACGGATGATCACTGCCCGTGACCGCCGGAAGCATCCCGGCGTGTGACCTTCGCCGCTCCCGTCGTGAGGGGTGGGCAGTCTGGTTACCCGCAAGTAGCATGAGGGAGGCGGCGCACTTTTCCGAGCGCGCCCCGCAGCAGTGCCATCCCGCACCCTGGAGGAGAGCCACCGTGCCTCGTACCATCCGGGACGTCGTCTTCGTCGACGGCGTCCGCACCCCGTTCGGCAAAGCGGGCCCGAAGGGCATCTACCACGAGACCCGCGCCGACGATCTCGTCGTGAAGGCCATCCGGGAGCTGCTGCGCCGCAACCCGGACCTGGACCCCGCCAAGATCGACGAGGTCGCCATCGCCGCGACCACCCAGATCGGCGACCAGGGCCTCACCCTCGGCCGCACCGCCGGAATCCTGGCCGGTCTGCCGCAGTCGGTTCCCGGTTACTCGATCGACCGCATGTGTGCGGGCGCCCTGACCGCCGTCACCTCGACGGCCGGTTCCATCGCCTTCGGCGCGTACGACGTCGTCGTCGCCGGTGGTGTCGAGCACATGGGCCGCCACCCGATGGGCGAGGGCGTGGACCCGAACCCGCGCTTCGTGTCGGAGAAGCTGGTCGACGAGTCCGCCCTGTTCATGGGCATGACCGCGGAGAACCTGCACGACCGGTACCCCACGATCACCAAGCAGCGCGCCGACGAGTACGCGGTGCGTTCGCAGGAGAAGGCCGCCAAGGCGTACGCCGACGGCAAGATCCAGCAGGACCTGGTGCCGGTCTCCGTGCGCCGCACCAACGCCGAGGCGGGCGAGACGGGCTGGGGCCTGGTCACCGCCGACGAGCCGATGCGTCCGGGCACCACGATGGAGTCCCTGGCCGGTCTGAAGACCCCGTTCCGCGCCCACGGCCGCGTGACGGCCGGTAACGCCGCAGGTCTCAACGACGGCGCCACCGCCTCGCTGCTCGCCGCCGAGGACGTCGCGCGCGAGCTGGGCCTCCCGGTCAAGATGCGCCTCGTCTCGTACGCCTTCGCGGGCGTCGAGCCGGAGGTCATGGGCTACGGCCCGATCCCGGCGACCGAGAAGGCCCTGTCCAAGGCGGGTCTCTCCATCTCCGACATCGGTCTCTTCGAGATCAACGAGGCGTTCGCCGTGCAGGTGCTCGCCTTCCTGGAGCACTACGGCATCGCCGACGACGACGCCCGCGTGAACCAGTACGGCGGCGCCATCGCCTACGGTCACCCGCTGGCCTCCTCCGGTGTGCGTCTGATGACTCAGCTGGCCCGCCAGTTCGAGGAGCAGCCCGAGGTCCGCTACGGCCTGACGACCATGTGCGTCGGCTTCGGCATGGGCGCGACGGTCGTCTGGGAGAACCCGAACTTCAACGGAGGCAACAAGTGAGCTCCACCACTGAGCTTCTGAAGGGTGCGGCCGAGCTGTTCCCCGGCGAGGTCGTCACCCAGGCGCACGTACGCCACCTGGACCTTCCGGCCGGTGCGGGCCGCTTCGCCCTCATCACGCTGGACAACGGCCTGGACCACACCAAGCCGACCACCTTCGGACCGCAGTCGCTGGCGAACCTGAACGCCGCCATCGACCAGGTCGAGAAGGAGGCCGCCGACGGCGCGATCACCGGCATCGGCCTCACCGGCAAGCCGTTCATCTTCGCGGTCGGCGCCGACCTCAAGGGCGTCGAGCTCCTGAAGGAGCACAAGGACGCGCTGGCCATCGGCAAGGGCGGCCACGACGTCTTCCGCCGTCTGTCCTCCCTCGCCGTCCCGACGTTCGCGTACTACAACGGCGCGGCGATGGGCGGCGGTGTCGAGGTCGGTCTGCACTGCTCGTACCGCACCGTCTCCAAGGCGCTCCCCGCCTTCTCGCTGCCCGAGGTCTTCCTCGGCCTGGTTCCCGGATGGGGCGGCTGCGCGCTGCTTCCCAACCTGATCGGCGCCGACCGCGCCGTGTCGGTGATCATCGAGAACTCGCTGAACCAGAACCGTCAGCTCAAGGGCAAGCAGGTCTTCGAGCTCGGGATCGCCGACGCGCTCTTCGACGGCGCGGACTTCCTGGAGCAGTCGCTGATCTGGACCGCGTCCGTGCTCAACGGCACGGTCACGGTGGAGCGCCCCGAGGTCGACCGCGGTGACGCCTGGGACCAGGCCGTCGCCCGCGGCCGGGCCATCGCCGACTCCAAGGTGCACGGTGCGGCCCCGGCCGCGTACCGCGCGCTGGACATCATCGCGGCGGCCAAGGACGGCGACCTGGGCGCCGGCTTCGACGCCGAGGACCAGGCCCTCGCGGACCTGATCATGGGCGGCGAGCTGCGCTCCGGCATCTACGCCTTCAACCTGGTCCAGAAGCGCGCCAAGCGCCCGGCCGGCGCTCCGGACAAGTCGCTGGCCCGTCCGGTCACCAAGGTCGGCGTGGTGGGCGCTGGCCTGATGGCCAGCCAGCTCGCCCTGCTCTTCCTGCGTCGCCTGGAGGTGCCGGTCGTCCTCACGGACATCGACCAGGCGCGGGTCGACAAGGGTGTGGGCTATGTCCACGCCGAGATCGAGAAGCTGCTCGGCAAGGGCCGCATCAACCAGGACAAGGCGAACCGCCTCAAGGGTCTGGTCTCCGGTGTGCTGGACAAGGCCGAGGGCTTCTCCGACGCCGACTTCATCATCGAGGCCGTCTTCGAGGAGATCGGCGTCAAGCAGCAGGTGTTCGCGGAGGTCGAGGCGGTCGCCCCGGCGCACGCGATCCTCGCCACGAACACCTCGTCCCTCTCGGTCACCGAGATGGCGTCGAAGCTGAAGAACCCCGAGCGGGTCGTCGGCTTCCACTTCTTCAACCCGGTCGCGATCCTGCCGCTGCTGGAGATCGTCCGCGGCGAGCAGACCGACGACGCCTCGCTGGCCACGGCCTTCGGTGTCGCGCGGAAGCTGAAGAAGACCGCGGTCCTGGTGAAGGACGCCCCGGCGTTCGTCGTCAACCGCATCCTGACCCGCTTCATGGGCGAGATCCAGAACGTCATCGACGAGGGCACCCCGGTCGCCGTCGCCGAGAAGGCCGTCGAGCCCCTCGGTCTGCCGATGTCCCCGCTGGTCCTCCTGGAGCTGGTCGGCCCGGCCATCGGCCTCCACGTCTCCGAGACCCTGAACCGCGCCTTCCCGGAGCGCTTCACGGTCTCCGAGAACCTGGCCGCGGTCGTGAAGGCCGGCAAGCGCGGCTTCTACGTCTACGACTCCGGCAAGCCGGAGCTGGACCCGGAGGTCGCCGCACTCCTGAAGCAGGGCGACACCGTCCTGACGGAGGAGCAGGCCCGTGACCGCGTCCTGGACGCGGTGGCGCAGGAGATCGGCCTGATGCTGGACGAGGGCGTCGTCGCCGAGGCCCAGGACATCGACCTCTGCCTGATCACCGGCGCGGGCTGGCCCTTCCACCTGGGCGGCATCACGCCGTACCTGGACCGGGCGGGCGTCTCGGAGCGCGTCAACGGCAAGAAGTTCCTGGCGGCGGGCGTGGCCAGCGTTCCCGCGTAACACCTGATCCACCTTCACAACAAGCACACAAGCGGAATCCCGGCGGACCGCACGAATCTTTCGTGCGGTCCGCCTTTGTGTTCAAAAAGGTCCGAATCGTAGCCGGATCGGAACTTATATTCGGCAGACCCGCCCTTAGTTTCTTGTTAATCTTCACCTCTACGTCACGCTTGCTTCACTCGGTCGCACGCACGGTGGACGCCCCACCCCCACACTCCGCCGAACCGAGCGGGCAAGCACGGCGCTGTTACGCGTACTGGTTGCTCGCCGAGAGGCCGAGCGGGGGGACAGAGGTAGACGAGCGATGGGCAATCCCGAAACGTCCACTTTGCTGCGCCTCTATCGGCGCGCGCTCCCTCACGCGGCGAGACAACGGCTCGTCAGGCTTCTCCCGGCCAACAGCCGCCTCCTCCTGCAGCACGGTCTCGCCGGCCTGGGCAGCGTCTGGCGCCTGGTACGCAAGCATGCGAGTCTGCGCCTGAACAAGCGCCTCCGCCGGGACGCACGGCGGCCGGGCGTGAAGCTCGTCTGGTACGGACGCAAACTCCGCACGGCCGAGATCACCGACGGCCTCACCCCGTCCGTCGCCAGGGCGACCAACCTGCTGCGCGTGTGCGACGTGCTGGAGCGGCACGGCATCCCGTACTTCTGCGTCCGCGGCAACTCCGTCACCATGACCGCCGTCGCGGTACCCGCGAGCGAGCGTGCCCGCGCCGAACGCGCCCTGAGGGTGAGCTCCTTCTCCGCCGACGCGCTCCTGGCGGGTGGCACGGAGGGGGGCCGCCCGGCCCACGCGGATCTGCGCGCATCGTGGTCGCAGCTCGACGGAGAAACGATCCTCCGTATCTGGTGGCTGCTCACCGACCCCAACGGCCGCTGGACGCTCGGCCCCAATCACGCCTGCGCCATCGAGTACTGGTCCGAGGACAACGGCCTGCTGATCGCACCGGTCCCCAATCTCACCGCGACCGCGGTGGTGGCCACCGAGCGCCCGGTGCAGGTGCCGGTCAGCCACTTCACAGGACCGATCAGCGGCGCCGTGGACACCGCGCCGCAGGTCCATACGCGCTCGGAATTCACGCTCTCCCTGCCGGACGAGGTCACCTTCCCCGTGGACGCCGTCTACACGTGGGTGGACGGGGCCGATCCCGAGTGGATCCGCCGCCGGGCGACCGCTCTCGGGAGGACCGACTACCACGAGCAGGCCGTGAGTGCGGCGCGCTTCACCAGCCGCGACGAACTGCGCTACTCACTGCGCTCGCTCCACCAGTTCGCCCCGTGGCTGCGGACGATCTACCTGGTCACCGACGGACAGGTACCGGCCTGGCTCAACAGCGCCCATCCGCGCATCAAGGTCGTCCACCACCGGGACATCTTCAGCGACGCGACGGCGCTGCCGACCTTCAACTCGCATGCCATCGAGAGCCAGCTGCATCACATCCCCGGACTCTCCGACCACTTTCTGTACTTCAACGACGACGTCTTTCTCGGACGCAGCGTCACCCCGGCGGAGTTCTTCCACGCCAACGGGCTGTCGAAGTACTTCCCGTCCAACGCGCTGGTTCCGATGACCCCTCCGTCACCACAGGATCCGCCCTCGGAGATCGCTGCGAAGAACAACCGTGTCGTCATCGCCGGCAGCTTCGACCGTGTGCTGACCAGGAAGATGAAGCACGTGCCGCACTCGTTGCGCCGCGACATCCTCCAGGAGATCGAGGAGCGCTACCCGGTCGAGCACCACCAGACGCAGCACTCGCATTTCCGGAGCCCGAACGACCTGTCGATCACCTCTTCTCTGCACCACTACTACGGGCAGCAGACGACCCGCTCGGTCACGGGCAAGATCCGCTACACCTACCTCGACCTGGCCGCGCCCAACACCGGACGGCACCTCAACCGGCTGCTCGCCCAGCGCGACTACCACACCTTCTGCATCAACGACACGGTCGACGACCCGGGGACGGCCGAGGCGCGTACCGCGATGCTCAAGACATTTCTGGAGAGCTACTTCCCCGTACCCAGCCCCTATGAGCATTCCGGACCGGTCACCCCGCAGCCGGCGGGCATCCAGGTGGATGCCGACCGGTCCCAGCAGCACCAAGTACCCCGACCTTTGTGAAGTGGAACGATGACTACTGACCAGCGCATGATCCGCGCAGCAGCTCCGGTGATCGGAGAGGACGAGATCGAAGCCGCGGTGCGCGTACTGCGCAGCGGCATGGTCGTCCAGGGCCCCGAAGTGGCAGCCTTCGAGGAGGAGTTCTCCTCCTTCGTCGACGGCAGGCACTGCGTCGCCGTCAACTCCGGCACCAGTGCTCTGCACCTGTCGCTGATGGCACTCGGCATCGGCCCCGGTGACGAAGTGATCGTTCCCTCCTTCACGTTCGCGGCAACGGCCAACGCCGTCCGCCTCGTCGGCGCCACGCCGGTCTTCGCGGACATCGAGCGCGACAGCTTCTGCCTCGACCCGTCGGCGGTCGCGGCTGCCATCACTCCGCGTACGGCCGCGGTCATGCCCGTTCACCTCTACGGGCACCCTGCCCCGATGGCCGCGCTCACCGAGCTGGCCGAGCGGCACGGCATCGCTGTCGTCGAAGACGCGGCCCAGGCCCATGCCGCCGCTCTGGGGGGTACCCCGGTGGGTGCCTTCGGCGCGGCGGCCTGCTTCAGCTTCTACCCGACCAAGAACATGCACAGCCTCGAGGGCGGCATGATCACCACGGGGGACGCCGGGACTGCCCGCACCCTGCGGCTGCTGCGCAACCAGGGTATGGAGCAGCGGTACGCCAACGAGACGGTCGGCTTCAACGTCCGCATGACCGATGTCGCCGCGGCGATCGGGCGGGTGCAGCTCCGCAGCCTGGACACGTGGACCGAGCGGCGCCGTGCCAACGCGGCGGCGCTCGACGCCGGCCTCCGCGGTGTCACCACCCCGCCGGTCGCCGAAGGCGCCAAGCACGTCTACCACCAGTACACGGTCCGGATCGGTGCGGACAGCGGCAAGGACCGTGACACCGTCTCCCGCGAGCTGCAGGAGAGGGGAATCGGCAACGCCGTCTACTACCCGACGCCGGTGCACCGCCTCAAGCCGTTCCAGACCGGTGAGAAGGTGCTGGGGTACGCCGTCGGAGACCTGCCGGAGACCGAGCGGGCCGCTGCCGAGGCGCTGTCCATCCCGGTGCACCCCATGCTCACACCGGAGGAGCTCGACCGTCTGACCGCCACCGTCAACGAGGTCGTGGGGGGCCGGGCATGAGTGAGCAGAAGCTGCTGCGGGCCGGGCTCATCGGCCTGGGCTCCATGGGCCGCAACCACGCCCGCGTCCTGCACGCACTCGAGGGTGTCGAACTGGTCGCGGTGGCCGACCCGGTGGCCGACGCGGACAGCGCCCCCGGCACGGTGCCCGTCGTCCGTTCGGTCGCGGAACTCGCCGACCAGGGGATCGACTACGCGGTCGTCGCCTGCCCCACCGCCCTGCACGAGGAAGTGGCGCTGGATCTGGCCGAGCGTGGCATCCACGCCCTGATCGAGAAGCCGATCGCACCCTCCGTACGGTCCGCGGAGATCATCACCAGCGCGTTCCGCGAGCGTGGGCTGGTGGCCGGAGTCGGCCACATCGAGCGGTTCAACCCCGCGTTGCGTGAACTCCGCACGCGCCTGGACCTCGGCGAACTCGGCGATGTGTACCAGGTGGTGACGCGCCGCCAGGGGCCGTTCCCTGCCCGGATCGCCGATGTCGGCGTGGTGTACGACCTGGCGACCCACGACATCGATCTGACCGCGTGGCTCACCAACAGCCGCTACGAGTCGGTCAGTTCGGCGACGGTCTCACGCAGCGGCCGGACCCATGAGGACATGGTGGCCTTCGTCGGCCACCTGTCGTCGGGCGCCGTCACCAGCCACCTCGTGAACTGGCTGTCCCCGCTGAAGGAACGCGTCACCATCGTGACGGGTGAGCACGGCTGCTTCGTGGCCGACACCCTCACCGCGGACCTCTGGTTCTACGCGAACGGCTCGCAGGCCACCGAGTGGGAGGGACTCCGGCAGTTCCGCGGTGTCTCCGAGGGAGACGTCACCCGGTACGCGATCGTCAAGCGCGAACCACTGCTCGTCGAGCACGAGACCTTCCGTGACGCCGTACTCGGCAAGGAGGCCGACATCGTCACCCTGGAGCAGGCGACCGGGACCGTCGCGGTGGCGGAAGCCGTACTCGAATCGGCGACGACCCGGACCGGGGTCCACCTGGCACCCGGGCTGCAGACGGCCGCCGTCTGACCCTGCTCGCGCCCGGGGGCCACTGTGCGGCCCCCGGGCCGCGCGGAGTCGTTCCAGCGTCTTGAGGACGCACTCATGTTCTGGAGTATTCGGTGATCCACCCGATCAATGCCACGATCGACCCGCCTCAGCGCTCGCTTCCACCGGGCCTGCACGAGATCCGTGTGGGCATGCACCGGCGCCTGGCGCACGTCCAGCCCGGCCTGACCCCGTTGGCGGTCCGCGCCCAACACCTGCAGTTGGTGTCCACCGCACTGACCCAGGCCGGCGTCGAGCACTTCGTGGTGCCCGGAACCGAGGACACGTCGTCCGCGATCGGGGTCCAGGACATCCACCGGGGCCGGGTCTCACAGACGCTGCGCTCGCTGTTCAACAGCAGCCCGGGGTACATCCAGCGCAAGGTGCCGGTCCAGCGCACCAGCGAGCTGCTGAACCTCGGATCGCGCGAGGCGTCCTGGCAGGGTCTGGAAACCGTCGATGTGCTGCGGGCCATCTGGTTCCAGGCCGACCCGTCGGGCAGCCTGGTGTACGGGGCGGAATTCGGCTGCGACATCGAGTTCTGGCGTGAGGAGGAGGGCCGTCTGCTGCCGCCCCGGATCAACCGGGGGGCGAGCTACCTCCCGGTACGGGGAGAGATGACCCTCGTATCACCGCACCGCTTCTCGCGGCTCGCGCCGCCGCAGGCCGAAGTGGCGTCCAAGCAGCGTCGCTGGGGACGCAAGGCGGAGCAGACGGGGCTGCCGACCCGTCAGGAGTTCGTCTGTACCGGCGCCGACGAGATCACCTTCCCCATCGACGTCGTGTACACGTGGGTGGACAGCGACGACCCGGCCTGGCAGCGGCGGCGGGCCGAGGCGTCCGGTGACGTGTTCCACGAGGAATCGGCCAGCGCCGGCCGCTACATCAACCGCGACGAGCTGCTCTACTCGATGCGCTCTCTGCACATGTACGCCCCCTGGGTGCGGCACATCTTCCTGGTCACCGACGACCAGGTCCCGCACTGGCTCAATGAGGCGGCCGAGGGCATCACCGTGGTCTCGCACCGGGAGATCTTCCGTGAGACGGACCGACTTCCCGTCTTCAACTCCCATGCGATCAGCGCCCAGTTGCACCGGGTGCCCGGTCTGGCGGAGCACTTCATCCACTTCAACGACGATGTGTTCGTCGGCAGACCGATCACCCCGCACGAGTTCTTCCTGCCCAACGGGGCCTCGAAGTACTACCCGGACAACGTCCGCATCCCGATGGGCCCCGTCCAGCCCGAGGACCTCCCGCACGAGGTTGCCCGCAAGAACGTCCGCGCACTGCTGGAGGGCCGGTTCGGCCGCACGATCATCGACGCGATGAAGCACACCCCGGTGCCGCTGCGGCGCAGCGTGCTGGAGGAAATGGAGCGGGAGTTCGCGGAGGTGTTCCGGGCCACCGCGGCGGCACGATTCCGCAGCCGGACCGATATCGACGTCGGCACGTGCATGTATCCGTACTACTCGTACTTCACGGGGCGCGGAGTTCCCGACAGCATTCCGTACGCGTATCTCCACCTCTCGATGGTGCAGCTCTCCAAAAAACTGGAACGGCTGCTCAAGCGTCGTGACGCCGCCGTCTTCTGTGTGAACGACTCCTTCACGACCGAGGACGACGTAGCCGATCAGGAAGCCTTGATCCATCCCTTCTTCGAGGCGTACTTTCCGCTTCCCAGCCCGTACGAGAAATCCGCGGCATCGCGATGAAGATCGAATTCCTCATTCAGAACGCCTATGCGGCGGACGGCTCCACCCGTGCCGTGCTCAATCTCGCCGCCGCGCTCGCCGACACGCACGACGTCCGGATCGTCTCCGTGTTCCGGTGGCTCGACCGAGCCGCCATCGCTCCCGCGCACGGGGTACGGGTGGTCTCGCTGCTCGATCTGCGGGAGGGCCGACGACCGGACAAGCAGGACATACGCAGACTCACGCCGTCACGGATCATTCCGCGCACACAGGAGATGTCCTGGCGTTACAGCCAGCTGACGGACGACAAGGTCGAGGAGTACCTGCTCGGCAGCCAGGCGCAGGTGGTGGTCGGCACGAGTCTCGAACTGGCCGCCTATGTGTCGCGCTGGGGCCGGCCGAGGGCACTGCGTCTGGGACAGCTGCACCAGTTGAGCACCGTGCTGTCCGCCCAGGAGCAGAGTCGCGCCTGGGCCGGGCTGGGCAGGCTGGACGCGGTCGTCGTGCCCAGCGCCGCCGAAGCCCTGGCCGTGACGGAGGCGGGTCTGCCGGGCGAGATCGCCGTGTACGCCCATCCCGACTGCGTGCCCCATCCCCGGGTGCGTCCGGCCGACGGGCACTCCAAGGTGGTGATGGCTGCCGGGAGGCTGGTTCCCGAGAAGCGTTTCGATCTGCTCATCCAGGCGTTCGCGCGGGTCGTCGGCCAACACCCCGACTGGAGCTTGCGGATCTTCGGGACCGGCCCCGAGTACGGTCAGCTGCGCGCACTGGTCGCCGAACTCGACCTGTACAACCACGTGTTCCTGATGATGGAGGAGCCACGGCTGGAGGCGCACTGGGCCGCCTCGGCCATCGCTGCCGGATCGTCGGACCGTGAATCCTTCGGCATCGCGCTGGCCGAGGCGATGCGCTGCGGACTGCCTGTCGTGTCCACCTCCTGCCCGGGAGGCCCTCAGGAGATCGTCCGCCACGAGGTCAACGGCCTGCTCACGCCGGTCGACGACATCGAGAGCTTCGCCGCCGCGCTGCTGCGGCTGATCGGTGACGCCCCCGAGCGTGCCGTGATGGGGCACCAGGCGATGGAGGATGCACGGGCCTACGGCCCGGAGGCGTCGGCCGGACGGTTCGAGAACGTCATCAGACTGGCCCGTCGCACTCGCCGGGAGAGCCGCCCCGCGGCAGAGGTCACGGTGTCCTGCGCGGTGAACGAGGACGGGCTGATCAGCCTGCGTCTGGAAGGTGTGCGCGGGGGCCGCAAGGACCTCGAACTGGTGCTGCGCAAACGCAAGGCGGCGCGGAACGAACGGCCCATCAGGCTTGCTCTTCTCCCCGCCGGGGGCCTTGACCCGCATCTGTACGAGGCGGTCATCCCGCCCGACCCGGGCGAGCTGACCGAAGGCCGTTGGGACGTCCATCTCGACTCGGGTGAGGGCAAGCCCGCGAAGGTCCGGCCCGGCATCCTCGACCTGCGCGGCTTCCGCCCGGTGGCCAGCGGGCCCGCGGGCACCGTCGTCCAGCTGCCCTACGCCTCGGAGAGCGGGCACCTCGTCCTGCGCACCTGGACGCGGGAGCGTCACGCTGAGGCCACGGAGGTCTGGGTCAACGACGGGGCGATCCATCTGCGGGGGCTGCTCTACGGCAGCGACTTCGGCGATGCCGAGCCCCTGCTGTTGATGCGCCGACGGGGTGTCGAGGAGTCGGGCTTCTGGCTTCCGGGCAGTTCCTCGGGCGGCGCCGACTTCTCGTTCGTCCTGCCGGCGGCCGATCTGGCCGAGCAGTTGGTCGGCCGCCACGAGCTGTGGGACCTGTGGGTGGGCCGTCGCTACGATCCGGTGGTGGCGCGGCTGGGCCGCTTCCTGACGGACGTGGTGGACGTGAAGAGCGTGTTCGCCTACCCCAACACCGTGGTGTCGAGCAGCGACGGTCCCCCGGTGATGGTGAAGCCCTACTACACGGCCGGTACCGAGCTGTCGATCCGCGTCTCCGAGAAGGGCGAGTAGCGGCGCCTCATGAAGACGACCCGGCTTCCGGACGGACGAGGGATCCGGACCTCGACAGCGGGCACCGGCTCACAGCCGGAGCCAGCCTTCCAGGGCCATTCCCTGCTGGTCGGAACGCTGTCTGGTGACCTTCATCCGGCCGTCCTGGCCGATCACGGCGACGACCAGCCGGCCCACCCGGTCCCGGGCGAGTGCCGGTACACCGTCACATGGTTCACGAGTGTCCGCCCACCAGGCTCCGGCGGATTCCATCTCCGTCGGATAGGCGGTGAGAGCGAGGGTTCCCGTCTCCTCGGCCTGGGCCAGCACGGTGCAGTCGTAGCCGTCGACGAGGCAACGGGTGAGGGCGAGGGGGCCGCGCCCCGAGCCGCCCTCCAGCGGCGTGGGCGTGCCGTCCGGGTCACCGGCCGACGGTACGCGGTAGGCCACTACCTGGCCGGATGCCTCGTCCCGCCAGAAGTGGGTGATCCGGTCCTCGTAGGACTCGGTGCCGGAAGCCGTCTCGGCGCGCGCGATGAAGACCAGGTTGGGGGCGCGGTCGAGCGCACTCCCCGGGGTCTGCTGTCGCCAGACGTAGACGCCCTTGTCGGCGGGTATGAAGAGCTCGATGCGGCCGGAGCCGGTGACGACGGCGGAAATTCCGTCGCGCACGCGCTTGCACGGCAGCGCCGTCCACTTGCCCCAGCCTCCCGAGGCGTCGCGTCTGCGGGTGGACACACCACGGTCGGCGTTGCGGACGAATACGTGGAGGGCGTCGCCGTCGACGACCGCGACCGGAGCGCCGATGGCCGCCGCCTTCACCGCGTCGTTGCCGTGCGGGTTGCCGATCGAGTGCCATCCGGTCATGGGACGGCCGGTCTGGTACTGCGAGGCGTACACGATCTCCAGCGGCGCCTGGGGGCCTGCCCCTCTGCGCCGAAGGCCGAAGAGGTCGACGAACCCTTCGCCACCGCGCGCGGGCGAGAGGTACGGGAGCACCCCGGGGTCGGGGAGCAGGAGTTCAGGTCCGGTCCATCCGCTGCGGTGCGCGGTGGATTCCGTCCATCGCACGACTCCCCCGGTCCTGGCGGCGGCGTACGCGGTGAGACGGCCGTCCGGGGCCGACATGAGCCACCCCGCCGTGCGGGGAGCCGCGGCGATTGCTTCCGGGACGAATGCGACGTCCTGGTCCGTTCCGGAAGAGATCCCCCCGGAAGGAGCTCCCGCACGCCTACGCCCAGTACGCAAACTCATCGTTTCCCGACCGTTCTCCACTGAATGCCTTCTCCGGTGCCGAACGGCGTTGGGCGGAGTCCCATGTGGCCTTGTTGAGTGACTAGTTTCGCCTTAACAGCAACAACTAGTGTCACAATAATACTTGATAGGGGTCGCTTTCCGGGTGATTCCTGTCGCACAATGCGACTTCGAGGCACGAATCATGCCCGGGGCGAAGCGCGACACCTCACCGGCCGACTTGGGGACGCATGGACCCCGCGCCACCTATTCCTCTCCTCTCGCACGCACTCAGCGCGTCCCGACGGAAGAACCAGACGAGCCCATGACAGACCAGACCTCCGACACCGGATCGCCCATATCGGAAGAGCCCCGATCCAGGCGGGCACCCAAGCCGCGCAAGCGCCGCCGCGGCCTCAAGATCGCCCTCGGGATCTTCCTCGTTCTCCTGCTCGCCGGCGGCGGCACGGTGTACTGGATGTACAGCAGCCTCGACGGCAACATCAAGGGCGTCGACATCAACAAGGCTCTCGGTGAGGACCGTCCCGAGAAGCTCCCGACCTCCGGTCAGAACCTCCTCGTCCTCGGTTCGGACTCGCGTGCCGGGGCCGAGAACAAGGAGCTCGGTGGCGGCGGCAGTGTCGGCGGCGCGCGTTCCGACACCGCGATGGTGGTGCACATCCCCGAGGGCCGTACGCAGGCTGTCGCCGTGTCCATCCCGCGCGACACCCTGGTGACCCGGCCCGAGTGCACCAAGGCCGACGGTTCGACGATGTCCTCCGCGAACCGCGTGATGTTCAACTCCGTGTACTCGCTGGCCGGTCCGGCCTGTGTGGTCAAGACCGTCGAGAAGATGTCCGGGGTCCGGATCGACCACTACCTGGAGATCAACTTCGCCGGGTTCAAGGACCTCGTCGACGCCATAGGCGGCGTCACGGTGGACGTCCCGCAGGACATCGACGACAAGGCGTCGGGGCTGAACCTGACCGCCGGCCCGCACAAGCTCGACGGCACCGAGTCCCTCGCCTACGTCCGTACGCGGCACGGCATCGGTGACGGCAGCGACCTCGGACGCATCGGCCTCCAGCAGCAGTTCATGATGGCGCTGCTGAGCGAGATCAAGTCGCAGGACCTGCTGGGCAGCCCGACGACGACGTACAAGATCGCGAGTTCCGCGACCAAGTCGCTGACGACCGACGAGGGACTCGCCTCCCTCAAGTCGCTCACCGACTTCGCGCGTTCGATGAACGGCGTCGACCCGTCCTCGATGGAGACGATCATGCTGCCGGTCGCGTACGACAAGCAGGACCCCAACCGGGTCGTGGCGTCCGAGCCGCAGGCCGGCACGCTCTGGAAGGCGATCCGCGAGGACGCGACGATTCCGGAGTCCGCGAAGAAGTCCCCGGCCACCGGCGGCTGAGGCCGGACGGCGGTGTGGGGCCGTAGCGAGGGGCGCGCACAGCGCGCCTCCCCGTCACGGCCCCACACCACGGCCCTACGCGGCCACCGCTCAACTGACGGGCTTCTCCGCCGTGTTGTCCGGCACCCGGCTGTGCTTCCGCCCGTACACGAAGTAGACGGCGATGCCGATCACCATCCAGACCCCGAACCGCACCCAGGTCTCGGCCGGCAGGTTGAGCATCAGCCAGACCGAAGCGGCCACCGAGAGGATCGGGACGAGCGGGACCCACGGGGTGCGGAAGGCGCGGTGCAGATCGGGCCGGGTGCGGCGCAGGACGAGCACGCCCAGGGCGACGATGACGAACGCGAAGAGCGTGCCGATGTTCACCAGCGTCGCCAGTTCGTTGATGCTGGTGAAGCCCGCGACGATCGCGATGATCACACCGAGCAGGATCGTCGGCCGGTACGGCGTTCCGAACCGCGGGTGCGTCACGGAGAAGAACCGCGGGAGCAGGCCGTCCCGGCTCATCGCGAAGAACACGCGCGTCTGACCGAGCAGCAGGATCATGCAGACCGTGGTGAGGCCGACCGCCGCGCCGAAGCTGATGACACCGGCGTAGAAGGGGTGTCCTACCGCCTTGAACGCGTCGGCGAGCGGGGCGCTCACCGACAGCTCGCTGTAGTGCTGCATTCCGGTGACGACGATGGACACGGCCACGTAGAGCACGGTGCAGATCAGGAGCGAGCCCAGGATGCCGCGCGGCATGTCCCGCTGGGGGACCTTGGTCTCCTCGGCGGCGGTGGCCACGACGTCGAAGCCGATGAAGGCGAAGAAGACGACGGAGGCGGCGGTGAAGATACCCATGATGCCGAAGTCCGTGGGCTCGTAACCGAACATCAGCTGGACCAGCGGCGCGTCCAGGCCCGAACCGGCGGGCTGCTTCACGGCGTCCGGGATGAACGGCGAGTAGTTGTCGGTGTTGATGAAGAACGAGCCCGCGACGATCACGATCAGGACCACCGTCACCTTGATGGCGACGACGACCGTGGTGACCCGTGCGGACAGCTTCATGCCGAGCACCAGGATGACCGTGAGGATCAGGACCAGCGCGAAGGCCAGGATGTCGAAGCCGAACCCGTCGGCCACATCGGGCCCCGAGAGCGCCTCGGGCATCGTCCAGCCGACGTTGTCCATCAGCGAGCGGACGTAGCCCGACCAGCCCACCGCCACCACGGCCGTACCCAGCGCGAACTCCAGGATCAGGTCCCAGCCGATGATCCAGGCGACCAGTTCGCCGAGTGAGGCGTAGGCGAAGGTGTACGCGGACCCGGCCACCGGGACGGTGGAGGCGAACTCCGCGTAGCAGAGCGCGGCCAGGGCGCAGACGATGCCGGCGGCGACGAAGGCGAGCGCGGTGGCGGGGCCGGCCGTCTCCTTGGCCACCTTGCCCGTGAGGACGAAGATGCCGGTGCCGATGATGACCCCGACGCCGAAGACCGTCAGGTCCAGCGCCGAGAGGGATTTCCTGAGTTTGTGCTCCGGTTCCTCCGTGTCCCTGATCGACTGTTCGACCGTTTTCGTCCGGAACATTGTGCTCACCGGTCTGCCTCCGTGATCGTTCGTCTCGTCCGTCGCCGGGGCCCTCGCGTTACCCGATTCACGGCCATGATCGAGAGGGCGCGCGGCCCGCGGGCGGTCGCACGGGGCGATTCACCCGATGGGGCCCGGGAGAGCGAAGGCCACTGGGCCGTACGGAGTAGAGGGACCCCGCGACGACGGTCGCACGGGACACGACGGCGCCCCCCGGTCCGGCAGGACCGAGGGGCGCAGACGGGTGACGCGGTGGAGCGGTCAGTCGCGGGCGGGCTCGGCGTCCCGGCTCTCGTACCGGCCGTCGAGCTTGGCCACCAGACCGGTGACCTGACGGGCGATGTCCGGAGCGGTCAGTCCGATCTCGGCCATGACCTCCTTGCGGGAGGCGTGGTCGAGGAAGACCGGCGGGATGCCGAAGTCGCGCAGCGGTACGTCGACCCCGGCGTCGCGCAGTGCCTGGGCGATGGCCGAGCCGACACCGCCGGCGCGGCTGTTGTCCTCGACAGTGACGACCACCCGGTGCTGCTCGGCGAGCGGGGCCATGGCCTCGTCGACGGGCTTGACCCAGCGGGGGTCGACCACCGTGGTGGAGATGCCCTGGGCCTCCAGCAGTCCGGCGATCTCCAGGCACATCGGGGCGAGTGCTCCGACGGACACCAGCAGGACGTCGGGCCGCCGGGTGCCGGCCGCGCGCAGGATGTCCATGCCGCCGGCCTTGCCGACGGCCTTGACCGCCGGGCCGACCGCGCCCTTGGAGAAGCGGACCACCGTCGGGGCGTCGTCGACGTCGACGGCCTCGCGGAGCTGGGCGCGGACCTGGTCGGCGTCGCGCGGGGCGGCGATCCGGAGGGTCGGCACGCACTGGAGGATCGACATGTCCCACATGCCGTTGTGCGAGGCGCCGTCCGTACCGGTGACTCCGGCCCGGTCCAGGACGAAGGTGACCCCGCACTTGTGCAGGGCGACGTCCATGAGGACCTGGTCGAAGGCGCGGTTGAGGAAGGTCGCGTAGACCGCGAAGACCGGGTGCAGTCCGCCGGTGGCGAGGCCCGCCGCGGAGACCGCGCCGTGCTGCTCGGCGATGCCGACGTCGTAGATCCGGTCCGGGAACGCCTCCTCGAACTTGCCGAGGCCGACCGGCTGGAGCATGGCCGCGGTGATCGCGACGATGTCCTTGCGCTCCTTGCCGAGCTTGACCATCTCCTCGCCGAAGACCGAGGTCCAGTCGAGGCCGGAGGTGGAGATCGGCAGGCCGGTGTCCGGGTGGATCTTGCCGACCGCGTGGAAACGGTCGGCCTCGTCCTGGAGGGCCGGGGTGTAGCCGCGGCCCTTCTCCGTGAGGCAGTGGACGATGACGGGGCCGCCGAAGCGCTTGGCCCGCTGGAGTGCGGACTCCAGGGCCTCGATGTCGTGGCCGTCGATCGGTCCGACGTACTTCAGGCCGAGGTCCTCGAACATGCCCTGCGGGGCGATGAAGTCCTTGAGGCCCTTCTTGGCGCCGTGCAGGGTCTCGTACAGCGGCTTCCCGACGACGGGAGTGCGCTCCAGGAGGTCCTTGCCGCGGGCCAGGAACCGTTCGTAACCGTCGGTCGTACGGAGCGTGGCGAGGTGGTTCGCGAGGCCGCCGATGGTCGGGGCGTACGAGCGCTCGTTGTCGTTGACGACGATGACGAGCGGGCGGTCCTTGGCGGCGGCGATGTTGTTCAGCGCCTCCCAGGCCATACCGCCGGTGAGCGCGCCGTCCCCGATGACCGCGACGACGTGGTCGTCCTTCTCCAGCACCTCGTTGGCCTTGGCGAGGCCGTCGGCCCAGCCGAGCACGGTCGAGGCGTGCGAGTTCTCGATGACGTCGTGCTCGGACTCGGCCCGGGAGGGGTAGCCGGAGAGGCCGCCCTTGCTCTTGAGCTTCGAGAAGTCCTGGCGGCCGGTGAGCAGCTTGTGCACATAGCTCTGGTGGCCGGTGTCGAAGAGGACCTTGTCCCGTGGCGACTCGAACACCCGGTGCAGGGCGATGGTCAGCTCGACCACACCCAGGTTGGGGCCGAGGTGTCCGCCGGTCTTGGACACCTCTTCGACGAGGAAGGTACGGATCTCCCCGGCGAGCTGCTCCAGCTGCTCGAGGCTGAGCCGGTCCAGGTCGCGCGGTCCCCCGATGCGGGTCAGCAGATCCACCCGTTCCTCCTTGCGTTTGAGCTGGTCGAGCGTGCCGATCTGACGAGTCTAATGTTCCGCCCGCGTGCGCGGTCAGCGGGCGGTGCGTTCCGTGTCACGCGATCGGGTTACGTATGACATGGCACACCCGTGCGCACCATGGGGAACGCGGGCACGCACGAGCCCGGCACCTCGGAGGATGCCGGGCTCGTGCGTGGCCGGGCGGGTCAGGCGCGACCCGCCGACTTCTGGGTCTTGCGTGTGACGGAGTCGATGACGACCGTGACGAGGAGCACGCCGCCGGTGATCATGTAGTTGATCGGGGTGGCGATGCCTTCCAGCGACAGGCCGTACTGGATCGAGACGATGACCATGACGCCGAGCAGGGCGTTCCAGGTCCGGCCGCGTCCGCCGAAGAGGCTGGTGCCACCGATGACGGCCGCCGCGATGACGTTCATCAGCAGGTCGCCGGTGCCGGAGCCCTGGTTGACCGCCGCGATCTTGGAGGCCCAGAACAGACCGCCGATCGCCGCGAACGTACCCGCGATGGCGAACACCGAGACCCGGATCGCCGTGACGTTGATGCCCGCACGGCGGGACGCCTCGACGCTGCCGCCGAGCGCGAAGATCTTCCGGCCGTAGGCCGTGCGGCGCAGGACGAAGTCCGTCGCCACCAGGACCACGAGGAAGAGGACCAGGGCCAGGGGCAGGCCCCGGTACTGGTTGAACATGATCGCGGCGGCGAAGGCGAACACCGCGAGCACGGCCGTGCGCACCACGATGTCGGTGAGCGGCCTGGCCGGGATACCCGCGGCCTCGCGGCGGCGGCTGTCCAGGAAGGCGGAGAGGAAGTAGCCCACGACCGCGACGACGGCGAGGCCGTACGCGGCGGCGACGTCCGCGAAGTAGTACGTGGTGAGGTGGCCGACGACGCCGTCGCCGTCCAGGTTGATCGTGCCGGTGTCGCCGAGCAGCTGGAGCATGAAGCCCAGCCAGAACAGCAGGCCGGCGAGGGTGACGGCGAAGGCGGGGGCGCCTATTCGGGCGAAGAAGAAGCCGTGGATCGCGCCGATGACCGCGCCGCTGGCGATGGCCACGAAGACGGCCAGCCACTCGTTCATGCCCTGGGTGACGCTCAGCACGGCCACGAGTGCGCCGGAGACGCCGCTGACCGAGCCGACCGACAGGTCGATCTCACCGAGCAGGAGGACGAAGATGATGCCGACGGCCATCATGCCGGTGGCGACCATCGCGACGGCGATGTCGCTGAGGTTCTTCGCGGAGAGGAACTCCGAGTTCAGGCTCTGGAAGACCACGCAGATGATGACCAGGCCGATGATCACGGGGATCGAGCCCAGGTCACCGGCGCTCATCTTGCGCTTGAACTCGGTGAGGTATCCGCCGAGGCCCTGCTCGCGCACGAGCAGCCGGGGGTCGACCGCGGTGGCCGCGCCCTTGGCGGCGTCCGGGTTCACCACGGGGGCGGCGGGGGCGGCCGTCTTGTCGGTGTTCACTTCTGGACCTCCGCGTTGCGCGCCGCACGACGGGTCACGGCGTTTTCCGTGGCGCCGGTGATGGCGGAGATGATCTCTTCCTGCGAGGTGGTCTTCACATCGAAGACACCGTTGTTGCGGCCCAGCCTCAGGACCGCCACCTTGTCGGCGACGGCCTTCACATCGGCCATGTTGTGGCTGATGAGGATGACCGCGTGACCGCGCTCGCGCAGCCGCTCGACGAGGTCGAGGACCTGGGCGGTCTGCTCCACGCCGAGGGCCGCCGTGGGCTCGTCGAGGATGACGAGCTTGGGCTCACCGAGCATCGACCGGGCGATGGCCACGGTCTGGCGCTGACCGCCGGAGAGCGAGGCGATCGGGATACGGACGCTGGGGATGCGGATCGACAGCGTGCTGAGGAGCTCGCGGGAGCGGCGCTCCATCTCGACCTCGTTGAGCACTCCGAACTTGCGGAGTTCCCGGCCGAGGTAGAGGTTGCCGACGACATCGATGTTGTCGCACAGCGCGAGGTCCTGATAGACGGTCGCGATGCCCAGGTTCTGGGCGTCGTGCGGCTTGTTGATCTGAACGGCGTCGCCTTCCCACTCGATGACTCCGTCATCGATGGGGTGCACACCGGCAATCGTCTTGACCAGCGTTGATTTACCGGCGCCGTTGTCGCCCACCAGGGCGACCACCTCGCCGGCGTGGACCTCAAGCTGTACATCGGTGAGCGCCTGGACGGCACCGAATCGCTTGGAGACCCCTCGCAACGCCAACACGGGCGTAGCGGACACGTGAACCATCTCCTTCGCCGCCTGACCGGCGGGGATGCCGCGCCTGGGGGAAGGCGCGGTGGTCGAGCAGAAGAGAACTGCAGAGAACCGGGTGGCGCAGCAGGTGCTGGGCCGAAGAGTTCCATCCGGCGCCCCGCCCGGCAGCGGGACAGTTGGTGGGCGGGGCACCGGACAGGCTTTGTGGGCGCAAGTCGCTTGCAGAGCAGCTGACTTGCGGCCGGGGCGGCTTCACACCGCGGGATCGCGGTGGCCGGCCGCGTGGGTCCGGCCGCCGGGCGGCCGGACCCTCGCCGGACCTACTTCAGGCCGAGCTTGTCGCAGGCGGCCTTGTACTTGGCCGTGCAGATCTCGTCGACCGTGTAGATGCCGTCCTTCAGGACGGTGTCCTGGATGTTGGCCTGGGTCAGCGAGACGACCGGGACCAGGACGGAGGGAACGGCCTTCTGGGTGGGGCTGTCCACCGTGGACGTGGCGATCGAGTCGAGCTTCTCGCCCTTGGCCAGCGCGACGGCCATCTCGGCGGCGACAGCGCCTTCGGGGGCGTACGGCTTGTAGACGCTCATGAACTGCTCACCGGCGACGATGCGCTGCACACCGGCGAGTTCGGCGTCCTGGCCGGTGACCGGCGGGAGCTTGGAGAGACCGGCGGCCTTGAGGGCGGTGATGATGCCGCCCGCCATGCCGTCGTTGGCGGAGTAGACGCCGACGATCTTGTCCTTGCCGAGAGCCGTGATCGCCGCCTCCATGTTGGCGTTGGCGTTCTCCGGCTTCCACTCCTTGGTGTCGTACTCCTTGCCGTACTTGACCTTGCCGTCGAGCTCGGCCTTGGCGCCCTTCTTGAAGAGGGCGGCGTTCGGGTCGGTGATCGCGCCGTTCATCATCACGATCGTGCCGCCGTCGGCCTTGTCGCCGAGGGCCTCCAGCAGGGCCTTGCCCTGGACGTGGCCGACCTCTTCGTTGTCGAAGGAGGTGTAGGCGTCGATCGGGCCCTCGGCGAGGCGATCGAAGGCGACGACGGGGATGCCCGCGTCCTTGGCCTTCTTGACGCCGTTGGCGATGGCCTTGGAGTCCACCGCGTCGACGATGAGCGCGTCGACCTTGTTCGTGATCATGGTGTCGACCTGCTGCGACTGCAGGGTGGCGTCCTGCTTGGCGTTGGCGTAGATGACCTCCGCCTTGCCGCCGGTGAGCTCGCTGATCTTCTTCTCGATGATCGGCTTGTCGAACTTCTCGTACCGGGCCGTCTGGTTCTCGGGAAGGAGCAGACCTATCTTCAGGTCGTCGCCCTTCGTCTCGGTCTCCTTGGCCTTGTCGCCGGACTCCTTGGCGCTGCCGCAAGCGGCAAGCGAGACAGCCATGGCGGTGGCGGCAACGGCAACGGCGGCACGACGCATACGCGTGTTCATTCTCGAACCTCCCTGACGAGGCCGCGACGTTGCGGCCGAGGTGGCTGGAAGTCAACTCGGCTGCGACGTCAGCGTCAAGGAGTAAATCCTTAACGAGATGACAACGGTGCCATTCGTTATCTAAGTGAAGGCAGGCGTCGCAGTGGAGAGCGCGCTCTCCAAAAGGGTCGAATCGCCCATCTCATTGAGTACGAGGGCCAGCGCGCCCAGCACTTCCGCCCGCCCTCCGAGCGCCCCCGGCAGCACCGACAGCTGCCGCGCCGCACTGGGGATGGCGTACCGGGACACCGAGTCCCGGATCGGCCCCAGCACCAGCTCCCCCGCCTCCGCGAGGGACCCTCCGAGCACCACCCGGCTCGGGTTGAGCAGGTTGCACAGGTTGGCGACACCGCTGCCGATGTGGCGTCCCACGTCCCCGATCACCCGGCGGCAGCCCGGATCGCCCTCCCGGGCCAGCTGGACCACGCGCTCCATGGTCAGATCGGGCCCGTGGCTCGGCTGGAGCAGGGGCAGGACGTACCGGGCGGCGGCGAAGGTCTCCAGGCAGCCGCGGTTGCCGCAGCGGCACACGGGGCCCGACTCGTCGAGCGTGATGTGCCCGATCTCGCCGGCCGTGCCGCCGGGCCCCCGGTAGATGGAACCGTCGATCACCAGACCGGCGCCGACACCGCTCGCGACCTTGATGTACGCGAGATCCCTGACCCCTCGCCCGCTGCCCCAGACCAGCTCCCCCAGGGCCCCGAGGTTGGCGTCGTTGTCGACGTACACCGGCACGCCGAGGCGTCCGGCCAGCTCCTCGCTGGGGTTGATGCCCGTCCAGCCCGGCAGGATCGAGGTGGAGCCCAGCGTGCCGGACTCGACGTCGATCGGGCCGGGCACGCCGAGCCCGACGCCGATCACCTTGTCCGGAGCGATCCCGGTGCTCTCGATCAGCCGGTTCACCAGCTGTTCCGCCCGGCCGAAGCCCTGCGCCGACGAGGCGTCGACGTCCAGCGGCTCGGATTCCTCCGCCAGGACCTGGTGGGCCAGGTTGCCGACGGCCACCCTGAGATGCGTATGGCCGAAGTCCACGCCGACCACGATGCCCGCGTCGCCGCTGAGCGAGACGCTCCGGGCCCGTCGGCCGCCCGCCGACGTCGGCGTCACTTCGACCGTGCCGCTGTCCTTCAGCTCGCGAACGATATTGGAGACGGTGGCCGCGGAGAGGCCGGTGCTTCTGGCGATCTCCGCCTGGGTGAGCGAACCCGCCATACGCACGGCGCGCACAACCCGCTCAAGGTTGGCGCGATGCAGAGATGTCTGCGACCCCGGAGTCTCCATTGACCCACCCTTATCGTGGCCCGCGTCACCCTGGGTGACCGAACCTTGTACAAGTTATGAACTCCAAAGCTCCGCTGAGGATACCTATGCCGTCAACCCCTTGACAGAAATCGGCTCCTGCCCCTTACACAGAGGTCGGGCCCCGGAGAGTTGTCTCTCCGGGGCCCGACCTCTGTGCGCAACGGGTGAAGCAGCGGTTACGTGATGGCGCCGGCCGGCGGACCGGCGAAGCGACCCGGCCGGCCGTACGGCGCGACGGTGGGCGTCAGCGGAAGGTGCCCTGTGACACCGAACCGGCAATCCGGCGCTGGAAGATGACGTACACGACCAGTACAGGCACCACCGTGACCACGATCGCCGCGAACAGCGCACCGTAGTCGACGTCGTAGACCTGCGAGGACGCGTACGCGGCCATCCCCTGGGTCAGGACCCACATGTCCTGGTCGGTGTTGAGCGCCACCGGCAGCAGGAACTGGTTCCACAGCCCCAGGAAGTTGAAGATCGCCACCGCAGACATGCCCGGACTGGCCATCGGCAGCATGACCTGGAAGAACGCCCGCCAGTCACCGGCACCGTCGATCAACGCGGCCTCGTAGACGTCATGCGGCAGTGACCGGAAGAACGAATAGAGGAAGAACACCGTGAACGGCAGCGCGAACGCGACGTAGGTGAGGATCAGTCCCAGACGCGTGTTCAGCAACCCGAAGTTCTGCAACTGGAAGAACAGCGGCACGATCGCCAGGAAGACCGGGAACGTCAGTCCGGCCAGCATCGTGTAGTAGATCAGCCGGCGCCCGGGGAACTGGAACCTGGCCAGGATGTAGGCGCACATCGCACCCAGCAACATCACCAGGAACAACGCAGAGACAACGACGATCACCGAATTCAGGAAGTACTTCCCGATGTTCGCGTCGGTCCACGCGTTCGCGTAGTTCTCGACCCTCCATTGGTCCGGGAGCGAGAATGGCGACGACAGGATCTCGCCGGTCGACTTGAACGACGACATCAGTACCCACAGCATGGGCACGATCACGACCACGGACCATATGACTAGCAAGACGTGCGAGATCGTGGCGAACCTGCGGTCGCTGCTTGCGGTGACTCTGACCAGTTTCCGGTCGGCGGCTATGGCGCTCACTGAGCACCTCCCTTGGCTCCAGCACGCCGAGCCTTGAACCCACGCGCATTCTCTTTGCCCTCGCCACCGCCGGTCAGGCGGAAGACGGTGAACACCAGCGCCGCGAACACCAGGGTGACGCCGGCGAGGACGACACCCATCGCGGTGGCATATCCGAACTGCTGCTTCGCAAAGGCGACGTTGAACAGCCGCTGGCTGATCGTCAGGGTCGAGTTGGCCGGCCCGCCGTTCGGCAACAGTGCCTGTACGTAGACGAACGCGTCCAGCGCGGCGATGCCGAGATAGATGTACGCCGTCTGCACACTGTCCCGGATCGCCGGCAGGGTGATCGAGATCGTGGTCCGGAACCGTCCGGCCCCGTCGATCCTGGCCGCCTCGTACAGCTCGGCGGGAACTCCCTTGATCGCGGCGATGAAGAGCACCGCGTAGAACCCGACGAGTCCCCAGACGAAGACGAACATCAGGGACGGCATGGCGGTCGAGACCTCGCCCAGCCAGGCGAACGCCACGAAGCCGTCAAGACCGATCTTGGTGAGGAAGCCGTTGACCAGGCCGGCGTTCGGGTCGAACATCTGCGCCCAGATCAGGCCGACGATGATCGCCGGCACGACGTAGGGGAAGAACGAGATGATCCGGTAGAACGACGCACCCCGGATCCCCCGGACCGGGCCCTTGCTGGGCCCGCCCAGCGTGATGGCCACCGCGACCCCGAGGGCGAGCGTCAACGTCACCAGCGGTACGACGGCCGCCAGCAGCGCCACGTTGCGCAACGCCTTCAGAAAGATGTCGTCCTCGAACATCTTGATGAAGTTGTCCAGCCCGACGAAGTTGTAGTCCGGGCTGAAGCCGCGCCAGTCCGTCATCGCCCAATAGATCGCCTGGACGAACGGCATCAGGACGAAAAGGATGAAGACGGCCAGCGGGATACCAAGGAACGCGAGGAAGAACGTCACCCGGTCGAAGGTGAGTTTGCGGCGCCCGGGACGCCCGCCGCGAGCGGCCGACTTGAGCCGACCGCTCGTGGGTTCGGGTTTGGTGATCGTGTCACTCATCGCGCTACTAGCTGACCTTGATCTTCTCGATGGAGTCGTCTTCCCGGATCTTGTCGGAGATCTTCTGCAGAGCCGAGGTCAGACCCTTGCCGTCGATGTCGCCGGCGAGGAACGAGTTCCACGGCACCAGCTGGTCGGTGTTCATGCCGTAGGCCTCGACGAACGTGTAGTTGAAGATGTTCTCGCCCGCGGCCTCGAGCATCTGCGTCTGCGAGACGAGGGCCGTGGAGCCGTAACCGTCGGCGGGCACGGTGCCCTTGACGATCGTCGGGGCCAGCTTCGTCTTGGAGAAGTTGGCGGCCGCCTTCTCGGACAGCATCGCCCGCAGGACCTCCTTGCCGCCGGCCGGGTTCTTGCCCTGCTTGGGAACGATGAACGGCTCGCCCGCGGCCGCACGGAGCGCCTCGTAGGGGATCTTCGGCTTGCCCGTGAGCGTCATCGCCGGAACACCGGTCATCTGGAAGTCGGCCTTGGTGGCGTCCTTCATCTCGTTCTCGATCCAGCCACCGGACGGGTAGAGCAGCGCCTTCTGGTCGTTGCTCCAGATCGCCTGCGCCTTCTGGAACTGGGTGCCGGAGCCGCCGGGGACGAACATCTTCTCCTTGACCATGGTCTCCATGATCTTGATGACGCCCTGGACCGCCGGGTGCGACCAGCAGCCCTTCTCCAGGTTCCCCAGCGCGATCCGGACCTCGTCGCCGCCCTCCTTGATCGCCGAGTCGATCAGGAGCGTCCGGTAGTAGGTCGCCGCTTCCTTGCCGTGGACGAAGAGGTACTTGCCCTTCTTCTTCGCCGCCTGGCCGAGGTCGAGCGCCTCGTCCCACGTCTTCGGCGGGGTCCAGCCGTTCGCCTCGAACAGCGTCTTGGAGTACCAGACGCCGTACACCGTCATCACGTAGTTGAGCGCGACGAACTTGTCCTTGAACGTGCCGGGGTCCTTGACGCCGGGGTAGACGATGTCGGCGATCTTCTTGCCCTCGTAGGTGTTGGCCTCGAAGACGTCGTCGAGCTCCTCGAGCTGGTCGAGAATGCCCAGGAAGCCGATCTGGTCCTCACCGGAGTTGTCGATGAGGTCCGGCGGGTTGCCACCGACGAAGCGGGGCTGGAGCTCCGGGCCGATGTCGACGACCGGCTTGACGTCGACCTTGGTGCCGGCGATCTGGGCCCCGATGACCGTGTTGACGAACTCGACGTAGTCGGTGCCGTAGCCGCCGTCGAAGATGGCCGCCTCGACCTTGGAGTTCTTGGCAACGCCGAACGGGTTCTTGGCACCCTTCTCGCCCTTCGGGCCGCCGCCACCGTTGTCGTTGCTGGAGGGAGAGCCACACGCAACCGCGAACGAACCCATGGCTGCCGTCGCGATCGCCCCGCGCAGGAGCGTTCGCCTGTCAAGAGAGCCGGCACGAATGGTCATCTCTGCATCCTCACTGATCAATTGGATCTCTACGGGTTTGCTGCGTGTTCGGCTGCCGGGCCGGGTTGGCCCCGTGCTTGCCGCACTTCTCTTTGAGCGCGTCCTGATGTTGGTCTCCGCCTGCGATGTCGGCGGAGATGCACATCGGGTCGTTCAGCCGTCGCCTCGGAGCCGCTCAGAGGCACCGATGGTGATCACCCGAGCGATGCCGGAAAAGCGGTCGCCGTAGCCGCGGCCCGAGCGACAGTCGCGCTCCGCTTGATCAGATCGGGGCGGCCGAGACCGCCGTTGTCGCTCTGCGCAGAGGTGGATCCCATGCTCAAGTCCTCGCCTTCATCCAGGACTCAGGCGGTGTACCGGTCACCCGTCGATATCGCCTCAGGCGAAGGGCCCCGCCACCGCGGTCAGTTGCGCTTGGGTCAAACGGAATGCCGGAACTTCTCGTGCGGTGGGGGTGGTGGAGAACGTACGGCTTCGGACGCCCCCGGCGTCCCCCGCAGCCCTCTTCGTGCCCCCGAGTGCGCAGTCGCGTAAAACGGCTGTGCAGACGCCGACAGGTATAGTCCACTTCTCGCCAACTGAGCAAGATCGAGTGCAGGTTTGAGCGGCAGTCTTTCCCGAGTTGAGACCTCACGGATACCTGAGCCCTCCCGGTTCGGATCACTATGACCCCTGCGCGCCTCCGGCGCACCGTACCGATTTCCCCAGAACGGCCGATTCCGGCGCCGTTTCTTGTGCAACACCCTTGACACCACTGTGCACTGGCCTCCCTACTAGACCCTGCAAATCATGAATGACAACGTTGTCTATCGCCTTTAAAAGGGGAGGAATCGCTCGGGATGATCCGGATGATCGGGATCAAGAGAGTCCATGCGGTCGCCACAAGAGTCCATACGAGAGCGCGTGCGGTCGCCTTGCTGGCGGCCACTTCGCTTCTTGTCGTGACGGCACCGTCCGCCGCCATCGCCCGGCCCGCCACTCCGGACCAACCGGCCGGGAGCGACCACGAGTTCAGCACCTCGTTCGAAGCGGACGAAAAGCAGCCGGACTGGCGCAACACCGTGGAAACCGGGGCTGACGGAAAGAAGCGGGCATCCGGTGTCGACGGCGGATTCACCGCAGGAATACCAGGCAATGTCACAGATAAGGTGACGGACCTGCGCGCCAGTGGCGAGAACACCGGCAGCGGAGAGGTCAAAGAGAATCTCGTCGATGTCGAATCCGGCACGAAGTGGCTGACCTTCGCACCGTCCGGCTGGGTCGAATTCGATCTGGTCGAACCGGTCAAGGTCGTGACCTACGCACTGACCTCGGCCAACGACCACGACGAGCGCGACCCCCGGGACTGGATCCTGAAGGGCTCCACCGACGGCACCACCTGGAAGGACCTGGACACCCGGACCGACCAGGCCTTCTCCGAGCGCTTCCAGACCAAATCATACGATTTCACTTCCGATACGGCCTACAAGCACTTCCGTCTGGAGATCACGAAGAACAACGGCGCCTCGGACGCGCTCCAGCTCGCCGACGTCCAGTTCTCCGACGGCGACACCTCCGTGCCCGCCCCGGACGAGATGCGCAGCCAGGCCGACCGCGGCCCGTCCGGCTCCCCCACCGCGAAGTCCGGTGCGGGATTCAGCGGGAAGAAGGCCCTGCGCTACGCCGGTACGCACAAGCCGGACGGCCACGCCTACTCGTACAACAAGGTCTTCGACGTCGACACCGCCGTCACGAAGGACACCGAGCTCTCCTACCTCGTCTACCCGCAGATGGGCGAGACGGACCTCGACTACCCGGCCACGCATGTCGCGGTCGACCTCGCCTTCACCGACGGCACCTACCTGAGCGGACTCAAGGCCACCGACAGCCACGGCGGCGTGCTCAGCCCGCAGGGCCAGGCCGACGCCAAGCGGCTGTACGTGAACCAGTGGAACAAGGTCGCCTCGCGCATCGGCACGGTCGCGGCGGGCAAGACCGTCGACCGCGTCCTGGTGGCGTACGACTCCCCGAAGGGCCCGTCGAAGTTCCAGGGCTGGATCGACGACATCAAGATCGCCCCGAAGGTGCCGGAGAAGCGCAAGGAGCATCTGGCGGACTACGCGCTGACCACACGCGGCACCAACTCAAGCGGCGGGTTCTCGCGCGGCAACAACATCCCGGCCACCGCCGTCCCCCATGGCTTCAACTTCTGGACGCCGGTCACCAACGCGGGCTCGACGAGCTGGCTGTACGACTACGCGCGCGGCAACAACGAGGACAACCTCCCCGAGGTGCAGGCGTTCAGCGCCAGCCACGAGCCGAGCCCCTGGATGGGTGACCGCCAGACCTTCCAGATGATGCCGTCGGGAGCGGAGGGCACTCCGGACGCCTCGCGCTCGGCGCGCGCGCTGCCGTTCCACCACGAGAACGAGACGGCGAAGCCGCACTACTACGGTGTGACATTTGACAGTGGCCTCAAGGCCGAGATGACGCCCACCGACCACGCGGCCCGGATGCGGTTCACCTATCCCGGTGACGACGCGAGCATGGTCTTCGACAACGTCTCGAACGCCGGCGGACTGACCCTCGACCCGGAGACCGGCTCCTTCACCGGCTTCTCCGACGTGAAGAGCGGCGGCTCGACCGGAGCCACCCGGCTCTTCGTGTACGGGGTCTTCGACGCGCCGGTCACCGGCAGCGGCAAGCTGAGCGGCGGTGGCGGCGACGACGTGACCGGCTACTTCCGCTTCGACGCGGGCAAGGACCGTACGGTCAACCTGCGGCTGGCGACCTCGCTCATCAGCGTGGACCAGGCGAAGGAGAACCTCGCCGCGGAGCTCCCGGCGTCCACGTCCTTCGAGCAGGTCAGGGACCGGGCGCGCAGCGCCTGGGACCGCCTCCTGGGCAAGGTGGAGGTCGAAGGGGCGAACGCGGACCAGCTGACCACGCTCTACTCCAGCCTGTACCGGTTGTACCTGTACCCGAACTCGGGCTTCGAGAAGGTCGACGGCAAGCACAAGTACGCCAGCCCCTTCTCCCCGCAGACCGGCCCCGACACCCCGACCCACACGGGCGCGAAGATCGTCGACGGCAAGGTGTACGTCAACAACGGCTTCTGGGACACCTACCGGACGACCTGGCCCGCCTACTCCTTCCTCACCCCGAAGAAGGCCGGCGAGATGGTGGACGGATTCGTCCAGCAGTACAAGGACGGCGGCTGGATCTCCCGCTGGTCGTCGCCGGGTTACGCGGACCTGATGACCGGCACCAGTTCGGACGTGGCGTTCGCCGACGCGTACGTCAAGGGCGTGAAGTTCGACGCGGAAGCGGCGTACGAGGCGGCGCTGAAGAACGCCACCGCGGTCCCGCCGTCCTCCGGAGTCGGCCGCAAGGGCATGGAAACGTCACCCTTCACCGGTTACGCGAACACAGCGACGCACGAGGGCCTCTCCTGGTCACTGGAGGGCTACCTCAACGACTACGGCATCGCGCAGATGGGCAAGGCGCTCTACAAGAAGACGAAGAAGGAGCGCTACAAGGAGGAGTCCGACTACTTCCTGAACCGCGCCCGCAACTACGTCAAGCTCTTCGACGACAAGGCCGGCTTCTTCCAGGGCAAGGACGCCAAGGGCGACTGGCGGGTTCCGTCGGACCAGTACGACCCGCGGGTCTGGGGCTACGACTACACCGAGACCAACGGCTGGGGCTACGCCTTCACCGCCCCGCAGGACAGCCGCGGCCTGGCCAACCTCTACGGCGGGCGTGACGGTCTCGCCAAGAAGCTGGACACGTACTTCGACACGCCGGAGACCGCGGCACCGGAGTTCACCGGCTCGTACGGGGGCGTCATCCACGAGATGACGGAGGCCCGCGACGTACGGATGGGCATGTACGGCCACAGCAACCAGGTCGCCCACCACGCCACGTACATGTACGACGCGGCCTCCCAGCCCTGGAAGACGCAGGAGAAGGTCCGCGAGGTCCTCGGCCGTCTCTACACGGGCAGCGAGATCGGGCAGGGCTACCACGGCGACGAGGACAACGGCGAGCAGTCGGCGTGGTTCCTCTTCTCCTCGCTCGGCTTCTACCCACTCGTGATGGGCAGCGGCGAGTACGCGGTCGGCTCACCGCTCTTCACCAAGACCACGGTGCACCTGGAGAACGGCCAGGACCTCGTGGTCAAGGCCCCGAAGAACAGCGCGAAGAACATCTACGTCCAGGGCCTGAAGGTCAACGGCAAGAAGTGGACCAGCACTTCGCTGCCGCACGACCTGCTCGCCAAGGGCGGTGTGCTGGAGTTCGACATGGGGTCCAAGCCGTCCGCCTGGGGCACGGGCAAGGACGCGGCACCGGTCTCGATCACCCAGGACGACAAGGTGCCCGCCTCGAAGGGCGACGTACTGAAGGGCGACGGCGCACTCTTCGACAACACCTCGGCCACGAAGGCCACGGTCGAATCGGTGGACCTGCCGGTGGCCTCGGCCACGAAGGCGCTCCAGTACACGCTGACCTCGTCCGCGGCGGCCAAGGCGCCGGCCGGCTGGGTCCTCCAGGGCTCGTCGGACGGCACGACCTGGAAGGACCTGGACAAGCGGTCCGCCCAGTCGTTCGCCTGGAACAAGCAGACGCGGGTCTTCTCGGTGCACACGCCGGGCGACTTCGCCAGGTACCGGCTGGTGCTGGACGGCTCGGCGGAGCTCGCGGAGGTGGAGCTGCTGTCCTGACCTGCTCCCCCTGCTCCCCCCGCCGGCGGCCGGCGCTCCTTCGGGAGCGCCGGCCGCCGGTGCGTGCGGGCCGGCTCCGCGGGCCTGCGTGCATGCGGGGCCGGGGCTGCCCGGTCAGCGCTCCTGGAGGCTCTCGGGGAGCGCCAGGTTCAACGCCGTGACGACCGGCTGGCCGTGCTCCGTACCCAGCCGTGAGACGGCACCGGTGGCGAGCTGGAAGAGGCGGCCCTCGGCCGGGGTCAGCCCGAGGTAGCGGGCCGTCAGCACGCGCAGGAAGTGTGAGTGCGCCACCAGTGCAATGTCACCTGTCCCCGTACGCTCGCGCGCGGACCGGACGCCCGCCAGCACCCGGTCGGCCCGCTCCCCGATCTGCGCCGGGCTCTCCCCCGGGTGTTCCTCGGCGCCGGGATCGACTCCGTCGGTCCACAGGTTCCAGAGGGGCCGCGTGCGGTGGATCTCCCGGGTGGTGATGCCCTCGTAGCCGCCGTAGTCCCACTCGCGCAGCTCGGGCGTGACCCGGGCCCCGGCGAGACCGGCGAGCGCGGCGGTGCTGCGGGCCCGCAGGGCGGGGCTGACCAGGGTGAGGGCGATGTTCCGGCCGGCCAGCAGCGGGACGAGCGCACGGGCCTGCCGCTCCCCGAAGTCCGTCAGGGGGAGGTCGGTATAGCTCGTGTGCTGCCCGGAACGGGACCATTCGGTCTCTCCGTGCCGGATCAGGATCAGCTCGCCCATCGTGGTTCCGCTCTCTGTGTCGGTACGCGGTGACTGCCGCGTGCGCGAACGCGCCGGCCCACGATCGCACCTGCCACGGGGGCGTGGCCCGATTGCCCCCGCCTCGGGGAACGCCGGACGGTGATCACCTACCGTGGGGCGTCCTGGACGACTTCCCGAGGGGGGATCTCATGTCGGACGGCTTTCCGCCACCACCGCCATCACCATCACCAACGCCTGCGCCGCCACCACCACCGCCGCCGCCGCCGTACGAGCAACAGCCGTGGGCACAACCCGGCTGGGGCGGACCCAAGCCATCGCGCGGGAGCAGTACGGGGCTGATCGTCGCGCTGTCCGTCGGGGGCGGTCTCCTCGTGGTGGCTCTCCTGGGGACCTTGCTCTACACCGTGGGCAAGGCGGTGACGGCGTCCGGGGGGCCGCGCACGTCTCCGACGGCCGGGGCGCGGCCCGGGGACGAGCCCACGGCCACCTCCACGTCGGACCCCACGCCCACGGTCGCGGGCACGGACGCCGAGGAGGACGTACGGATCGCGGGGTGCGCGGTGGACTCGGTGACCTCGTGGCCGGCCGCCCGGATGGAGATAGTGAACGGTTCCGGGGCGGCTGCGGACTACTACGTGACCGTGGAGTTCCTGGACGAGGACGGCACCCGGGTGGCGGACGGGATCGTCGGGGTGGTCGGTCTCGCGCCGGGCCGGACGGCGAAGAAGAAGGCGCAGGGGCTCGACACTGCACCGGACCATGTGACATGCCGGATCACCGAGGTGCACCGCACCCCGTCGGTGGGCTGACCCGCCCCCCTCCGAACCACCCGCAACAGCCCGAAGGGCCGCACCCCGTGACGACGGGGTGCGGCCCTCGGTGCTGTGCGGTGCGCTCTACTTGCGGATCAGGCTGCGGAGCACGTACTGCAGGATGCCGCCGTTGCGGTAGTAGTCCGCCTCGCCGGGGGTGTCGATGCGGACGACACCGTCGAACTCCACACCGGTGTCGGTGGTGACCTTGACCGTGGTCGGCGTGGTGCCGTTGTTCAGCTCGGTCACGCCGGTGAAGGAGAAGGTCTCCTCGCCGGTCAGGCCGAGGGACTCGGCCGTCCGGCCCTCCGGGAACTGGAGCGGGAGGACGCCCATGCCGATGAGGTTCGAGCGGTGGATGCGCTCGTAGGACTCGGCGATGACGGCCTTGACGCCCAGGAGCGCGGTGCCCTTGGCAGCCCAGTCGCGGGAGGAGCCGGAGCCGTACTCCTTGCCCGCCAGGATGACGAGCGGGGTGCCCGCGGCCTGGTAGTTCTGCGAGGTGTCGTAGATGAACGACACCGGGGCGTCGGCCTGGGTGAAGTCGCGGGTGAAGCCGCCCTCGGTGCCCGGCGCGATCTGGTTGCGCAGGCGGATGTTGGCGAACGTGCCGCGGATCATGACCTCGTGGTTGCCACGGCGCGAGCCGTAGGAGTTGAAGTCACGGCGCTCGATGCCGTGCTCCGTGAGGTACTTGCCGGCCGGGGTGTCGGCCTTGATCGCACCGGCCGGGGAGATGTGGTCGGTGGTGACCGAGTCGCCCAGCTTGGCCAGGACGCGGGCGCCGGTGATGTCGACGACCGGGGTCGTCTCCATCGTCATGCCCTCGAAGTACGGGGGCTTGCGCACGTAGGTGGACTCGGAGTCCCACTCGAAGGTGTTGCCGGTGGGGATCGAGAGCGCCTGCCACTGGGCGTCGCCCGCGAAGACGTCCTGGTAGGACTTGTTGAACATGTCCTCGCCGATGGAGTTGGCGACGACGTCGTTGACCTCGGCCTCGGAGGGCCAGATGTCCTGGAGGTAGACGGGCTTGCCGTCCTGGTCGACGCCGAGGGCGTCCTTGGTGATGTCGACCTTCATCGAACCGGCGATGGCGTACGCGACGACCAGCGGCGGGGACGCCAGGTAGTTCATCTTGACGTCGGGGTTGATCCGGCCCTCGAAGTTACGGTTGCCGGAGAGCACCGAGGTCACGGCCAGGTCGTGCTCGTTGACCGCCTTGGAGACCTCGTCCGGCAGCGGGCCGGAGTTGCCGATGCAGGTGGTGCAGCCGTAGCCGACGAGGTTGAAGCCGACCTTGTCGAGGTACGGGGTCAGGCCCGCCTTGTCGAAGTAGTCGGTGACGACCTTCGAGCCCGGGGCGAGGGTGGTCTTGACCCACGGCTTGCGGGTCAGGCCCTTCTCGACCGCCTTCTTCGCCACGAGCGCCGCGGCGACCATGACGTAGGGGTTCGAGGTGTTGGTGCAGGAGGTGATCGCGGCGACGGTGACGGCGCCGTGGTCGATCTCGTACGTCGTGCCGTCCGGGGCGGTCACGGTGACCGGGTTGGTCGGGACGCCGTTGTGGGAGGCCGGGGAGTCGGAGGCCGGGAAGGACTCCTTGCCCGACTCCTCGTCGTCCGCGACGTAGTTGCGGACGTCCTGGGCGAACTGCGCCTTGGCGTTGGCGAGGACGATGCGGTCCTGCGGGCGCTTCGGGCCGGCGATGGAGGGGACGACCGTGGAGAGGTCGAGCTCCAGCTTCTCGGAGAAGTCCGGCTCGGCGGCCGGGTCCAGCCAGAGGCCCTGCTCCTTGGCGTACGCCTCGACGAGCGCGACCTGCTGGGCGTCACGGCCGGTCAGACGGAGGTACTTCAGCGTCTCGTCGTCGATCGGGAAGATCGCGGCGGTGGAGCCGAACTCCGGCGACATGTTGCCGATGGTGGCGCGGTTCGCGAGGGAGGTGGCGGCGACGCCCTCACCGTAGAACTCGACGAACTTGCCGACGACGCCGTGCTTGCGGAGCATCTCGGTGATGGTCAGCACGAGGTCGGTGGCGGTGGTGCCGGCCGGGAGCTCGCCGGTCAGCTTGAAGCCCACGACGCGCGGGATGAGCATGGAGACCGGCTGGCCGAGCATCGCGGCCTCGGCCTCGATGCCGCCGACGCCCCAGCCCAGCACGCCGAGGCCGTTGACCATCGTGGTGTGCGAGTCGGTGCCGACGAGGGTGTCGGGGTACGCCTGGCCGTTGCGGACCATGACCGTACGCGCGAGGTGCTCGATGTTCACCTGGTGGACGATGCCGGTGCCCGGGGGGACGACCTTGAACTCGTCGAAGGCCGTCTGGCCCCAGCGCAGGAACTGGTAGCGCTCCTTGTTGCGGCCGTACTCCAGCTCGACGTTCTGCGCGAACGCGTCGTTGGTGCCGAACTTGTCGGCGATGACGGAGTGGTCGATGACCAGCTCGGCCGGGGCCAGCGGGTTGATCTTCGCCGGGTCGCCGCCCAGCTCCTTCACGGCCTCACGCATGGTGGCGAGGTCCACGACGCAGGGGACGCCGGTGAAGTCCTGCATGATCACGCGGGCCGGCGTGAACTGGATCTCCTGGCTGGGCTGGGCCTGCGAGTCCCATCCGCCCAGCGCCCGGATGTGGTCGGCGGTGATGTTCGCGCCGTCCTCGGTGCGGAGCAGGTTCTCCAGCAGCACCTTCAGGCTGTAAGGGAGGCGCGCGGAGCCCTCGACCTTGTCCAGCTTGAAGATCTCGTACGACTCGTCGCCCACGCGCAGCGTGCTGCGGGCGTCGAAGCTGTTCGCCGACACGACAGTCTCCTTCTTCAATGTGCGCGTACTACCGCGCCGCGCCTCATTGGCGGCCGGCGCCGCATGGTGCCGCCTACGGCCCCCACCATCCGCTAAGGTAAGGCTTAGTTAGGTAACCCTTACCGTGCGGCGGCTGCGGTACGCCTCGGCAGATATCTCGATGTCGAGATAACTCTAGTACATCGCCGCCGCGCGGTCATGCCCGGGCGCCGTGTCCCGGTCCGCTTCGATGGGCGGCGGAGCCGAGCTTGACAGAGGATGGACGGGAGAGGCCACGAGCGATCACCAGCCCAGGGGGGCCTGGAGTCCGCCATGCCCGTCCACAAGGTCCGTCCCGACGTCAGCGTCATCAGCGACAGCCTCGAAGTGCCCGGGATCGGGCACATCCCCGTCAACGCCTTCGTCCTCCACTCCGCCCAGCCCGTCGTCGTCGACACGGGGCTCGGACTCCCCGACCGGAACTTCCTGGAAACCCTCTCCTCCGTCATCGATCCGGCCGATGTGCGCTGGATCTGGCTGACACACCCGGACCGGGACCACACCGGCGGGATCTTCGACCTGCTGGCCGCGGCGCCCGAGGCGCGCCTCGTGACCACGTTCCTGGCCGTCGGGATCATGTCCTGCGAACGGCCACTGCCGATGGACCGGCTGTTCCTGCTCAACCCGGGACAGTCGCTGGACGTCGGCGACCGGACGCTGACCGGCTTCCGGCCACCGCTGTTCGACAACCCCGCGACCGTCGGCTTCTTCGACGACAGCTCCGGAGTGTGCTTCAGCTCCGACTGCTTCGGCGGACCGCTGCCCAGCGCGGACCTGGCGGAGGCCCCGGACGTCGGCGCGGTCGGCTCGGAGGACCTGCGGGCCGCCCAGCTGCTGTGGGCCACCGTGGACAGCCCCTGGGTGCAGACCGTGGACGAGCAGCGGTTCCTCGGAACCTTCCGGCAGCTGCAGGACAGGCAGCCGGAACTCGTCCTCTCCACGCATCTGCCGCCCGCCCCGGGACTCACCGGCCGGATGATCGACACGCTGGGCTCGGCGGCCGGCTCCGCACCCTTCGTGGGCCCGGACCAGACGGCCCTGGAACAGATGCTGGCCGGCTTCGAACCGGCCGGCGGGCGCTGAGGTCGCCCGTCCCCTCTCCGACGACCCGAACGGACGCGCCCCACCTGCCGGTCCGTCAGACCTGACGGACCATGAGAGGGGGGCGCGTCCGCGGTCCGGCGCACAGCCGGTACGGGACACCACACCCCCGGCGCGATCTTCATCTCATATCTGAGATAACGTTCGGGCATGGAAGACGACTACCTCGTACGCATCGGCAAGCTCATCCGTGACGCCCGTCAGCACCGGGGCTGGACACAGACACAGCTGGCCGACGCGCTCGGCACAAGTCAGAGCGCGGTCAACCGGATCGAGCGCGGCAACCAGAACATCAGCCTTGAGATGATCGCCCGTATCGGCGAGGCTCTCGACAGCGAGATCGTGTCGCTCGGCTACGCCGGCCCCATGCACCTCAGGGTGGTGGGCGGCCGTCGGCTCTCCGGCTCCATCGACGTCAAGACGAGCAAGAACGCGTGCGTCGCACTGCTCTGCGCCACGCTCCTGAACAAGGGCCGTACGGTCCTGCGCCGGGTCGCGCGCATCGAAGAGGTCTTCCGGCTCCTGGAGGTGCTGAACTCCATCGGCGTCCGCACCCGCTGGATCAACGACGGTGTGGACCTGGAAATCGTCCCGCCCGCCCAGCTCGACCTCGCGGCCATCGACGCGGACGCCGCGCGCCGGACCCGTTCCATCATCATGTTCCTCGGCCCGCTGCTGCACCGTGTCGACCAGTTCACCCTGCCGTACGCGGGCGGCTGCGACCTCGGTACGCGGACCATCGAGCCCCACATGATCGCGCTGCGCCGGTTCGGCCTCGAAATCGCCGCGACGGACGGGCTGTACCACGCGCAGGTCGACCACTCCGTCACTCCCGGCCGCCCCATCGTGCTGACCGAACGCGGCGACACGGTGACCGAGAACGCGCTGCTGGCCGCCGCACGGCACGACGGCACGACCGTCATCCGCAACGCGTCCTCCAACTACATGGTCCAGGACCTGTGCTTCTTCCTCGAAGCGCTGGGTGTCGAGGTCGAGGGCATCGGCACCACGACGCTGACCGTGCACGGTGTGCCGCAGATCGACGTCGACGTCGACTACTTCCCGTCCGAGGACCCGGTCGAGGCGATGAGCCTGCTGGCCGCCGCGGTGGTGACGGAGTCGGAGCTGACGATCCGCCGGGTTCCGATCGAGTTCCTGGAGATCGAACTCGCGGTGCTGGAGGAGATGGGCGTCGACTGCGACCGTACGACGGAGTACGCCGCCGACAACGGCCGCACCCGGCTGGTGGACCTGACCGTCCGGCCCTCCAAACTGGAGGCGCCGATCGACAAGATCCACCCGATGCCGTTCCCCGGCCTCAACATCGACAACGTGCCGTTCTTCGCCGCCATCGCGGCGTCCGCGCACGGCCAGACGCTGATCCACGACTGGGTCTACGACAACCGCGCCATCTACCTGACCGACCTCAACCGCCTCGGCGGCAGGCTCCAGCTCCTCGACCCGCACCGCGTACTGGTCGAGGGCCCGACCCGCTGGCGCGCCGCCGAAATGATGTGCCCGCCCGCACTGCGTCCGGCGGTGGTGGTCCTGCTCGCGATGATGGCGGCCGAGGGCACGTCGGTGCTGCGCAACGTGTACGTGATCAACCGCGGGTACGAGGACCTGGCGGAACGGCTCAACTCGGTGGGCGCGCAGATCGAGATCTTCCGGGACATCTGAGACTGCACACCTGACCACTCCGCCACACCCCACGTGAGCTGCACACATGCACATCGGGGGGTGTGGCGGTGTCATAGGCACTGTCGCGGCGTCGAAATATCCCTGTTGTTCCGTGTGCCGCGGCCGGCCCGCGGACGCCGCGCAGGTCAGGACTGGAACTGGTCGCGGTGCGCGGTCAGCCAGGTACGGAAGTCCTGCAGGCCGGGGTGGAGCGCGCGGACGGCGTCGAGGTCGCGGGCGGTGGTGAAGGCGTGCTCGCAGTCGGCGTAGTACTGGAACATGTTGCCGGCCTCGTCGGCGCCGGGGAATCCGAGCGCGCGGAAGGCGTCGGGTGTCAGGGGCCGGTATCGCACCGGTTCGCCCAGCACGTCGGTCATGACGGTGGCCATGTCGGCGACCGTCAGGTGCTCGCCGGCGATGCTGACCGTGGCGGGGATGAAGTCGGTGCCGCCTTTGAAGAGGGCCAGTGCCGTCTTGCCGATGTCGTCGACGCCGATGCCGGAGAGCCTGCTGTCGCCCATGGGGTAGACGAGTTCGAAGGTTCCGTCCTCCCCGCGCTGTGGGGCGAACATGGACAGCAGGTTCTCCCAGTAGAAGGTGGTCCGCAAGAACGTGGTGGGAACACCGGCTTCGGTGAAGAAGTGGTCGGCCTCCGCCTTGGCGTCGAAGTGCGGCACGTTGTAGGAGCCCTGCAGGACGGGCATCCGGTCGTCATCGAGCGGGATGCACTCGCGTGTGTCCTCCAGCGTGGACCAGATCGCGTGCTGCACGCCTGCATGCCCGGCCGCCCGGGCCAGTGTCTGCGCCTGATCCTTCTCGTGGGCCGCGGACATGTCCTCCCAGAAGTTGGTGACCAGGAAGGCGCCATAGGCGCCTTCCAGCGCCGGTCCCAGGCTCGCCTCGTCATCGATGTCTGCCCTGACCACCTCAGCACCGAGACCTTCGAGCTCTCTGGCGCGCTCCGAATCCGGCCTGCGCGTCACAGCCCGCACCCCGAAACCGCTGTCCTTGTCGTCCAGGGCCGCCCGCGCCACGGCCCCACCCTGGTGTCCCGTCGCGCCGAACACGGTGATGATCCGCCTGTTGCCCATCGCCAGCACCTCTTCCTGCCACAGCCGCCCATAGGAACCTGATAGCGAAACCTACGGCGACGAACTGCCCGGCCGCGGCGTACACGCCGAGACGTTCCAGGGCCACCCACTCCCGAGTGCTCCCGGAATCAGCCCACCTGACGGGTCGCCGGTCCAGGGCCCGACCGGCCCTGTTGCGTCTGCCCCCGGCAGCTCGGGCTCCGGTCGTGCGGCCCGGAGCTTCGAGCCGGCCCCGCACCGCACTCCCGCCGGGCCCGTCCGCTCAGAGACCCAACGATTTGGTCGTGAGCGTGGAGGGTCCCTGCGCGGGGGTCGAGGACGCCTGGTGGCTCAACGGCTGTCCCGGGGTGGCGTTCGGCGAGGTGAGTTTCGCGGCTTCGGCCATGCCCAGCTTGCCGGACTGGAGTTGCACCGAGCCGCGCACGTTTCCGTCCTTGGCCGCCATTCCCGCTTCGACCAGGGCCGTCCCCGCGTTCTCCCACGTGTAGTTCTTCAGCACCTTGTGCAGTTCGTACGCGCCGACCTTGCGGTCCGCCCAGTTGTCCTGGACCTTCCCGATGGCCTCCGCCCAGGCGATGTGCCGCTGCGAGGCGTCCTCGGGTGTCATGACCACGCTGTCCCTCCCCAGGTGCTCCGCGCCACGGACGGGGTCCTGGAGGAACTTGGCCGCGCCACTGTCCCGGTTCACGAGGATCGGGATGCAGTGCGCGGCGGCTTCGGTGGCGACGAGGCCGAAGCCCTCGGTCTTGGACGGCATGATCACCACATGGTTGGCGTGCATGTCGTCGACCAGGTCCTGCTTGACCTTGGTGAAGGGCTTGACGGTGACCCTTCCCGTTCCGCCGGCGAGCACGTCCGCCTCGGCCTGCGTCTCCTGGAGCTTGTCCGGATTCGCGCCACGGACGGTGAGATGCACGTTCGCGCCGCCGTCGTTGAGATGCTTCACCGCCGCCAGGGCGTCGCCGCCTCCCTTCATGGGGTCGTCCATGCGCCCCATCAGCAGAACGTTGAGCCGATCCGTCGGCGAGGGCGGGATGAAGGTCTTGACCGTTTCGCCACCCGGCATGAGATCGTGCCAGCTCTTGGCCTCCCCGGTCGTCTTCTGAATCCGCCGGATGTCCTCGGTGAGTGCTCCGCCGACACCGACGCCGACGTGGGCGGTACGGAGAATCTCCCTCTCGATCTTCACCTTGGCCTCGCCTGCCGCCGTCCGCATCCGAACCATTTCCTCGTCGTTCAGATCGGTGATCTTGGCTCGCTCCAGCTTCTCGGGAGAGGTGTGCAGGAAGTTCATGTGCACGGCGTCCGGATACCAGGCGGCCTGCATGGCGGACGCCGCAGCTCCGGAGAACCGGCTGTGCCCGATGACGATGTCGTACGTGCCCGTGCCGCCGGCCGGGAGGCCGAAATCCTCCGGTTTCTGCTGCGCCGCCTTGAGTATCGTCTGCATCTTGTCCTCGCCCGCCACCGGGGAAACGGCGTGAACATTCGCCCTTCCGTGCGGTTGCGGCCTGTCCGTCACGTAGAGCAGGTCCACCGTGTGATCCGGGTTCTCCGCGAGCCCCACCGTGAGGAGCTGGTTGAACACGGGAACGCCGCCGAGCCCCATGCCACTCTCGTCGGAGACGACGAGGATGCGCTTCTTCTCTGCCATGCCGGTTCCTCTTCTCTGCTGCGCTCGGAAGGCATCCGGTGGTGACCAGGGCATCGAAACGTCATCGCCGGTCCCAGGGAGCCCCGGTGCCACATCGCGGACGTGGGCACCGACCTGCTGGTGCGGGGTGACCACGGAGGATCACTACGGGGCCGTGGGACGGAGGGTTCAGGGGCCGGAGGGGGTTTTTACGTCACCCCACGCCGCACTGTCGTTCGAGCGACTCCGCGGACACAGGGCCGCGTTACGAGATGGCCCGCAGCAGGCCGCGGGGACCGTGGAGCAGGTGGTCGACGGCCTCTGCCGTCTTCTCGTCCGCCGGGAGATAGACGACCAACTGCTGTGCGTCCTGCTGGAGTTCGAGTGTTTCGCGGAGGAGGTGGAGTTCGGTGCCGGTGGTGTGGTTGAGGCGGATGGCGCCGCGTCGGGGAACCACATGGCGATTCAGGCGGCGGGTGAAGTCGGGGCCTGCGGCGGGGGCGAGTTCCGCGGTGAACCACTCGGAGTTCTCCACGGAGGGCCCGAGCCACACGTCGAACGCCTGCTCGTCCGCGACGTCGTCCCAGTCGGCGAAGAACGTCCGGGCGCGGGGGTCGGTGAAGACGTACCGGGTGAGGTTCGGGGCGTCCCCGTCCAGCATTCCCGTTCCGCTCGTCACCATACGGAAGGCTTCGGTGTGGGCGAGGATGTCGCCCAGCCGGTTGGTCACGAGGGCGATCCCCGGTTCGAGGAGGCGCAGGGTCGCCAGGACCGACGGACGGACCTCGCGGCGCGACGGGGCCGGCTGGAGGTGCGCGGAGCACACGCCGCCGCTGATCTTCGCGAGGTAGCGGAGGTGGGTCCGCTCCGAGGGGTCGAGGCTGAGTGCGTCGGCGAGCGCGTTCACCACCGCCACCGAGGGGTTGCGGTCACGGCCCTGCTCCATGCGGGTCAGGTACTCGACACTGATGCCGGCGCGCGCGGCGAGATCCAGCCGGCGCAGACCCGGTGACCGGCGGCGCCCGTGATCGGGCAGACCCAGCGATTCCGGCTGGGTGCTGTCGCGCTTGGCCCGGATGAAATCCCCCAACGGCGTTCCCATGAACCGAGCATACGGCGGTGGCCACGGGCGGCCGAGTGCTCAGCCTGGCCCTGCGGGGGCCAGCCTGAACACGGCCTGGCCCGGTGCGCGGTGCGGCCCGATCGTGGTGGACATGGAGAGACAGAGCAAGCTGCTGATCATCGTCGGAAGCGTCCGCGAAGGGCGGTTCGGTCCTGCCGTGGCCTCATGGGTCGCCGAACAGGCCGGTGCTCATGGCGGGTTCGAGGTGGAGGTCGTCGATCTGGCGGACATCGAGATCCCGTTGACGCTGCCGGCGGCCTCGCCGAAGTACGCGGGCGACGACTATCCGCGTCCCGCCGGGATGGCGGCGCTGACGTCGGCCCTGGAGGGCGCCGACGCGTTCGTCGTGGTCACCCCGGAGTACAACCACAGCTATCCCGCGTCGTTGAAGGCGGCCATCGACTGGCATTTCACCCAGTGGACGGCCAAGCCCGTCGCCTTCGTCAGTTACGGCGGTGCGGCGGGCGGGCGGCACGCGGTGCTGCATCTGGAGAACGTGCTGACCGAGCTGCACGCGGTGACGATTCGGGATGGTCTCGCCTTCCCGAACTACTTCACTGCCTGGGAGGACGGCCGGCCCCTCGACCCCGGGGCCCCGGGGTACGCGAAGACGCTGCTCGACCAGCTGGCCTGGTGGTCGGCCGCGCTCCGGGCGGCGCGCAGCACCACTCCGTACCCGGCGTGAGCCACTGCCGGACACGCGGCCGGCCGTACGGAAGTGGCCGGCGGCACCCGTTCGGGGGGATCGGGTGCCGCCGGGGTCCTGGGGGTTACTTCGCGAGCGAGGCGACGCCGGCCTGGGCGAACTTCTCGTCGAGGTCGCCGCTGGGGGCACCGGCCACACCGATGCCGGCGACGGGGGCGCCCTTGGCGGTGACGGGGGCGCCGCCGCCGAGGAAGAGGGTGCCGGGGATGTCCTTCAGCGTCGGGGCCGACTCCAGGCGCTTGGCCAGCTCGGACGTGGGGGCGTTCCAGGAGACGGCGGTGAACGCCTTCTTTTCGGCCGCCTCGTAGGACTGCGGGCCGGCGCCGTCGCCGCGCAGCGTCACGATGGTGTTGCCGTTGCGGTCGACGACGGCCACGGAGACCCGCTGGTTCTCCTTCTTCGCGGCGTCGAGCGTCGCCTGCGCGGCCTCGGTGGCGGCCTCGACCGTCAGGTGGCTCGTCTGCATGACGTTCTTGTTGGCCGCGTCGGCCTTGACGGCCGCGCCGGGGGCGGCGGCCGGGGTGGCGGCGTTGGCGGAAACGGCGCCGAACGTACCGGCGCCGAGGGCGGCGGCAGCGACGGTACCGGTCAGAACGCGGGTACGCAGCGACATCTTCTTCATGGTCAACGGCTCCTTGGGGCTGACGCCCGGTGGGGGCTCGGGAAGCTCTCTGCGTTCCCGCTCTGCACTCCATCCTGGGCCCGTTTCCCGCCCGAACCGGTCGGCCTACAAGCTCTCCCCGGCTGCCCCGGCGGACGACACGGGGGTCAGCCGATCGGATGATGCGGCCTTCTCCCCGACGGGGGGATCCCGGTGGTCACGGGCCTGACCGCAGCTACGACAGGCCCTAGCCTTCAGGCATGATCACCTCAAACGCAGGCCGGGACGACACCGAGATCGCGATAGCCGCCGTACGGGCCGGCGCGGACGTGGTGCGGGGCATGTACGGCCGTCGGCTCACCCGTATCGACAAGGGTGCCGGGGACTTCGCCACCACCGCCGATGTCGAGGCCGAGAAGGCGATCCTCGGCGTCATCCGTGCAGCCCGGCCCGACGACGCGGTGCTCGGCGAGGAGGGCGGGCAGCAGGGCGCCTCCGGGGCGGTGCGCCAGTGGTTGGTCGATCCCCTGTGCGGCACGCTGAACTACGCGGTCGGCTCCATGCTCGTGGCCGTCAACGTGGCCCTGCGCGACGGGGCGGCGGCCGTGGCCGACCCGTTCGCCGACGAAGTCTTCTTCACCGACGGAGAGACCGCCCGGGTACGGCGGAACGGGACCGACGCACCGCTGGTGCCCACCTCGGCCACCGGCCTGGTGGACGTCAATCTGGACCCGCCCTTCCCGGGCGCTCCCGGCTTCCGGGCGGTGGATCTGCTGGCCCACCCCGGCTTCGTCGAGCGGTTCCGGCCACGCGTCGTGTCCACAACGCTGGCGGTGGCCTGGGTCGCGGCGGGCAAACGCGCCGCGTACGTCACCGATGGCGGCGACCTGTCCGGGAGCGTGCACTTCGCCGCCGGGATCGCGCTGTGCCGGGCCGCCGGCTGTGTGGTCACGGGGATCGACGGGGCCCCGGCCGGACCGGGGGGCCGCGGACTCGTCGTGGCCGCCGACGCCGAGACCCACGGGCTGCTGATGTCGATGATCCGGGGCCGGGAAGCCACGTAATTCTTTTGCTCCTGGCAGGTGACTGCCACAACGGTCGGGGCGTCGCTCACCGTATGGGCCGGTCGGCTGTGTAGCGTCGGGTCCAGCTGTCGTGGTTCAGAAGGTGCGGTTGCCCGTGAACGCGAGTTCGCGGGCGTTCTGCTGTTCGACGTCTCTGAGAACCAAGACGATCACCTCTCCGGTGCCCGTACGGTGCGGGCGCCGATTTCTGTGTCTGCTTGGAGGACAAAAATGGCCAGTGGAACCGTGAAGTGGTTCAACGCGGAAAAGGGCTTCGGTTTCATCGAGCAGGACGGCGGTGGCCCTGACGTGTTCGCCCACTACTCGAACATCGCCGCCCAGGGCTTCCGCGAGCTCCAGGAAGGCCAGAAGGTGAACTTCGACGTCACTCAGGGCCAGAAGGGCCCGCAGGCGGAGAACATCACCCCCGCCTGACCGCCCGGGATCCGAGCGGGCTCCGCGCATCAGATCCGCGGGGCCCGCTCGCCCGGGCACCCGGCCGCTCCGGACGGGGCAGGCCGATGTGTTCTTCGGGCAGTGCGCGTTCAACCCCCTGTCGGATTCGTGTCCTCGATCGATTCCAGGAGGCTTCGGCGCCTGCGACGGGACAGGGAGTCGCCGTCGACGCTGCTCATCGCCCAGGGGAGGGCGCAGGGACCTTCGTGATCGGGGTCGGGGCACAGGACGTCCGTGATCCGGTCCATCAGCGCTTCGTGCTCGGCCGCCGTGGCGACGACGGCGATGCCCACGTGCCGCAGCCGTGGCTGGTCCGCGGGTTCCGTGGTGGGTTCGGACATGGTGCGGTCTCGTCTCTGGTAGGAGGCGGGGGCCCTCATGGCAGGAATCCGGAAGGTACGTCATCGGGAGCGGGCCCCGTCCGTGGGCCGGGGTCTGTCGATCCTCTTGCCCCACAGGTGGGTCAAGTGGTGTAGTCCACTGCTGACAGGAACGACTCCCACCTCATGGCGTCCCCCAGGAGGACCACGCATGAGCAAGAGCTCACCCCTTCCACGCCCCTCCCGCCGGAGCGTCGTCACAGCGATGGCCGCGACCGCGCTCCCCGTCGGCCCCATGGCCCTCTCCGCGTACGCCGCCGACGGCGTCCCGGACCGGGGCGGGTCCGTGCAGGGCGTCAATCCGCGGCCGGTCGTCGCGCCCGCTCTGCAGGAGTGGGCGGGGGGCACCGGGGTCTTCCGGCTCACCGGGTCCTCACGGGTGGTCGTCGCCCCGGAGGATGCCCAGCGACTGCTGCCGCTCGCACGGCAGTTGACCCAGGACATCGCCGACGTCACCGGGATCCGGCCGGCGGCGGCGCGTATCACCGCGAGCACCGCCGAGGGCGACGTCCTCCTGCGGCTCGACCCCGGCGCCCGGCACGACAGGGGCGGCGAGCGGTACCAGCGGGAGGGATACGCGTTCGAGGTCACCGAGGATCTCGTGACCATCACCGCCCCCGCGTACAGCGGCGTGTACTACGGAACCCGGTCACTGCTCCAGATCCTGCTCCGTGACGAACAGCGCCGCACCGTCCCGGCCGGAACCGCGCAGGACTGGCCCGACTACGCGCTGCGCGGCTTCATGCTCGACGTCGGCCGGCGCTTCTTCACGCCCGGCTTCGTCCGCGACTACCTGCGGGTGATGGGCTGGTTCAAGCTCAACGAACTCCAACTCCATCTGAACGACAACGAGATACGCCCGCCCGGGGGCGACTGGAGCAAGGCGTACGACGCCTTCAGGCTGCGCAGCGACAACCCCGCGTTCGAGGGTCTCGCCGCTCCCGACGGTTCCTACGCACGTGCGGACTGGGACTCCTTCGAGGACACCGCGGCGCTGCACGCCGTGCGCCTCACCCCGGAGATCGACGCCCCGGCCCACGCCCGCTCCTTCGTGCGCGTGCGCCCCGACATCGGTCTCGGCGGTGCCAACAGCGACCATCTCGACCTGGGCAACCCGGACACGATGACCTTCATGAAGGAGGTCTTCGACGAGTTCACTCCGTGGTTCCGCAGCCCCGAAGTGCATTACGGTGCCGACGAGTACACCGGTCCGGAGTCGCACTACCGCGCGTACTTCAACGGCATGGCCGCCCATCTGCGCTCGCTGGGCAAGCATCCGCGCGCCTGGGGCAGCCTCAGCGAGATGACCGGGGACACGAGCGCGTACGACCGGGACGTCACCATTCACAGCTGGAACAACGGCTGGTACGGGCCGAAGGCCGCGACGGCGGACGGCTACGAGATCGTCAACACCAACGACTCCCTGCTCTACATCGTCCCCTTCGCCACGTACTACCATCCGCGCGGTCTCGACGGCCGTTTCCTGTACGACTCGTGGGCGCCCCATGTCTTCCCCGGCCAGGAGAGCCTGACCCCCGGCCACCCGCAGCTGCGCGGCGCCATGTCGGCGGTCTGGAACGATCTGGTGCACGCCACGTACACCCAGCAGGAAGTCCACGGCCTGGTGGAGAAGACGTTCGGCATCCTCGGCCAGAAGATGTGGAGCGGGGCCGCGGCGAGCCTGTCGTACACCGACTTCACCACACAGCTGCGGCGTGGTGCGCTCGGCCCCGGTCTGACCACGGTCACCCCGACGCTCCCGGAACCCGAGCAGGTGTCCTTCGGGGCCGCCGCGACCGCCTCCTCCGGGGCGTACGCCGGGAACGCCACCGACGGCAGCCCGGTCACCCGCTGGACCAGCGGGGCCGAGCAGGGCGGGCCCTGGCTGCGCGTGGACCTGGGACAGGTCCGCGACGTGCAGCGGGTGCGGCTCGACTGGGGTCCCGAGTACGGGCGTTCGTACGACATCGAGGTCTCGGACGACGGCGGCACGTGGCGTACGGCCGCGAGCCGCCGGGACCTGGGCCGGCCGGGCCGGGACACGCTGGCGTTCGAGGCCACCCGGGCACGCTTCGTGCGCGTGCGCGGGCGCGAGACGGGCAGGGTCCGCTGGACCCTCTGGTCGGTGGAGGTCTTCGACATCCCGGACCTTGCGCGCGGGCGGGCGACCAGCGCGTCGTCGGAGGAGACCGGCACCCTCACGGCGGCGAACGCGACCGACGGGGATCCCGGCACCCGCTGGGCGTCGTTGTACACGGACAGCGAGTGGCTGGCCGTCGACCTCGGTGCGCCGCAGCCGGTTCGCCGCATCGTGCTCGACTGGGAGGCGGCGGCAGGCCGCGACTACGACCTCCAGGTCTCGGACGACGGTACGCAGTGGCGCACCGTCGCCGAGCGGCGCGGCCGGACCACCGCGGGCGTCGACACCGTGGAACTCCCGGCGCCCGTCACCGCCCGCCATGTCCGGATGCGGGGCGTCGCACGGCAGACGACGTACGGCTATTCGCTGTACCGCTTCGAGGTGCGCGGCTGAGAGCCGGGCCCGCTCCTGCCCGGGGACGCCCCCGGGCAGGAGCGCCGGTCAGCCGGTGATGATCGCCGGGTCGCTGACGCCCGGGGCGCCCGTCTCGACGTGTCCGGCGAACCGTCGCCGGAAGGTGCTGTTCCCGTCGGAGACGACGGTCAGGTCGTACCAGCGCGCGCTCGCCCGCAGATCGGCGGTGTGGGTCACCGTGGCGCCCTTGGCCACCTTGAAGGTCTGCGTGGCGCCGCCGTAGGCGTTGCTCAGGGTGAGGTTGACGGCGGTGGCGCCCGGGTTCGTCATGGTGAGCACCACCGTGCCCGCGACGTTGTCGTGACGTGCGGTCACTTCGGGACCCGCGGTCGTGCCGGGTCCGCGGAAGGTGCGCAGGAAGCCGTTGGGGCCGTACACCCAGAGGTCGTACACGCCCTTCGAGTAGCTCGTGTTCCAGGTGTCGGAGAGTGTCTTCCCGGCCTCCGCGGTGTACGTCCACGGTCCGTCGGTGCGGTTCGGGGACGTGACGTGGAAGCAGGCACCGGCCTGTGCGCCCGCTCCGAAGGACAGCGTGAACCGGCCCGTCGCGGGGATCGCCGTGCCGTCGGACACCAGGGTGTACGGCAGCGGCCTGGCGGGGCGCGAGCCCCGTTCCTGGACGGGCAGGGCTCCGACGGCGGGCGGCTTCGGTACGTAGCTGGGGTGCCGGTCGCCGTCCGGCGGGCGGTAGCCCTCGGTGCCGGGGAGCGCGGCGGGCGTCGTGTCCTTGAGACCGAAGTCGAAGACCGAGGTGAGGTCGCCGCAGACGGCGCGCCGCCACGGCGAGATGTTCGGTTCGCTCACCCCGAAGCGGCGCTCCATGAACCGGATGATCGATGTGTGGTCGAAGACCTGCGAGTTCACGTAACCGCCCGTGCTCCAGGGCGAGACGGCGATCATCGGGACCCGCTGGCCGAGGCCGTAGGCACCGGCGGCGTACCGGATGTTCCCGCCGAAGTGGTCGAGCGCGGTGCTCACGGTGGAGAGGCCCTGGGCGGCGGAGGAGGGCGGGTACGGCGGGACGAGGTGGTCGAAGTAGCCGTCGTTCTCGTCGTAGGTGACGAAGAGGGCGGTCCTGCTCCACACCTCGGGGTCGGAGGTCAGCGCGTCCAGGACCTGGGATATGTACCAGGCGCCGTAGTTGGCGGGCCAGTTCGGGTGTTCGCTGAAGGCTTCCGGCGCCGCGATCCAGGAGACCTGCGGCAGCCTCCCGGCGCCGACGTCGGCGCGCAGCACGTCGAAGAGGCCGTCGCCCTTCGATACGTCCGTGCCGGTGCGGGCCTTGTCGTACAGCGGGTCGCCGGGCACGGCGTTGCGGTACTTGTCGAAGTACAGCAGCGAGTTGTCACCGTAGTTGCCCCGGTAGGCGTCGTCGATCCAGCCCCATGATCCGGCCGCGTCCAGGCCGTCGCCGATGTCCTGGTACACCTTCCAGGAGACTCCGGCCTGCTCCAGGCGCTCGGGGTACGTCGTCCAGCCGTACCCGGCCTCCTCGTTGCCGAGGACGGGGCCGCCGCCCTTGCCGTCGTTGCCCGTGTGCCCCGTCAGCATGTAGTAGCGGTTGGGGTCCGTGGCTCCGATGAAGGAGCAGTGGTACGCGTCGCAGACCGTGAAGGCGTCGGCGAGGGCGTAGTGGAACGGGATGTCCTCACGGGTCAGATACGCCATGGTGCCCGCGGACTTGGCGGGGATCCACTGGTCGTACTTACCGTTGTTGAAGGCCCTGTGGCCGCCGGCCCAGTCGTGGTTGAGACCGGCGATGAACTGCATGCCGAGGTCGTCGGCGTCCGGACGGTAGGGCAGCACCTCCTTGGAGCCGTCGGGCTGGTGCCAGACCGGTTTCCCGCCCGGGAGTGCCGTGGGACGCGGATCGCCGAATCCGCGTACGCCCTTCATCGAGCCGAAGTAGTGGTCGAAGGAACGGTTCTCCTGCATCAGCACGACGATGTGCTCGACATCGGCCAGGGTGCCGGCCACACGCCGGGCGGGGATCGCGGCGGCGCGGGCGATGCTGTCCTGCAGGGCCGACAGACCTGCGGTGGCGCCTGCGATCTGCAGGAAGCGGCGGCGATTGAGTTCAGGCATGCGGGTGAGGACCTCTTCGGAGTCGGGGGCAGAGCCTTCTGTGGCGGTTCCAAGGGCAGCTGGCTGAAGGGGCGTCCGGGCGTCGTCAGGGCCACGGGGCGCCGTATGCGGCAAGAACGGCAGGCAACAGACGCCTCATGACGGCGCGTCAGTTTAGGGGACGGCCCGGTACGGGTGGCGGCGGGCACCGAAGAGTCCATGGAGCCGACCGAGAAGTCCATGCCCGGCAAACCCGTCGCGCGCTTGCCAGATATACGGGGTGGGGGTATACATGTCGCAGCACTCATCCATACCCCCCTGGGGTATCCCCGACAGAGGGAGTAGGGACATGTCAACCGTCGATCCCCGGCGCTGGTGGGCACTCGCCGTGCTGGCCACCGCACAGTTCATGGTCATCATGGACACCTCGATCATCGGGGTGGCCCTCCCCGAGATGCAGCGCGACCTGGGCTTCTCCCAGGGCGATCTGCAGTGGGTGTTCAACGCGTACGTCATCGCGTTCGGCGGCCTGCTGCTCCTCGGCGGCCGGCTGTCGGACCTGCTCGGCGCCCGCAAGGTGTTCGCGGGCGGCTGGCTGATCCTGATCGCCGGATCGGTCGTCGCCGCGGCAGCGGGCGACGCCACCACCGAGATCGTCGGCCGCGCCGTCCAGGGCGTCGGCGGCGCCCTCATCGCACCCGCCTCGATGACCCTGCTGATGATGCTCTTCGGCCACAGCCCGAAGGAGCTCGGCAAGGCTCTCGCGTTCTACGGGGCCGCGGCCCCCGCCGGCGGCACGGCGGGCGTCTTCCTGGGCGGCGTCTTCACCGAATGGGCCAGCTGGCCCTGGGTGTTCATCATCTACGTCCCGATCGGCGTCGCCACCCTCCTCGCCACCGGCCTCCTGCCCGCCGTACCCGGCAGGCGCGGCGGAGTCGACGTCCTCGGCGCGACCGCCGTCACCGCGGGACTCGCCCTCGCCGTCTTCGCCCTGGTCCGCGCCCCCGAAACCGGCTGGGGCAGCACCCAGACCGTGCTCCAACTCCTGGGCGCCGCAGTGCTGCTGGCCCTCTTCCTGGTGATCCAGCGCTCGGCCCGCACCCCACTCATGCCCCTGAGTATCTGGCGCACCCCGGGCCTCGGCGCCGCCAACGTCGCCATGGCCCTGCTCGGTGCCGCGTGGATCCCGATGTGGTACTTCCTCAACCTCTACCTCCAGCAGGTGCTGGGATACGGGGCCTTCGCCAGCGGTGCGGCCCTGCTCCCCATGACCGTGCTGCTCATGATCTTCATGACCGCGATCACCGCACGGCTCCTCGGCCGCTTCGGCGCCAAGCCCCTCATCGCGGGCGGACTCCTCGTCCTCGCCGCAGGACTCCTGTGGCTGTCGGCCGCCGAACCGACCGGCACCTTCCTGATCGACGTGCTGCCGGCCTCGCTCGTCGCGGCCCTCGGCATGTCGCTCGCCTACATCCCGGCCATGATGGCCGCCATGTCCGGCGCCCCGCAGGAACAGGCCGGCCTCGCCTCCGGCATCGTCAACACGACGTACCAGGTCGGCTCGGCTCTCGGGCTGGCCGCGCTCACCGCACTGGCCACCTCCCAGGGCGCCGGCCGGCTCGGTGACCTGCCGGCCCTCACCGAGGGCTTCGCCTCCGCCTTCACGGGCGCCGCGGTCATCGCACTCGCCGGGGCGCTGCTCACCCTGGTGCTCATGCGGGGCGGCGGGCGGTCCGCGCCGGAGACGGAGCAGGACTCCTCGCCGAACACCCACGGCGCATCCGTCAAGGCATAACCCCTCTCCGTCCGCATCACGCAGGTCCGGCCCGCACCGATTCAGGTGCGGGCCGGACCTGCGTCTGTTCCTTTCCCCCATTCGAATGGACGAGGTGGGGGAATTCCTGTTCGTCGAGCATATGAGCGAACGTAAAAATATCCCCAGTCGGCCGCGTTTATGCGGCCCACGATCGTTACTGACAGGGGGTCAGAGCAAGCTGCCAAACGGGGGTGCCCCAGACGGCCCTATGAGCGAGTCTGGCGTGTTTTCTGGTGAACTGTCTGTCAAAGTGCACTTCTGCTTTACCCACTTGATCAGTCCTTAATATTCCCTGCCGTCGGCGCCATTTCGGGCCCGTCCTTCGGGGGGCACGTGAGAAGAGAGCCATGCGTGCGGCAAAAGAGCTTTTCTGAAGAAAGAGAATTGACGGTTCTCCATCTGGTACAGCCGGTGGAGGGCGGAGTCGCGCGCGTCGTCACGGACCTCGTCAGGGCGCAGGCCGGAGCAGGACTGCGGCCCGTGGTGGCCTGTCCGCCCCAGGGGCCGCTGGCGGCGGGGGCCGCGGCGGCCGGAGCCGAAGTGCTCGCCTGGCCCGCCGTACGCGACCCCGGTCCCGGGCTGGCCACGGAGGTGGCCACCGCGGGCAGGCTCGTCCGGCAGTGCCGTCCTCAGATCGTCCACGCCCACAGCGCGAAGGCGGGCCTCGCGGGGCGGCTCGCGGTCCGGAGCCGTGTCCCCACCGTCTTCCAGCCGCACGCCTGGTCCTTCGAGGCCGTCGAGGGTCGGACCGCCCAACTGGCCGTCAGGTGGGAGCGGTTCGGGGCCCGGTGGAGCGACCACATCCTGTGCGTCAGCGAGTCCGAGCGCCGCACGGGCCAGGAAGCGGGCATCGCGGCGGCCCGGTGCTCGGTGATCCACAACGGCATCGACCTCGGGCACTTCCGTCCCGGAGGCCCGGCGGAACGTGCGGCGGCCCGCGCCGCACTCCCCCTGCCGGGCGGCATGGACGCGGCGACGCCGCTGGTCGTGTGCGTCGGCAGGCTCAGCCGGCAGAAGGGTCAGGACGTGCTGCTGCGGGCCTGGCAGCAGCTGCGCGTCAGGGGCGCCCGGCTGGTCCTGGTCGGCGACGGACCCTACGAGCGGCAGCTGCGTGACGCGGCCCCCGCCGACGTGGTGTTCACGGGGGCGAGTCAGGACGTCCGCCCGTGGATCCACGCCGCGGACGTGCTCGTGCTTCCGTCCCGGTGGGAAGGAATGGCGCTGGCTCCCCTCGAAGCGATGGCCTGCGGCAGGCCGGTCGTGATGTCCGACGTGAACGGGGCCAGGGAGAGCCTGCCCCCGGGCCACGAGGCCCACTGCCTCGTACCCCCCGAGGACCCGGCGGCCCTCGCGGCCGCACTCACCGCCCTCCTGACCGATCCGGCGCTGAGGGACGAGCTGGGCCGTACCGCCCGGACCCACACGCGATCCGTTTTCGACGTCCGGAAGACCGCCGGAGCCGTCCACCGCATTTATCAGGAACTTGTCGGCTTGTCCCGGCCCACGACGAGAGAGCGCACCGAGCCATGACTACGGAGAGAGCCCCCGCACCCCGCGCTGCCCAGGCAACGGCCGAACCCCCCACGGCCTCCACCGTCCATCCCCCACGGCGGGGCACCGGACGCGCACCGTCCCGGCGCACCGGACGCCGCTTCCGCGGATACGGGCCCGCGGGACGGCTGCTGGCCGCCGACGGGCTGGCCCTGGGGCTCACACTGGCCGTGCTGCCCGCGACCCCGTGGCCACCGGCCGTCCTCGCGGTCCAGGTCGTGATGCAACTCCTGCTGCACGCCCACCGGGGGCTGTACCGGCCGGGGCTTTCCACGTCCACCCTGGCCGAACTGCCCGCGCTCCTCGGTCTCGGTCTGATCCAGTGGTTCGCCACCGCGGAGATCCTCACCGCGTACGACCCGCGCCACGCGATCAGCTGGACGGCGCTGGGCCTCGCGGTCGTCACCCAGACGCTGCTGTGCTGCGCCGCCCGCGCCCTGGCCCACCGGTCGAGGCTCCGCGCGGCGGCCCGCAACCCCCGGTCGGCCCTGGTCGTGGGCCACGGCCCGATCGCCCACCAGGTCACGGCCGCCCTGCACGAGCACCCCGAGTACGGACTCCGGCCGGTCGGCCGGGTCGATCCCGCGATCCCCGGGGCCGACGCCTCCGCGACTCCGCCGCCCGGCACCGCTCCCCTGCCCGTCCTGGTCACCCTGGAGGACGTCGGCCGTGCGGTCATCCAGAACAGCGTGCGCGACGCCGTCTTCACCGTCGCCCCGGGAGCCGCCCGCGACGGCGAGGCCCTGTTCGCGCTCCTGGCCCGGCACGGCTGCCGGATGTGGCTGATCAACGGTCCCGCCGGTGGCGCCTTCACGCCCCACCGGGCCGCCGCTCGCCCCGACCACCTGTGGGGCTTCGCCGCGTACGCCCTGCACAACGGAGGCGGCAGGCCGGTGTCCTACGCGGCCAAGCGGGCCATGGACGCCCTGCTGGCCGCGCTCGCCCTGCTCGCGGCGGCACCGGTGCTGGCGGTCTGCGCCCTCGCCGTCCGGATCTCCGACGGCCCCGGCGTGATTTTCCGTCAGGAACGTATCGGACGGCACGAACAGCCCTTCGTCCTACTGAAGTTCCGCACCATCCGGCCGGCCGACGCGCACGAGTCCGCCACCCGGTGGAACGTGTCCGCCGACCGGAACATGAGCCGCGTCGGCCGTCTGCTGCGCCGCACCTCCCTCGATGAGCTGCCGCAGCTGTGGAACGTGCTGCGCGGGGACATGAGCCTGGTCGGACCGCGCCCCGAACGCCCCTACTTCGTCGACAGGTTCAGCCGTCTGCACGCCGGCTACGGAGGCCGCCACCGGATGCCCGTCGGCATCACGGGACTGGCCCAGGTGCACGGGCTGCGCGGCGACACGTCCATCGAGGACCGGGCCCGCTTCGACAACCGCTACATCGAGACCTGGTCGCTCTGGCAGGACGTATGCGTCCTCGCCCGCACGGCCGGTTCCCTGTTCCGTCCGGGAGGCAGCTGACCGTGGCCGCCACCCGGACCGCCGAAGCCGCCGTCGCCACCATTCCGCGTCCGCGGGACCACACGGTCTCCGGCACCGCGCGGGCGAGACGGTGGACGCGGCAGTGGCCGTTGCTGCCGCTGATCGTGACCGTGCTGCTGCTCGCCCTTCCGGTCTCGGACGCGGGGACCGGCGACGACCCGGCCATGCGTCCGGCCGACCTCGCCTCGGGGCTCGCGGTCCTGGTCTGCCTGGTCCGGCTGCTGTATCTCCGGCAGCGCCCGCTGACACCGGCCGCGGCCCTGGTCCTCGGTCTGCCGGCGCTCGGTTTCGCCGTGGCGACGGTCACCGCCGCCGACCCCTCGGCCGCGCTGCCGGGGTTCGTCCGCTACCTCCAGGTCTTCGTGCTGGTACCGGCTGCCGTGTGCCTGCTGATCAGGGACGCCCAGGGCTTCCGGATCGTCGTCGGCGCCCTCGTGCTCCTCGCGCTCGTGCAGGGCGTGACGGGCATTCACCAGTACGCCACCGCCTCGGGCGCCTCGTACATGGGCGAGGACATCCGCGCCGTGGGCACGTTCGGCCCCGGCGACATCATGGGAATGGCCACGGTCGTCGCCTTCGGTCTGCTCGTGACCTCCGCGTACGTGCTCCGCGCGCCCCAGGGCGCCCCCCGGTGGCTGCGCCCCTGCGCGCTCGGCGCGACCGTCGTGCTGCTCGTGGCCCTCGTGCTGTCCTTCAGCCGGGGCTCGTGGATCGCCACGGCGTTCGCGGCGCTCGCCCTCATCGCACTGACCGGTCCCCGCCCGGCCGTTCGCGCCCTCGCCGTGCTCACCGCCACCGGCGTCGTCCTCGTAGGCGGCTTCGGCATCGGCTCCGAGATGGTCTCCCAACGGCTCACCAGCATCACCGAGGTGACCGGTACCCCCGACCAGTCGGTCACCGACCGGTACACCATGTGGGCAGCCGCGGCGAGCATGTGGCGCGAGGAGCCGGCCGCGGGCGTCGGCCTCAAGGGCTTCCCCGCGCACCGCGACGGGCACGCCTCGATCGCGCTCTCCGCGGGCAGCGACACCGCGGGCGCGGGCCAGGAGTTCCGCAAGCAGCCGCTGCTCTCCCCGCACAACATGTATCTGCTCGTCCTCGGCGAGCAGGGGCTGATCGGGCTGACGGCGCTCGCCGGCAGCTGGCTCGCGGTCCTCGTCGGCGGGGTGCACCGGCTGGTCGTCGGCCGGGGGCGCAGGGAGACGGCCGTGGACTGCGGGCTCGTCGCGGCCGGGCTGATGATCTGGCAGCTCGTCGACTTCCTGTACGCGGACATCGGCGGCCCCTCGACCGTACTCACCGGAATCGTGATCGGTCTGGCCGCCTGGTGGGCGCTGACCGGGCCGGAAAGGGCGCGAGCCGCGTGAACAACACCGGTACCGGATCGGGCCCGCCCGTCGAGGCGCTCCCGGAGTCCGTCCTCGGCCCGCCCGCCGAGGCGCTCCCGGAAGCCGCCGCCCGCCCTCCTTCCCCCGCTCTTCCGGAACCTCCCCCCGGCCCTCCCGCCCCGTCGGACCGGGTGCCCGCGCCCGCACGCAGCGGGGAGACCCCCGGGCTCGGCCGGTTCCTCGCCCGGGCCGCGGCCGTCACCGCCGGGCTGACCGTGGCCGGGGCCGTGCTGGGCCTCGTACGCGACCAGGCCATCGCCCACCTCTTCGGCGCGAGCGGTGCGAGCGACGCGTTCCTGATCGCCTGGACCGTGCCCGAGATGGCCGCCACCGTGCTGATCGAGGACGGGATGGCCCTGCTGCTCGTCCCGGCGTTCAGCCATGCGCTGGCCCGCCGGGCGGCGGCCAACGGGCGGCGGAAGGGCCCTGGGGCGGACGACCCCGTACGTGAGCTGATCTCGGCCACCCTGCCCCGGCTGTTCGCGCTGCTGGCCTGCGCCGCCGCGCTGCTGGCGCTGGGCGCTCCGTGGGTCGTGGGAATCCTGGCTCCCGGCCTGAGCGATCCCCGGCTCGCCGTGGACTGCACACGGATGACGGCCGTCACCGTGCTCACCTTCGGCATCACGGGCTACCTCAGCGCGGCCCTGCGCGCGCACCGCAGCTTCCTGCCGCCCGCCGGTGTCTACGTGGCGTACAACGTCGGCATCATCGGCATGACCTTCGCCCTGCACTCCCTCTGGGGCGTGCGCGCGGCAGCGGCCGGTGTCGCGGTCGGCAGTGTCCTGATGATCCTGACCCAGCTCCCCGCCTTCGTCCGGCTCGTCCCGTCGCGGACGCCACGTACCGGGCGGGGACCGCAGACGGCCGGGAGGCGGCGGTTCGCCGGGGCGGCTCCCCCGCTGCTGGGCGCCACGGTCCTGGCCCCCGTCGTGATCTTCGTGGTGAGCCGTCAGGCGCAGGTCCTGGTGGAGCGGTTCCTCGCCTCCTCGCTGCCGGCCGGTGCCATCTCGCATCTGAACTACGCGCAGAAGGTCGCGCAGATGCCGATGGTGCTCTCGCTGATGATCTGCACGGTGACCTTCCCCGTCGTCGCCCAGGCCATGGCGAACGGCGACCGGGAGAAGGCCCGCGACCGGGTCGAGCGCGACCTCGCGCTGGCCGGCCTGGTCGTGCTCGCCGGGACCGCGATGGTCCTCGGATACGCACCCCAGATCGTCGAAGTCCTCTTCCAGCGAGGGGCGTTCGACGCCCTGGACACCCGGGCGACGGCCGATGCCATGCGGGTGTACGCGCTCGGGCTCCTCGGCCACTCCCTCGTGGGGGCGCTGAGCCGGCCGTACTTCTCGGCCGGGCGGCCCACCTGGTTCCCGGTCTTCGCGATGGGCACCGGTCTGCTCGTCACCACGGGCGCCGGATTCGCCATGACCCACCGGCTCGGTGTCAACGGCATCGCGGCGGCCAACGCCATCGGGATCAGCACGGCCGCGATGCTGCTCCTCATGGGGCTGGGTACGCGCGTGGTCACCATCCGGGTCCGGGAGGTCACCCTCTCGCTGGTCCGGCTTGCCGCCGCCGCGGCGGTGGCCGGGGCCGCGGGGTGGCTGGCGGCGCCCCTGGTGTCCGATCCCCTCCTGAGCGTGGCCGGCGGCTGCGTCCTCGTGCCGGTCCTGTTCCTCCTGGCCGGGCTCGTGTTCCGAGCTCCGGAAGTCGTCCATCTGCTGACCCTCATCCGACGGAGGTTGCTTCATGGCCGCTGACCCATCGGCTCCCACCGACTCGCGCTCCTCCCGGCTCCGGCCGCCCGCCTGTCCCCAGCCCTGGATCCTGACGTACCACTCGGTGTGCGAGCGGACGACCGACCCCTACGGCATCACCGTCTCCCCCGAGCGGCTCGACCGGCAGCTGGCCTGGCTGCGGCGCCGGCACTACACCGGCGTGGGCATCGGCACGCTGCTGCGCACGCACGCCGAAGGCCGTCGCGGTCTGGTGGGACTGACCTTCGACGACGGATACGCCGACTTCGCCCAGGAGGCCCTGCCGGTGCTGCGCCGCCACGGCTTCTCGGCGACCGTGTTCGTCCTGCCCGGCCGGCTCGGCGGCTCCAACGAGTGGGACCGGCCGGGCCCCCTCAAACCGCTGCTCACCGCCGAGGACATCCGGGCCGCCGCCGACGCGGGGATGGAGATCGGCTCGCACGGCCTGCTCCACCGGGACCTGACGACACTCAACGACGCCGCGCTGCGCCAGGAGACGCGCGACAGCCGGGAGTTGCTGCACGACATCACCGGTGCCGCCCCCGAGGGCTTCTGCTATCCGTACGGGTCGGTCGACGAGCGGGTGGCCGCGTCGGTGCGCGAGGCGGGATACGGCTACGGCTGCGCGATCGACCCCGGCCCGCTGCTCGGACCGTTCACCCTGCCCCGTACCCACATCAGCCACGCCGACCGTGGGATGCGCCTGGGGGCGAAGGACCTGCGCCACCGGCTGCGGCACCGGTCGGACCCCGCGCCCGAGCGGCTGGCCCGGGCGGCGACCGCCGCTTCCGGTGAACGCCGATGAGGGCCCTGCACATCATCACCGGGCTCGGGATCGGCGGAGCCGAACAGCAACTGCGCCTGCTGCTGCGCCACTTGCCGGTTGCGTGCGATGTCGTCACGCTCACCAACCCCGGGGCGGTGGCCCAGGGGCTGCGCGCCGACGGCGTACGCGTCACGGATCTCGGGATGAAGGGGAACCGTGACCTCGCGGCCCTGCCGAGGCTGGCCGGTCTCGTACGGCGGGGAAAGTACGACCTCGTCCACACCCATCTCTACCGGGCCTGCGTCTACGGGCGTATCGCCGCCCGGCTGGCCGGGGTCCGCGCGACGATCGCCACCGAGCACTCGCTGGGCGCGGCGGAGATCGAGGGGCGTCCCCTCACCCGCTCGACGCGCGCGCTCTACCTGAGGACGGAGCGGCTCGGCTCCGCCACCGTGGCCGTCTCGTCCACCGTCGCGGGACGGCTGCGCGACTGGGGTGTGCCCGCGGCACGGATTCACCTCGTGCCCAACGGGATCGACGCGGACCTGTTCCGGTTCGACGAGGGGCAACGGCGCTCCGCCCGTGCGCTGTTGGGAATTCCCGCCGACGCCTTCGTGGTGGGGGGCGTCGGCCGGCTCGTCCCGGGCAAACGTTTCGACGTCCTGGTCCGGGCCGTCGCGGCGCTGCCCGGCGCCCGGCTGCTGCTGGCCGGGGACGGGCCGGAGCGCGGCCGGCTGATCGCTCTCGCGGAGCGGCTCGGCGCGGCCGGCCGGGTCCACCTGCCCGGCGAGTGCGACGCGGGGCGGTCCGGCCCGGGCCCCGGCGTACCGGCGCTGCTCAGTGCCATGGACGCCTTCGTCTCGACCTCCCGCGAGGAGTCTTTCGGCCTCGCCGTCGTCGAGGCGCTGGCCGCGGGGCTGCCGGTGCTGCACGCCGCGTGCCCCGCCGTCGAGGACCTCCCCGCCGACCAGTCCTCGGGCACCACCCGCATCTCGGGCGACGCCGAGGAGCTGACGGCGGTCCTGCGGCAGCGGTTGCGGGTGGGACCGCAGCGGCTGCCGCCGCCCCCGGCCGTCGGCCACTACGACATCAGACGGAGCAGCGGACACCTCATGGACGTCTACGAGCGTGCCCTGAGCGGGCGTTGAAGGTCCGTCCGTCACCGCTCCCCGTACTCCTCGCCACCCTCCTCCGACAGAGAGCACTCTCATGACCGAGTCGCCCGAGCAGCGGCCCGCCGTCCCCGGACGGTTCAGCCGGCTGCGTTCCCTTCCCCAGCTGCCCAGTTGGTGGCCGCTGCCCGCCTGCGTCCTGCTGGGCGCGGCATGCGGTCTCTCCTACGGCCTGCTCGCCACCCCGCAGTACTCGGCGACGGGCTATGCCATGGCCGTCACCGACAAGGGCACCGACTCCGCCGCCGCGCTGGGCTTCGCCCAGTCCTACGGCCGGCTCGCGACCAGCGACTCCAGCCTCGCCTACGCGCACGGTGCCGCGGGTGAGTCCGTGAAGGAACTCCGTGCGCAGGTGCAGTCGGAGACCTCTCCCGACTCCCCGATGATCGCCGTCACGGGTACGTCCGAATCTCCGCGCCGGGCGGCGGAGATCGCCAACGCCGTCGTCGAGGCGGTCATCGTCAGCAGCGGGCACGTGGCCAAGGAGACCGGGGTGAAGATCATCAAGTTCAGCCACGCCGTCCCCCCGGACGAGCCGGTCTCGCCGTCCGCCCCGCTGGGGACGGCCGTCGGCGCGAGTGCGGGCGGGCTCCTCGGCGGTCTCGTGCTGCTCGTACGCCCGCGTCCGTCGAGGAGGAGTGCCGAGGCACACGTACCGGCTCCGGCGCACGCGACGGCCGAGCCGGCCGTCGCGGACGAACGGGAGCTCGTGTGATGAGCGCCGGGCGCAGGGACGGCCTGACCGTCACGCTCTGCCGCGACCTCGGGGAGTTCGCCGCGCTGGCGGAGGACTGGGACGCCCTGCACCGCCGCTGCCGCACCGCCACACCGTTCCAGAGCCACGCGTGGCTGCACTCGTGGTGGCTGTCGTACGGGAACACCGGCCGCCTGCGCATCGTCCTGGCCCGCCGCGACGGCCGGCTGATCGGCGCCGCTCCGCTGATGCTCGTACACCGTCCGATGCCGCTGCTCGTGCCGATGGGCGGCGCGATCTCCGACTTCTTCGACGTGCTCGTCGACGAGGAGCAGTCGAAGGACGCGCTCGTGGCCCTGGAGCGCGGGCTCGACCGGGCGGCGCGACACGCGGTGATCGACCTGCGGGAGGTGCGGCCCGACGCCTCGGCCCAACTCCTTTACGAGAAGTGGACCGGGGCGCGCACCCGGCTCGACGACTCGACCTGCATGGAGCTGCCCGCCGAGCCGATCGGCACGCTGCTCCAGCGGCTGCCGGGATCGCGGGCCCAGCGGGTGCGGGCGAAGCTGCGCAAGATCGACGCGCTGTCGGTCGAGTGCCGCCCCGTGCCCGCGCTCGACGTGCCCGGCGCGGTGGGCCGTCTGCTGCGCCTTCACGAACTCCAGTGGACCGGCCGCGGGGTCAACCCCGAGCATCTGAGGCCGCGTTTCTCGGCGCACCTGGTGCGGGCCACCCGGCGGATGGTCCGTGACGGCGACGCCGCCCTCACGGAGTTCCTGCTGGACGGCGAGGTCGTGGCGGTGAACATGTCGCTCCAGTCGGGCCGTCTCACCGGTGGATATCTGTACGGGGCCCACCCCTCGCTCAGGGAGCGGAAGGTGGACGTGGCGACGATGCTGCTGCGCGAAGTGGCCCAGCAGGCGGCCGATACCGGGCGCGGGGTGCTGAGCCTGCTGCGTGGCTCGGAGCAGTACAAGAACCACTGGGAGCCGGTCCCCGTCGTCAACCAGCGTCTGCTGCTGGCCCGTTCCGGGCTCGATCCGCTGCTGCGGCTGCGGGTCTCGCAGCTGGGTGCGCGGGACCTGGCCGCGGAGACCGTGAAGACCCGGTTCCCCGCTGCTCGCGACTGGCACGACCGGCTTACCGCACTCCCTGTCCTCGGACGGTGATACCGCACCCGGGTTACGACTTTTGTGCCTATCCGTTACCGTCTGTCGATTTTTACGTTGTCAGGTCATACGGGGTCCCACGCTCCGTGGCACACCTCACCACCTCACAAGGAGAACTGATGTCGCGTATCTCGAAGGCAGCCGCTGTCATGGCGGGCACCGGCGCCCTCATCGCCGGCGGCGCCGGCATGGCTGCCGCCGACGCCGGGGCCCAGGGCGTCGCCGCCCACTCCCCCGGTGTCCTTTCGGGCAACGCCGTCCAGGTGCCTGTGCACGTCCCGGTCAACCTCTGCGGCAACACCGTGAACGTCATCGGGCTGCTCAACCCGGCCTTCGGCAACACCTGCGTGAACGCCTCCGGCGGCCACGAGGGCCCGGGCGACTACGGCTACGGCGAGGGCCCGGCAGACCACGGGCACGGCGACTACGGCTACGGCGGCTGATTCCGCACCGCGGAAAGCGGCTGGACCTCCTCCTGCTCCGGAGGGGAGGCCCAGCCGCTTTTCCATGTGCCGGGCGGCCGGCTCAGACGTAGCGGTACACGCGGGAGTGGTCAAGGAGCTTCGAAGGCGTGACGTCCCAGGGCGGCATGGGCTCGTCGAGGCCGAAGACCCGGGAGCGGTCCCGGTCGGAACTCCCGCTCCTCCTGCCGGGGACGTAAGCGGACCGGGGGTGGGCCTTCTGCCACCGCGTCCAGAGCAGGTCCATGAAGGCGTGGTGCAGCCAGAAGACCGGGTCGTTCGGCGAGGCGGCGCCCGCCATGAGGCCGCCCACCCAGCGGTGTACCTGGTTGTGGTTGCTCACTCCGCGCGAACCTCTGATGCCCCACCCCTCGATCCGGTTGCGGAATCCGCTCGTGCTGACGCTGTTCCACGGCTCGGCGTCGTACACCGGGTCCTTGAGCGCCCTGGACACCTCGTCCTTGCCCGGCAGGGTGACGGGGGACGAGGGTCGGCCGAAGTTCCTTGTGAGGAAGGGACTTTCGGTGACCCCGTCGTTGACGGTCCAGTTCCCGGCCCCGTAGGCGAACGGCCCCGTCATCACCTGGCGGTCGCCGGCCCTGCCGTTGCCGCCGAGCAGGTCCTCCGCCCAGAGCGAGGCGCTCGGGGTGTTGTCCGTCGTCCAGTCCCAGTACGGGACGGACACCCCGGGGTCGATGTCCTGCAGAGCCGCCTCGAACTCCAGGAGGTACTTGCGGTGCCACGGGAAGAAGGACGGGGTCATATGGGCGGGACGCGGCCGGTCCTCGCCGTCGGTGACGTAGAACTCCCGGTGCAGGACGACGAATTCGTCGTACCGTCCCGAGCGTTTGAGTTTCAGGATCGCTCCGACCAGACGCCGCTTCTCGGTGCGCGTGAGATTCCGCTGGTTCTTACGGTTGTACACCCGTGCTGGTCCTCCCGATTCAGACGCTGTGCCGCGGCGGGACCGCGGACAGTCGTGCGGACCCGATCTCGTCGACCGCGGCGCGAGCCGTGGCCAGCAGCGTCGGGAACGACTCGTAGTGGTTGGCGTGACTCACGTAACTGCCGTCGGCGCGCCGCATGATGTGCAGCGGCCTGCCGTCCACGCGTACCTCGACGTGCGGTACGGCGTCAGGCGCTCCGGCGCCCGCGGCGCGGACCGTGCCGCCGGGCCCGCCCAACGGCGCCATGACCGTCGCGGTGCCCCGGATCTCCCGGCCGCGGTACATCTCGGCGAACCGCTCCGGTTCCGTGCCACCGGACTTCGCCGACGGGGGTACCGGTTCGGAGTCTCCCGTGAGGACGGGGGCGAGCACGGCGGCCGTGCCCGCGGTCACTCCCACCGTGAAGGCGGTACGCAGCACGATCCGGCGGGACGGCCTGCGCGGTCCGGCCCCCGCACCTCCCGTGTCCGTGGTCTGGCCCATGGTGGGCACACCTGCCTTTCGTCCACTCTTCCGAGGCGATGACGTATCCGACGTTGACAACGAGACACCGGCGGAACAGTTCTCGTCCGAGCGGCGCGCCGATCACACCCTTTGTCCAGGATCACGCCAACATGGCCGTCCTGGAATGTGGAGGTTGTGCAATGAGTGTTCCCAGGCAGGGAAACAGGGACCATGCGCTGCGGCTGGAGGACGTGGATCTCGCCGATCCCTCGTTCTGGACGCTGCCGCGTCCCGCCCGGCTGGAAGCGTTCGCGCTGTTGCGGCAACTGGACGCTCCGGCGAGGTTCACGTCCCGCACGGGCTCGCGCACCGGGGCCGGCGAGTCGTTCTACGCGCTGGTGAAGCACGCCGACGTCAAGGCGGCCAGCCGGCAGCCCCAGCACTTCGCCAGCGCCCCGGGGGTGACGACTCCGGAGCCGGCCGCCTGGGCGAAGGCCGTCTTCGGCAACTCCATGGTCAACATGGACGGCGAGGAGCACGCGGCACTGCGGCGGATCATCTCGCGCGCCTTCACCCCGCGGCTACTGGCCGGGGCCGAGGAGAACATCCGCGTGCTGGCCCGCCGCCTGGTGGACGAGGTGATCGCGGAGCGCCCCGCCGACTTCATGCCTTCGGCGCCCTCCCGTCTGCCGCTGGAAGTCATCTGCGACCTCATGGGCATCCCGGAGCGCTACCGGCCCGAGATCTCCCAACAGATCGACCACGCCTCGGAGTACGTCGGGGTGCGGCGGCAAGGACGGGCCCGGCTGCGGATTCCCGGGCGCGGTCTGCGTTCGCTGGCCCGCATGCAGCTGGTGATGGCGAAGCTGGCCCGCGAGCGGCGCCGCAATCCCACGGACGACCTCATCTCGGCCCTGGTCCGCGCGGACGTGGACGGGCAGGCACTGACCTCCCGCCAGCTCGGCTCCTTCTTCTCGCTGCTGCTCGTGGCCGGCGTGGAGACCACCCGCAACGCGATCGCGCACGGGATGTACCTGCTGGCCCATCACCCGGAGCAGCGGGCGCTCCTGGACTCGGACTTCGACCGGTACATCGACGGCGCGGTCGACGAGATCGTCCGGCACTCGACGCCGATCATCCAGTTCCGCAGGACGGTCACGACCGCGTGCTCCCTGGGCGGACGGACGTACCGACCCGGCGAGAAGGTCGTGCTGTTCTACGCCTCGGCCAACCGGGACGAGGCCGTGTTCACCGACCCCGACGTCTTCGACATCACCCGCACCCCCAATCCGCATCTGGGATACGGCGGGGGCGGCCCGCATCACTGCATCGGGGCCCATCTGGCCCGGCTGGAGATGAAGGCGCTCTTCGGGGAACTGCTGACGCGGCTGGACATTCCGGCGACGGTCGGGGACCCCCTGCTGGTCGACTCGAACTTCGACAACCGGGTGCGCTCACTGCCCTTCTCCTTCGACCGCCGCTGACCGGCCCCCGCAGACAACGGCTTTCACCCGAACGGCCCGGCCTACATCGCGATACTTCGCGAATGGCCCACTTCCGAGTGCCTGAACCACCCAATGCGGAACATGTCTCCTTATTGTCGAACTGGTCGGATGAAAGACCGGAAAGAAGGAGGAGCCGTGTCCGCACAGCGCCGTCTCATCAATATCTGCGTCGGGACGGCTGCGCTCAGTCTCCTCGTCGCCGGTGGAATCGTCGGACAGTTCCCGTCCGGATCGGACACCACCGACGGAGCTCCACCCGCAGCGCCCGGCCCTGACGGCACCACCGCACACGGTGCCTACGTCGGTTACGGCCCCGAGGGCGTACGGAGAACGAAGGAGCTGTCGCGCTGGCTGGGCGGCACCGAGCTGCGGGCGGGGCACAGTTACCTGCCGGGCGATCTCTGGTCGAACATCGAGGGCAGCCCCGAGTTCCTGCGGTCCTGGGCGGCCTGGCGGAAGGCGGACCGGGACCGGATGTTCGTCCTCAACGTGCCGATGCAGGAGCGGAACGAGGAACGGGTCGGCGATGCGGAGGTGCGCACCCTGCTGAGGGCCGGCGCCGCCGGTGACTACGACCACCATTTCCGCAGGCTGGCCGAGCGGCTGGTCCGGCTGGGTATTCCGGACACGGTGATCGTGCTCGGCTGGGAGATGAACGGCACTACGTACACGCATCGTTGCGGTCCGGACCCCGAGTCGTGGAAGGCGTACTGGAAACGCATCGTCGCCGCGATGCGTGCCGTTCCCGGGCAGGACTTCCGTTTCGACTTCGCGCCCAGCAGGGGCCTGGACGCGGTTCCGTGGACGCAGTGCTATCCCGGTGACGACGTGGTCGACATCATCGGAATGGACTCCTACGACCAGCCGCCGGGCCGGACCTTCGACGAGCAGGTGAACGGACCCTACGGTCTCCAGAAACACGTCGACTTCGCGGCCGAGCACAACAAGCCGATCTCCTTTCCGGAATGGGGCCTGTTCCGGAACGGCGACAATCCCGAGTACATGCGCCGCATGCTCGAATGGATCGACAAACACGACCCGGTGTACCAGACGATCACGGACTACTGTCCCCACGGCGTGTGGCAGTGCGCGGACAACCCCGAGTCCTCCCGGACGTACCGGACGATGCTGACCCAGAACCAGAACCCGGACCCGACGCCGACGCCGACGCCGACTCCCACGAGGCCGACCTGGCCCACGCCGAAGCCGGACAAGCCCACGCCGACCGTCCCCACGCCCGAGCCGAACTCCCGGAAGTGGTGCATCACCGTCCCGCTGAGCGACTGGCTGGGCCGCTGGGTGACGGACCGCAAGTTCTGCGTGCGCTACTAGGTCGGTTCGTCGGGCGGCGGCCGTCCCGGGCCGCCGCCCTTAGAACTCCGACACGGGATCGTCCCCATCACCCGCTAGGAAGTGGTGTCCGGAAGACGGCAGGCTCGTCCGTCACCCTGAGGCCCGGCAGCGGCGAAGGCTCGGTCCGACACATGCGCTGCCGAGCGGCAACGAGCCGCTGGATCCTGCCTGGCGTCCCATCGCCCCTGAGCGCGACGGATTCGAGCCGCGTGGCGTCGCAACGGCAACGTGGCCGGATGATCGGACATGATCGTGATCAGCGGTTCGTATGGCAGTGGGCCGACCAGCACCGGGCTTGGTTCGTCACGGGATGAACCGCTCCGGGCGGAAGTCCGCAAGCATCTCATCCCTCTTCCCGCTCAGGATCTCCGCAGCGAGCAGCCCGCCGATGACCGGCCCGAGCGTGATTCCGCTGTGGGTAACGGCCTCGTAGTAGCCCGGCACAGAGGGTAGGGCTCCCACCGAGGGGAATCCGTCGGCTGGGATAGGCCGGTTGGATACCCGTGTCTGGGTGATGCGGGAGTTGCCGAGGTCGGGAACGACGCGTCGCGCCGATTCGTGGAGCAGCCGTGCGAGTTCCGCTGGATCTTCGCCGGTGTCGATGAGCGCGTCGATCTCGCGGCTGTGGAGAGCCACCGAAGCATCTCCGTCAGGACGGATCTCAATGTGAGGCGCGTGCATGGGGCGGTGAACCGGGACCTGAACACACTCGATCCGCGTGACAGCGCCGGGTTCCCAGCGCATCGGCAGATGCCGTCCGACGAGCCCGGCGACGTGGGATGCGCTGGGGCCCGCTGCGTTCACGACGACGTCGACGTCCAGATGGCTCCCATCGGACAGAACGACTGTCCGAATGGCCCCGTCGGCACGGGTGCCGATGTCACGGACCGCAGTGCCGAATCGGTGCTCGGCGCCGGCTGCGACGGCCAGGCCGACCAGGCGGCCGACGAGATGACGTCCGTGCACCCAGGCTTCGTCGGGATAGAACACGACCGGAACCTCGTCGGGCACGGCGAGAGCAGGTTCGAGGCGGCGGCGTACCTCGGTCCCCGTGCTCACCTCGACCCGGTAGTCCCAGCTGGTCAGCAGCTCGGCTGTTTCCAGGAGCTTCGCCTCCGCCGCCGGATCGTCTGCCCAGCGCAGGTGGCCGCGGGGATACCACCACGAGTCCGGCCCGATGGTTCTGGCGAGCTCTTGGTAAGCCGCCATGCTCGCGACGTTCAGGTCGAAGTAGGACTTGCGCACAGTCTTGTTGCTGGCGTTGACCCACGAGAAAGACCAGTTGGTGACGCCTTCGCCCGGCTGACCCGCGTCGATGAAGACCACCTTGACGCCGTGTCGAGTCAGGTTCCAGCCCACACTGGATCCGAGGATGCCCACTCCGATGACAGCAACACGTTCAGGCCGCTTCATGGATCCGATCCGCACGAACGCCCCCTCCCCAGATCACGGGCATAGCAAACTCCAACCGCCAGCACGCGGCGCCCGACGGAACCCACTATGTGAGGCTGACCTTGTGGAACAGCCTGTCTTACCCCGGAAGCCCGCGTGCTGAACCTGCTGGACGTGCTTCCCGACGGCTTCATCCCACTGTCGAGGGTGACCTCACGCGAAGATGGGAGGCAAGCCAACTAGTTCCTTGACCGTGCTCATCGGTCAGGTAAGGGCTACCAGGGCCAGCTGTGACAGGCGTCGCCAGCAGATGAGTGCACATCCCAGCGTGAGGAAGGCTTCGTGGATGTCGTCGCGGATCTCCCAGCGGATCCGCAACCGGCGGAACCAGTGCAGGTGGGCGAAGGCACGCTCGACAACCCAGCGTTGAGTGCCGAGACCTGAGCCATGTTCGGTGCCGCGTCGCGCGATCAGTGGCTTCACGCCGAGCGCACGGACCAGGCGCCGGTACTTGTCATGGCCGTAGCCGCGGTCCCCGAGCACGACGTCGGGGCGCTGTCGAGGCCGGCCGCGCTTGCCCCGCACGGGCGGCACTGCCTGGAGCAGTGGGATGAGCTGGGTGACATCGTTGCGGTTCCCACCGGTCAGAGTGACGGCGAGCGGGATGCCGGTGGCGTCGGTGATCAGGTGGTGCTTGCTGCCCGTCCTGCCCCGGTCAACAGGGCTTCGTCCCGTCTTGGGCCCCCCTTTAACGCTCTGATGTGGGAGCCGTCGACCGCCGCCAGGGAGAAGTCCAGGGCGCCCGTGCTGCGCAGCTTGGCCAGTAGCTCTTCGTGAAGCCGGGGCCACACGCCCGCCTCGGTCCACTCGGCCAGGCGCCTCCAGCACGTCATGCCCGAGCCGAAGCCGAGCTCCTGCGGCAGGTGTTCCCAGGCCATCCCGGTATGCAGGACGAACAAAACGCCCTGGAACACCAGCCGGTCCGGATGCCGCTTCCGTCCCGGATGCCGGGCCCGGCGCTCAACCTTGGGGAGCAGCGGCTCGACCACCGCCCACAACTCGTCATCGACTTCCCACAGCTTCGACCGAGCCACCCCGCACTCCGATCAACGTTCCCGAAGTGATCCAACCACCTCGAAGATCATTTCGTTAGGAGTTCTTGGATGCCGTCCTCGGCCGTCCCCGTGGACGAAGGGGCCCGCACGCCGAGGACCGCGTCGGCCGCCTCCAGGTGACGGGTGACCTGGCCGAAGGAGACCAGGCCGCTGCCGGCGCCGGCGGACTCCGTCCGGGCGGCGGCGAGTTCCTCACGGGCGCGGCGCAGGACGGGCAGGTGCCCCACGGACTCGGCAGCACGGGCGAGCACGCACCACAGCGCCTCCTGGAGGAGGTCGTGCGGGGGCCGGGGAACCGTCGTCAGTGCCTGGCGAGCCTGTTCGGTGGCGCCTGAGGCGGCCAGCAGCAAGGGGTCCAGCCATGGCCGGTAGGGGCCTGCGTCGAGGTGGGCGAAGTCCTCGGGGTCGAGCGGGACGTCACCCCGCATGACCGGGACCAGCGCCACAAGGACGGCTGCTCCCTGAGTGAGGCCGGGCATGCCGCAGTCGGCGGTCTGTGCCAGGACCTGCGCGTACTGGGGGCGAGCGGCCGGCCAGCCGTCGGTCTCGCAGGTGCGCAGGGCCCGGTACCAGGCGGTGAAGACTCCGGCGAGCGGCCGTTCGTTGCGGTGTGCGAGCCGGTCGATCTCCTCGGCCTCGGCGTCCGCCTCCGCGAGGTCGCCGAGTCCGGCGAGCGCCTGGAGGCGGACGAGGCGGCCCAGCACCTCGTGATCGGACAACTGGTGGTCGACGCCCAGCCGAGTCAGTTCGGTGCCGAGGGCGTCCCGGTGGGCAGCCGACCCGCAGTCGGCGAACGACTGCATGAAGGCGCCGTTGAGGGCGAAGGCCAGGAGCGCGGGGTCGCCCAGGCGCCGGGCGAGCCGGACGGCCTCCTCGGCGGCGCGTTCGGCGCGTTGCCGCCACGGTTCGGTGGCGCGGGCGTCGGCCGCACGGGCGAGCGGTGCGTCGGCGGCGGCATCGCCCCGTGACTCGACCGCCACGACGGACAGCAGCCGGGCGCGCAGCGCCGCGGGCCCGTCGGGGCCGAGCAGGGCGGCGGACCGGGCGGCGGACCGGGACAGCTCGCCGGCGCCGTCGGGGTCGTCGGCGCGGGTCCACACCGCCGGGACGTCGTAGGAGCCGATGATCCGGGCGGCCAGTTCCGCGTCGCCGGTCGCCTCGGCCGCCGTGACCAGATCCCGTCGGTGCCGGTGTGCTTCCCCGAGGCCGTCGGCGCCGGTCACCGCGAGGTCGCGCAGCAGGCCGGCGGTGGCGTGCAGCCGGGCCCGGGACCGGGCGGGCACCGAGCGGTCCCAGGAGGCCGCGGCCCGGTCCCAGACGCCGTCGGCCATTCCGGCCGGTTCGGTCGCGGAGCCGGTGGTGCTGCCGAGGATGCGGGCCTCGGCGCGGGCCAGGGCGCCTCCGGGCCCGTATCGACCACTCGCTCCGGCGAGGGCCGCGCGGGCACGGCTCAGGGTCTCCAGCGCCTCACGGCGCCGTCCGGCACGGTCGAGCGCGGTGGCCAGCAGGACCCAGCCGTCCTCCCTGCCGGGGTGGGCGGCGACATGGGCGCGCAGGTCGGCGACGGCGTCCCGGGCGGCGCCGGTGGCCAGCAGGGCGTCGGCGCGCCGCTCGACCGCGTCGAGGCGCAGCGCCTCCAGCCGGGCCTGTTCGGCGGCGGCCCACGCGGCGCCGGGAAAGTCGGCCAGCACCGGCCCCCGCCAGTGGGCGAGCGCCTGGTCCCAGAGGGCGACGGCCGCGTGGGGCGGTGCCTCGGCGGCCCGCGCGCAGGTGTCCTCGAACCGCCAGGCGTCCACCGCCTCCCGGCCGGCACGCAGTGCGTAGCCGGGGCCGTCGGTGACCAGCAGCCGGGACGGCTGCCGGGCAGGGCGGCCGGGTTCCAGGGAACGGCGCAGCGCCGCCACGAACGTGCGGACCGCGCCCACCGCACCCGCCGGAGGCTCGTCCTCCCACAGGTCCGCCACCAGCCGGCCGACCGGTACCACCCGGCCCCGGGCCACCAGCAGCCGTCCGAGCACCTCCCGGTGGCGGGGCGCGCCCAGCGGGAGGGGCGAGCCGTCTGCGTCCCAGGCTGCCACCGGTCCCAGCAGTCCGAACCGCACGCCCACGACAGGGTCCTTTCGCGGGCGGCGCCGTCCCCGGGCGTACCGCGTGTTCGCTCATCGATCGCTGATCCGGGGCCCGCAACCTGGGTGACGCCCCCGGAAGACCCGGGCCGCAAGGTCCGGAACGTCCACTCTGCCACGAACCACAGGAGCCTCTGTGACAACCCCGAGCATCCCCGGTTTCACCGAGCACCGCGTGCGCGTCGACGACGGCGTCACCCTGAACGCCGCCGTCGGCGGCGCGGGCACCCCGGTCGTCCTGCTGCACGGCTTTCCGCAGACCCACCTGATGTGGCGGCACGTCGCCGCCGACCTCGCCACCGACCACACCGTCGTCTGTCCCGACCTGCGCGGCTACGGTGCCAGCGACAAGCCCGCCGAGACCGGCCCCGAGGTCTACTCGAAGCGGACCATGGCCCGGGACGTCGTGCGCCTCGCCGCCGAGCTGGGACACGACCGGTTCGCTCTGGCCGGTCACGACCGCGGCGCCCTCGTCGCCTTCCGCGCCGCGATGGACCACCCGGAGACGGTCTCCGGCGCCCTCTTCCTCGACGCCCTGCCCACCCTGGACATGTGGGACGCCCTGCACGGAGTCTCCGCTGCGGTCGGCTTCCACCTCTACCTGATGGCACAGGCCCCCGGCCTGCCGGAGGAGATGATCCAGGGGGCCGCCGACACCTTCTTCGCCTCCTTCCTCGACGCCTGGACGAAGGACCCGGACGCGATCCCCGCCGAGGTCCGCGACCACTACCTCGCGGCGTCCGCGGCGGCTGTGCCCTCCATCGTCGCGGACTACCGGGCCTCGGCCGGCGTGGACGTGGACCACGACACCGCCGACCGCGAAGCGGGCAACAAGCTGGCCATGCCGGTCACCGTCCTCCAGCAGGACTGGGGCGCCGCACTCGGCTACCACGCCCAGGGCCTGTGGAGCGCCTGGACCGACGACCTCCGGCACCGCACGGTCTCCTGCGGCCACTTCATGGCCGAGGAGGACCCCAAGCCGATCGCCGAGGAGATCCGGGCGCTCGCCGACCGCTGATTCCCAACAGGCGACATCTTCAAGGACTTTCCTGCTCACGTTCCCCCAAAACCGCACCTCAGTGGGCCAGTTACGCCCCGGTTCGTCCGGCGGACAAGCGCTTGCCGAACCACTGGAAAGCCGAACAGGCGTGCACAGAAGCTGAGTTCCCGGCCGGAACCGGCTGAGATGGGAACCATCCGACCTGTCTGAACTTCACTGGAACTCCAGCGAAATGGCACGTGTGTGGATATCGTGCACCGAGCGAGGGCGCATCCGTCAGTCCACGGGATCGACGGATGCGCCCCGTTTGTGGGGATGCGACTTGGGCTGGGGGGTTCATGGGGCATGTCGAAATACCTGAGACAGACATATCCGGGCACGTCGGACTGGCAGGTGCGCCACGACCACGCACCGCAGCGTCCAGGAACCGGAATGCGGCCCTGGAGCAGCTGTGGAGGACTCCGACCGCGGAGCCTCCGCACGCCGAACGGCCACGGAGCAGGAAACGGACGGGCCGGCATCTGCCGCTCGTCGTCCTGGCCGACGTGCTCGGCCTGGGGGGTCCGGCCTGGCTCGTCCACCACCTGGGCGGCCAGACGGCACCGCTGATCACGGCGGTTCTCTCGGCAGTCACCTGGGCCGCCGTACGCGGTGCGCGCGGCCGGTACACGGAACGGCTTCCCGGATCCGGCGGGGGCGGCCCGGCCACCGCCGGTGACTGGCTGCTGCTCGTGGGGGTTCTCGCCGTCCTGCTCACCGTGTCCGGTGAGTCGGTCGACCCGGCGATCGCGGTGGTGGCCCTGGTTCCCGGCCTGGCGGTGTCGCTCCTCGTGGCGTGGCTGCGGCAGTGGCTGTCGTCCGCGCGGCGGCGGCTCGCGGTGCGCCGCGTGCTCGTGGTCGGCCACGCGGCGGGCGTGGACCGGGCGGTGAACCTGCTCAACTCCCGTAAGGACCACACCTACACGGTGGCCGCCGCCATACCGGTGGGGACCGCCCCGCTGAGCTGCGAGGCGCCGGTTCCCGGCCGGCTCGCCGCCACTCCGGCCGAGGACGACCTCTCGACCGTGCTGGGGGGCGCCTTCGCCCACGACGCGGATCTCGTGCTGGTGGCTCCCGGGCCGCAGCTCGCGGACGAGCGGCTCCGGCGGCTGTCATGGGGGCTGCACGACAGCGGACTACCGCTGTGCGTGCTCTCGGAGCTGTCGGAGACCGCGGCGAGCCGGGTACGGCTGTCCTCCGTGGCCGGGCTGACCCTGCTGCACATCGCCCCGCCGCTGCGCAGCGGGCCGCAGCCGGCGGTCAAGACCCTGGTCGACCGGGCCGGCGCCGCTTTCGGGCTGCTGTCCCTGGCGCCGCTGCTTCTCGTGATCGCGATGGCGGTCCGGCTCACCTCGCCGGGTCCCGTCTTCCATCGCCAGATCCGCCACGGCCAGCACAGCAGGCCCTTCACCATGTGGAAGTTCCGCACGATGGTGGCGGACGCCGAGGTGCGCAAGGCGCAGCTCAGCGCGGCGAACGAGGCCGAGGGTCCGATGTTCAAGATGCGCAGCGACCCGCGGGTGACCCGGGTCGGCCGGGCACTGCGCCGTGCCTCGCTCGACGAACTGCCGCAGCTCATCAACGTACTGAGGGGCGACATGTCGCTGGTGGGCCCCCGTCCGCCACTGCCGGAGGAGGTGTCCCGCTACGACGAGCGGGAGCACCGGCGGCTCACGGTCAAACCGGGTCTGACCGGCCTGTGGCAGGTCAGCGGGCGTTCGGACCTGTCCTGGCAGGAGACCGTCTCGCTCGACCTCTGGTACGTCGACAACTGGTCGGTGGCCACGGACATGGGGCTCCTCGCCCGCACCGTGCGCGCCGTCACCGATGGCCGCGGGGCCTACTGACGTGGCCGGGGAACACATGCGAGGAGCCCGGGAACACGCCGGCCACCGGCCGGAATCCTCATTCCTGCGGGGGCAGTTGTCCGAGCCACCACGCGTAGGTGCGCGCGATGCCGTCGCGCAGCGGGATCTGCGGCTTGAAGCCGAGGGAAGTGAGACGGGAGACGTCCAGGAGCTTGCGCGGGGTGCCGTCGGGCTTGGACGTGTCCCAGGCGATCTGTCCCTGATACTCCGTCACGTCACGTACGGTCTCGGCCAGTTCTCTGATCGTCAGGTCGTCTCCGCAGCCGATGTTCACGGGGTCCTCCCCGTCGTACGACTCCAGCAGCCGGACACAGGCGGTGGCGAGGTCGTCGACGTGCAGGAATTCGCGGCGGGGGCTGCCCGAGCCCCAGAGGGTCACCTCGGGAGCGGCGTCCCGCTTGGCCTCGTGGAAGCGGCGGATCAGGGCGGGCAGGACGTGGGACGTCTCCAGGTCGAAGTTGTCGCCCGGGCCGTAGAGGTTGGTGGGCATGGCGCTGATGTAGGCGGCGCCGTACTGCCTGCGGTAGGAGCGGACCTGGGTGATTCCGGCGATCTTCGCCAGCGCGTACGCCTCGTTCGTCGGCTCCAGCGGGCCGGTGAGCAGCGAGTCCTCGCGGATGGGCTGCGGGGCGTGCTTGGGATAGATGCAGGACGAGCCGAGAAAAAGCAGCCGCTCGGTTCCGGCCGCGTGCGCCCCGGCGATCACGCTGAGCTGGATGCGCAGGTTGTCCTCCAGGAACTGCACCGGATAGGTGCTGTTGGCCATGATCCCGCCCACTTTGGCGGCGGCCAGTACGACGGCGTCCGGACGGACGTCGCGCAGATACGCCTCGGTCGGCGCGCTGTCGCGCAGATCGAGTAGGTCTCGGCCGCGGGTGAGCACCTCGTGGCCGTCGGCCGCGAGGCGGCGCACCAGCGCCGAGCCGACCAGACCGCGGTGGCCCGCGACGAATATGCGGGAGCCGGGTCGTAGCAGGGGGCGGACGGATTCCTGGGGAGGGCCGGGGAGATCAGTCGTCATGGCTCGGATTCTGCCAGGACCCCTGCGCGTCAGTGACCTTTTGTCGCAGAACACTCAAACTCCGAAATTTCGGTGAACAACCGCCTCTCAGGCGACCAGAAGGGGGGAACCGTGGGGAAGACCGCGCTGATCACCGGCGTCACCGGCCAGGACGGTTCGTATCTGTCCGAGCTGCTGCTCGAGAAGGGGTACACGGTCCATGGCCTGATCCGCCGCTCGTCCAGCTTCAACACCGAGCGGATCGACCACATCTACCAGGGCCCGGAGGAGGCCGGCCGCTCGTTCGTGCTCCACCACGCGGATCTGGCCGACGGCGTCGCGCTGGTGAACCTGCTGCGCGACATACAGCCCGACGAGGTCTACAACCTGGGGGCGCAGTCGCACGTCAGGGTCTCCTTCGACGCACCGCTGTACACCGGTGACGTCACGGGGCTCGGCGCCATCCGGCTCCTGGAGGCCGTACGCGCCAGTGGCATCGACGCCCGGGTCTACCAGGCCTCGTCGTCCGAGATGTTCGGCGCCAACCCGCCGCCGCAGAACGAGCGGACGCCGTTCCACCCGCGCAGCCCGTACAGCGTCGCGAAGGTGTACGCGTACTGGGCGACGGTCAACTACCGCGAGGCGTACGGGATGTTCGCGGTCAACGGCATCCTGTTCAACCACGAGTCGCCGCGCCGCGGCGAGACCTTCGTGACCCGGAAGATCACCCGGGGGGTGGCCCGGATCAAGGCCGGGCTCCAGGACCGCCTGCACCTCGGCAATCTCGACGCCGTACGGGACTGGGGGTACGCCCCCGAGTACGTGGACGCGATGTGGCGGATGCTCCAGTGCGACACCCCGGACGACTACGTGGTCGCCACCGGTGAGGGGGTCAGCGTCCGGCAGTTCCTTGAGTGTGCCTTCGAGCACGCCGGGCTCGACTGGCGGGAGCATGTGCGCTACGACCCGAAGTACGAGCGTCCCAGCGAGGTCGACGCGCTGATCGGGGACGCGTCCAAGGCCGAGGAACTGCTCGGCTGGAAGCCCGCCGTGAAGTCGCAGGAGCTGGCCAGGATCATGGTCGACGCGGACATCCGCCGGCTGGACGACCAGCTCAGCGGCGCGGTCGCCCGGGTGCACCGATGAGTGCGCCGGGCCGCATCGGGCGCAGCCGCTGGGGTGCGCTCGCCGCGGTGCTCGCCCTCGCCTCCGGTGTGCTGTCGGCGGCGGGGGCCGTCGCGCCCCCGGCCGCCGCGCTGACGCCGCCGGTCGGCTTCACCGCCGACCACCTGTCCACGTACCAGACCAACGGCATCGTCTGGGCACTGGCCGAGGCGAACGGGGTCGTCTACGCGGGCGGCACGTTCTCCAACGTCCGTCCGGCCGGCGCTCCCGCCGGGAGCAACACGACGCCCGCCGTGAACTTCGCGGCGTTCAACGCGGCCACCGGTGCGCCGAGCGGCTGTTCGCTCTCGTTCACCCGCAGCAGCGGTACGGCGACCGTGCGCGCGCTCGCGGTGTCGCCCGACAAGTCCACGCTGTACGCGGGCGGTTACTTCAGCGCGGTCAACGGTGCGAGCGCCAACGGCCTGGTCGCCATCGACACGGCGACCTGCCGGACCCGTCCGGGATTCTCGGCCGACTTCAGCGCGACCGTGCGGGCGCTCGACGTCGCCCCGAACGGCACGGTCTACGCGGGCGGCGACTTCCAGTCCGTCAACGGCCAGACCCGGCGCTTCTTCGGCGCGGTCACCGCCGCCGGGGTCCTCACCGGGTGGAACCCCGATGCGGACGCCCCGGGCCGGGCGCTGAAAGCGACCCCGGACGGGCAGAGCGCGCTGATCGGCGGGGACTTCTTCACCGTCGGCGGCGCCGACTCTCACGCCCTCGCGGTGACCAGCGCCTCCACCGGCGCACTGACCCGCGCCTACTCCGGCGGTTTCATCCCGTCGACCGCCGTCATCAAGGACATCGTCACCGACTCGGCCTCCGAGGGCTGGTACGCGGCGGGCGAGGGCCGGGGCGGCGCGTCCTTCGACGGCCGGCTGGCCATGGAGCTCGACTCCTTCGACCAGCGCTGGCGGGACACCTGCCAGGGTGCGACCCAGGCGCTGCGGGTCTACAAGGGCGTCCTGTACGCGGGCAGTCACGTCCACGACTGCTCGACCATGGGCGGCTTCCCCAACCAGACCCGCAAACACCTCACCGCGCAGTCCGTCGACGACCCGGCGCTGCTCGGCTGGCTCCCGGACACCAACGACGGCATCGGCGAGCCCGTCGGCCCCAGGGCCCTGACCGTCGCAACCCGCGACGGCCGCGACTTCCTGTGGGTGGGCGGCGAGTTCACCACGGTCAACGGGGTGGCGCAGCAGGCCCTGACCCGGTTCGCCGACCGCCCCGACACGGGGGCGCCCGCCGCCCCCGCGGTCAGTGTGTCCGCACCCCGGGCCGGTCAGGTCAAGGTCAGCTGGCGTTCGAGTCACGATCTGGACGACAGCCTGCTCACCTACCGGGTCTACCGCAACGGCGGGACCACTCCCGTGCACACCACGACGGGCTCCTCGCTGTTCTACAGCCGGCCGCAGCTGACGTTCACCGACACGAACGTGACGGCCGGACAGACGTACAGCTACCGGATCACGGCGAGCGACGGCACCAACACCAGCGGACTGTCCGCCACCGCCTCCGTGACGGCCGCCTCCTCCGCCTCGCCGTACCAGGAACGGGTGCTCGCGGACGGGGCAGGGCTGTACTGGCGCTACGACGAGGCGGGCGGGGCCTTCGCCGCCGATGCCTCGGCCGCCGACAACGGAGGGGTGTACGGGAACACACCCACGTACCGCTCCACCCCCTCTGCCGTGGCCGGTTCCGCGGCGCTCTCGCTCAACGGGAGCGACGAGTACGTGTACAGCGACCGGATGCACCGCTACACCTCGCCCACCCCCTACTCCATCGAGACGTGGTTCCGCACCACCTCGACGAGCGGCGGTCTGCTCGTCGGGTACGGCAACCGCGTCGGAACCGCCCAGGGCCACACCAGCAGCATCTCCGACAAGCTCGTCTATCTGACGAGCAACGGACGCCTGGCCTTCGGCGTCCAGATCGGGAGCAGCGCCACCCGGCCCACCATCACCACAGGGGCCTCGTACAACGACGGCGACTGGCACCATGTCGTCGCCACCCAGGGCCCGGCCGGCATGGTGCTGTACGTGGACGGAGTGGCCGTCGGCACCAATCCGGCGACCGGGAACCGCTCGTACAACGGCTACTGGCGGGTCGGCGGCGACGCCATGAGCAACGCCTGGCCGAACCGGCCCGCGAGCACCTACCTCGCCGGTCAGGTCGACGACACCGCCGTCTACCCGACGGCACTGACCGCCGCCCAGGTGGCCGCCCACCACGATCTGGCGGACAGCACTCCCCCGCCCACCGGCTCCACGGTCACCCTCACGCCGACCGAGGACGCGTACGTCAACGGGGTGGCGGCGAACACCACGTACAACGACACCCAGCTCGCCTCACGCGGCAGCACGCCGTATCTGGCCTATCTGCGCTACACCCTGCCCGCGGCCCCGCCCGGACAGGTCCTCACCGGAGCGCGGCTCGACTTCCGCACCTCGTCGGATTCGACGGCGGGCTCCACCGACAGCCACACCCTGGTACCGGTCACCGGCGCCTGGACCGAGTCGGCGGTCACCTACAACACCCGGCCGGCGCTCTCCGCGTCCGTGCTGGGGACCATCACGGACGCGGCCTCGGTCTCCACCGACTACTCGGTGGACCTGAACGCGTCCGCACTGGGCGGAGCGCTGGGCTCCGCCTACTCACTCGCCCTGACCAGCAGCGGGACGGACAGTCTGCGCATCTGGTCGAGCGAGGCATCATCCGCGGCCTACCGGCCGCAGCTCGTTCTCACCTTCGGAGCTGAATGATGAACGGAAGTACGGGGCAGAGATCAGCGGGGCCACGGGGCCGGATGCGAGCCGCATCCGCCGCGCTGTGCCTGCTGACCGGAGCCCTGACCGCCACAGCGGCCGGAGCCTCACCGGCAGCCGCACTGACCCCACCGGTGTCGATCACCGCGGACGACCTCACGACCTGGCAGACCAACGGAATCGTCTGGTCGATGGCCGCGACCGACGGTGTCGTGTACGCGGGAGGCACCTTCTCCACCGTCCGGCCGCCGGACGCCGCACCCGGCACAGGTGAGCAGCCCGCGGTGAACTTCGCCGCGTTCGACGCGGGGACCGGTGCGCCGACGGGGTGCACCCTGTCGTTCACGCTCTCCTCCGGGACGGCCACCGTACGGGCGCTGACGCTCTCCCCGGACGGCAACACCCTGTACGCGGGCGGTCAGTTCGGGGCGGTGAACGGCGTCGGGGTCAGCAACATCGCGGCGATCGACACCGCGACGTGCACCCCGCGCCAGGACTTCAAGATCGGCGTCTCGGCGACCGTACGGGCCCTGGCCGTCACCACCGACACCGTCTATCTGGGCGGTGACTTCAACAGCGTGGACGGGCAGACCAGGAACAAGTTCGCGGCGGTCACCACCGGCGCCGATCTGCTGCCGTGGACGGCGAACGCGGACGAGGTGGCCCGCGCCGTCGACGTGACGCCGGACGGGCAGCACGTCCTGCTCGGCGGGGACTTCTTCACGGTCAACGGCACGACCTCGCACGCGCTGGCCGTGGTCGACGCCACCACGGGGGCGCTCACCAAGAGCTACCCCGGCTTCATTCCGAACACCTCCACGGTGCAGGACCTGACCACGGACGCCACCGGGTTCTACACCGCCAACGAGGGCACCGGGGGCGGTGTCTTCGACGGCCGGATCGCCATCGATCTGGACGACTTCCAGCAGCGCTGGCGCGACACCTGCCTGGGTGCCACCCAGTCCGTACTGGTCCACTCCGGTGTGCTGTACAGCGGCAGCCACGCCCATGACTGCTCCAGCATGGGCGCGTTCCCCGACCAGCCGCGCAAGCACCTGCTGGCCCAGTCAGTCGACGATCCGAAGCTGCTGCCGTGGTTCCCGGACACCAACGACGGCATCGGCGAACCGGTCGGGCCGCGGGTGATGTCCCAGACGGACAGCGGAGGCCGTCACTACCTCTGGGTCGGCGGCGAGTTCACCACGGTCAACGGCGTGGCGCAGCAGGGGCTGACCCGGTTCGCCGACGGTCCCGACACCGGCGCCCCGTGGGTGCCCAACGTCAGCCTGTCCACCGTCTCGGCCGGGAAGATCGACGTCAACTGGCAGACCAGTTTCGACACCGACGACGGCGAACTGACCTACCGGATCTACAAGGACGGGGCGACCACCCCCATCCACACCACCACGGGTTACTCCGTCTTCTGGGACCGGCCGCAGCTGAGGTGGACGGACACCGACGTGGCCCCGGGCGAGACCCACTCGTACCGGATCACCGCGAGCGACGGCACCAACACCAGCGCCAAGTCCCCGGCCCAGTCCGCGACGGTGGCGGCCACGGCCGAGGCGTATCCGGCGCGGGTCCTCAGCGACGGGGCCTCGCTGTACTGGCGCTACGACGAGGGGGCCTCGACCCTCGCCGCGGACACCGGAGCCGGTCTGGACAACGGCTTCCTGCGCAACGGGCCCGCCTACCGGCAGACCCCGGCCGCCGTCGCTGGCGATTCGACCGCGATCGGATTCGACGGGACCGCCGACTACGCGTACAGCAACAAGGTGCGCCTGGCGCCCGCCCGGTTCTCGGTGGAGACCTGGATCAAGACCACCACCACCCGGGGCGGGAGGATCATCGGCTTCGGCAACCGGGTCATGCAGAACAGCTCCTCGTACGACAGGCACGTGTACATGCGCAACGACGGGCGGCTGGTGTTCGGCGTCTACAGCGGCGGGACCAGGACGGTCACCTCGCTCGGGGCCTACAACGACGGCAACTGGCACCATGTCGTCGCCACCCAGGGCACCGGAGGTATGGCGCTCTACGTGGACGGGCAGGTGCGGGCGTCGAACTTCCTGTACACCGGCAACGACAACTACCCGGGGTACTGGCGGGTCGGCGGGGACAACCTGAGCAGTTGGCCGAACCGTCCCACCAGCAACTTCCTCGCCGGGCAGCTCGACGAGACCGCCGTCTACCCGACCGCGCTGAGCGCTTCCCAGGTCAGCGCGCACTACGCCCTGAGGACGGGCTGATGAAGCATCCGTTCCTGGCCGGCGCCGCCGTCGTCGTACTGACGGCGGCGCTGGCCGCCTGCGGCTCGTCCGCCGAGGGGAACGGGCCGGAGGCCGCGGGTGCCAAGAGCCCCGCGGCCTCCGGGCCCCCCGTCGCCGGACCGTCGGCCGGGGCCACCGAAGAACCCGGGCCCGACGCCTCCGCCGAGGAGACCGGCGAAGCGCCCAAGGTGCCCGCCGACCGGATCACCCCGGCCACCGGCTCCTTCACCAAGAAGCAGAAGGAGTTCCTGGTCGACCGGGTGCCCGAGGGCATGGACCCGGCCGCGGTGCTCCAGACCGGGCAGGAGACCTGCGACAAGCTCCGCTACCTCGTCAAGGTCGACCGCGACACGGCCGTCGGGGCGATCGTCACGGACGAGATCCCCGATGCGAAGCCCGCGGTCGCCCATCTGTGCACCCAGTACCAGGAGTTGGTGGACGAAGCGGCCCTCGGCTATGCCGACGGCACCCACACGGAGAAGTCCCTCCGGGCGGGCCGCTACCGCTCGGCCGCCCCGACCAAGGACTGCACCTGGCAGATCGAGGACGGGTCCGGAAAGAGCCTGGAGTCGGGCTCCTCCGACACCGGGAAGCCGACGCGGATCACCGTGCCCCGCACGGCCCGCACCTTCACCTCCACAGGCTGCTATGCCTGGCTGCCCGAAGGAGACATCGGATGAGCAAGCTGCCGATCGCGGTCGCGATCCCCACGAAGAACGAGGGGCTGAACATCGCCGAGGCGGTGAAATCGGTGCTCGGCCACTTCGAGGCGGTCGTCGTGGTGGACTCCCACAGCACGGACGACACCGTGAAGATCGCCCAGGAGTGCGGGGCCGAGGTGGTCACGTACACCTGGGACGGCGGCCATCCCCGCAAGAAGCAGTGGTGCCTGGACCACGTCCGCACCGACCTCGACTGGATCCTGCTCCTGGACGGCGACGAACGGCTCAGCCCGGGGCTGCTGGCGGAGCTGCGGGAGATCTTCTCCGACCCGGCGACGGACAAGCCCGCGGCGTACGACATACCGCTGGGCTACTGGTTCTCCGGGAAGCGGCTGCGGCACGGATACACCATCCGCAAGCGGTCCCTGACGGACCGGACGCGCTGTCACTATCCGGAGGTCGGCGACCTCGACGCGCCGGGCATCGGCGAGGTCGAGGGCCACTACCAGCCGGTCGCCCCCACGAGCGGGTCGCTGGCCAACCCGATCGAGCACCAGGACCTCGACCCGGTCACCGCCTGGTTCGAGCGGCACAACCGCTACTCGGACTGGGAGGCGTGGCTGGAGCACCACCCGGACGTCAAGGAGCAGGTGCGGAAGGTGAAGTCCCGCCAGGGCCAGCTCTTCCACAAGGCGCCGTTCAAGCCCCTCGTGTCGTTCGCCTACATGTACGTCTACCGACGGGGCTTCCTGGACGGGCGGGCGGGGTTCGACTTCGCGCTGGCGATGAGCTTCTACCGGTGGCAGATCGCGCTGAAGTCCCGTGAGGGAAGCACCGGGTGAGTCACCGGCGACTCCGGCGGACCACGTCCTCGTAGGTCCGCCGGAGGGTTCCGGTCACGGCCTCGATGGTGAAGTGCTCGCCGACCAGGTCCCAGGCGGCCTTTCCGGCCTGCTCGTTGGCCCCGGGCTCCAGGAGTTCGAGGACGGCCTGCGCGACCTTCTCCGCGTTGGCGGCGTCCTCGCCGGGCCGGCTGTCGACGACCCGGCCGGCGCCCGCCCGCGCGACGTCGGGGCCGAGTCCGCAGGTGCGGGTGATGACGACGGGCGTGCCGACGGACATCGCTTCGAGGACGGAGACGCCCAGGGGTTCCTCGATCGAGGGGAGTACGTACACGTCGGCCTGCCGTCCGGCGGCGAGGACCTCCTCGTGGCCGAGGGGGCCCACGTGGTCGAGCGAGTCCGTCACCCCCAGCCTGCGGGCGAGTGCGAGGGTGCCGGCCAGCGCCCCGGTGTCCGGGCCCGCCAGGACGAAGCGCGCGTCGGGGTGTTTCTCCAGGACCGTCGGCATCGCGGCGACGAAGTCCTCCGGGCGCTTGCGCTCCTGGACGCGGGCGAGGAAGAGCACCGTCGGGGGCCGGCCGGGCTCGCGGGCGGGCTTGCGCTCCTGCGGGCGGACGCCGTTGACCAGCCGTACGGTGCGGGTGAGCGGGACGGGGGCCGCGACGGCGTTCACGTCGAGGCGTTCCTGTTCCGTCAGATACAGGACGGCGTCGGCGCCGCGCAGCACCGCGCGGACCCCGAGCAGGTCGGTGAGCTGGGCCACGCGCTTCTCCGTCGGGTCCACCATGCCGTGCGTCTGGACGACGAGCGGGGTGCGGGTGGCCAGGGCGAGCAGGGCGGCGGGCAGGGTCACGAGGTCGCGCATCAGATGGACGTGTACGAGGTCCGCGCCGCGCATCATGCGGCGCGCGGCCAGCAGCAGCGCACCGGAGGTGATGCCGCTGACCTCGAACATGGGGAGCACATGGCGGGCCTGGAACAGATGGACCGGAACTCCCTCGACGGTGGAGGGGAGTTCGCCCTCGAAGCCGTCGCCCAGCGCCATGATCCGGGCATCGTCGCCGTGGGCGCGCTGCACCTTCGACAGGTTGAGCGCGACTCTCGTCGGGCCACCGAACGCGTGGTCCGGAGTGTGCAGCGTGACGACGTGCAGGATCTTCACCAGGGTCCCCCTCAACCTCGGCCGACTATGCACAGACTAGTCATGGCATCCCCCCAAGTGCGTTGATTCGTTAGAGTGTTCACAGGTCGGTCCACGGAGCGGGGAGCGCATGACGTCCGTGCAGGTCGAGTCCGTCGCGAAGCCCATGTCGTGGGCGATGCTCTCCCGGGCTCTCGCGGTCCCGATGATCCTCGGCCTGGTCTGCTTCCTTCCGGCGGTGATCGTCGCCCAGCCGGGGACCGGCGTCCGCGACAACGCGTTCTGGCTGCAGCTCGTCCTCACCTGCTATGCGGGGGCCCGGCTCGCCACGATGATCCTGTCCACCGGGCGGCGGCTGCTCCAGGGCGTCTTCTGGATGTTCGTCTACATCGCCATGGGCGTGGCGCCGCTCGCCCAGGCCGTCATCGGGCAGACGCCGACCCCGATGGTCGGCCCGCGGTCCGACCTGGTGTCGGCCATCGCACTGATCCTGCTGGGCTGCGCCGCCTTCGATCTCGGTGCGCTGCTGGCCTCGCGGCGGCCCCTGCGGCGGCGCTCGGGGGCGCGGGGCAGGGTCGGTCCGACGGCGCACCGGGGCCGGCTCGCGCTCCTGGTGGTGATCGCTTTCGCGGCCGGCGGCTACTACATCCTGAAGCTCGGCGGACCCGCGATCTTCTTCAGCAGCCGGCAGGAGATCAGCGCCACGGTGGCCGAGAGCGGTGTCGTGTCCACCGAGTCCAATGTGGGGTCGGCGTTCCTGAAGGGCTTCGGCACCGTCCCCGCCCTCATCGCCCTGCTGTTCTACACCCGCCGTCTGGCGACCTCCCGAAGGGCCCGGCGCTCGCCTTCGACGGTGCTGGTGTGGGTGGCCCTGGCGGGGCTGAACCTGATCGTGAACAACCCTATCTCCAACGCCCGTTACTGGTTCCTCACCGTGCTCGTCTCCCTGCTGTTCACCGCGTTCCCCAGCAGCGCGGCGATGTACCGCTCGGTGCTCGCCATGGGCGTGGTGGGGGCGCTGGTGCTGTTCCCGTACGCGGACCGGTTCCGGTACGACGACGAGGGCTACAAGCCGGTGCAGTCGGCGTCCGTCTTCGAGCCGCTTGCCACCAAGGACTACGACCAGACGGTGATGTTCGCCAACACCATCTCCTGGGTCGACACCCGGGGGCACACCTACGGCCGCCAACTGGCGGGCTCCGGGCTCTTCTTCGTGCCGCGCGCGGTGTGGAGCGGCAAGCCCGAGGACACGGGGGTCCGGGTCGGTCAGTGGATGGGGATGAAGATGACCAACCTCTCGGCCCCGCTGTGGACGGAGTTCTGGGTCGATTTCGGTGCCGCCGGGATGGCCGGCGGGCTCGCTCTGATCGGCTACGGGGCCGCCCGTACGGACCGCAGGTACGCGGTCGCTGTGACCAGGGCGGGGCCCGGGCCCGGCAGTGTGCTGGCGATCGCGGTGCCGCTCGTCGCGGGGTACACCTTCATCCTGCTGCGCGGCCCGCTGCTGCAGTCCGCCGGGAAGTTCGCCATCGCCGCGCTGTGCCTGCTGCTCGTCACCAGTTTCACGAGCCGGAGCGAACAGCGCTCGCGCTGACGGTCTCCCGGTCCGCCGTCTCCGCGCCGCGCAGCCGCATCACGCGCGTCCAGGTGGCGACCGCCTTGCAGGCCGAGCCCAGGCACAGGCCCCAGGCGGCGCCGGTGACACCGGCCAGGGCGTAGCCGCCGGCCAGGAAGGCCACGGCGGCCAGCGAGAACACCACTTGGATGGACAGGGTGGTGCGCGGGTCGAGCATCCGCAGGCTGAGCAGCCCGCAGGTGCCGACGGCCATCGCCGCGTACTGGCTGCCGGTCGCGGGCAGCAGCGCCGCGGCCGTGGGCCAGGTGTCGCCGAGCAGTTGGCGTCCCGCCGCGTCGGGCAGCAGGGCGAGCGCGGTGGCCCACAGGGCGGCGGTCGCCGCGAGGACCGCGGCCAGTGCCGCCGTGGCCCGCACCTGTCGCCGCCGGGTCCCGAGCCGGCCCAGCAGCGGGGGGCCGAAGCTGGTGGCCGAGGTGTACAGCACGTTCAGCGGCCCGAAGAGGGTGGTCGCCCCGCGGAGCGCACCCACCACCAGGGGGTTGCCCACGGCGCCGAGGCCCAGCACGGACAGCTGGGCCGTCGCGTTGCCGACGCCGAACTCCACGACGAACCGCCGGCCGAGGTGCCCGCGCTTCACCAGGGGACGCACGTGCAGGGGGGTCCCCCTGGTCCGCCGGTGCAGCAGCGCGGCGGAGAGCAGCAGGGCGGGGAGCGCGGAGAGCCCCCAGACCGTGACGAGGCGCGCCGCTCCGGCCCCGTACGGCTGCACGGCCAGGGAGCCGAGTACACAGGCCAGTCGCAGCGCGTCACTGCCGAGTGCGAGATGCGGCAGGCGCAGGGTGGAGAAGGCGTAGCGCATGGCGTCCTGGCCGAGGACGACCGGCAGGACGAGCCCGAGCATCATCAGGGCGCGGGCGGTGTCCCCCGGGACGAGCAGACAGACGGCGGCGAGGAGCGCGCCGAGCGCCGAGGCGGCGACCAGGGTGAAAACGACGGCCGACCGGCAGGCGCCCCGTGTGCCGTCGCTCTCGGTGCGTCGCAGCACCAGGGGCTGCCCGGTATAGGCGCCGGACGCGCCCAGCAGGACGGTGAAGACGAGGTAGACGGCGGAGAAGCGCGCGAAGTCGGCGACGGTGGAGAGCCGGGCCGCCGCCACCAGCACCAGGATGTTGGTGAGGGCGGTGACCCCCTGGTCCGCGACCGAGCAGACGATCGCGGTACGTGACTTCACCGGCGTCCGGCGGGTGCGTTGAAGGCACGCAGGCCGAGCGTCTCCGCGGGGTCGCCGGTGGTCTCCGGGTCGTCGTGGCCGTCCGGCCTGGCGGCCGGGCCGCTGCGCCGCCTCGGGGACTTCTTGCGCTCCTTGGCGCCGAGGCGTCCGCGGCCCGGGTGCAGGAGGACCCCGAGCACCGAGCCGCCGGACGCGCTGATGATCTCGCGGATGCGTTCCACGTCGCTGCGGTGCACCTCGCGGGGGTCGCAGACGATCATGACGCCCTCCACCCGGTCGACGAGGGCGACGGCGTCGGCGTAGGCGAGGACGGGCGGGGCCAGCACGATGACGACGGTGCCGGGGCGGTCGCCCTCGGCCACGATGCGGCCGACGGGGGCGGAGGTCAGGGCCCGGGGGACGTTGTCGACGCGCCGGCCGGCGACGAGGGTGAAGGCACCGGAGCCCGGCACGTCCACGTTCGAGCGGCTGCCCGAGGGCCAGGTGCCGTCGTCGTCGGCGGCCCAGCGGGGCGGCCGGGCCTCGTGCGCCGCCGAACCCAGCTCGCGGGCGAGCGACGGTGTACGCAGGTCGGCCTCGACGAGGAGGACGTCGCGGCCCATCTCGGCGAAGGCCGCGGCCAGATTCGCCGCGGCGCCCGCAGCGGCGGCGTTGTCCCCGCGCGGCGCCGTGACCAGCAGGCGGCGGCTCTCCGCGAACGCGGGGTCGTAGGCCAGGCGGAACGCCACGGCCCGGTACTCCTCGGCGAGTCTGCTGCCGCTGCGCCCGATGGCGAGGAGGCTGTCGGAGGCCCCCCGTTCCCGGGGCAGCGTGCCGAGCAGCGGGGCGCCGAGGGAGCGGACGAGCTCGCGGGTGGAGCGTACGGCGGGGTCGAAGACGAGGCGTACCCAGGACAGGAGCAGCCCCAGGGCGAGTCCCACCACGCCGCCGAGGCCGAGCAGCAGGGGCAGGCCCGCTCCGGTGGGCTGCCGCGGCGCGACGGGCTTCTGGTTGAGGTAGCCGGGAGTCGTGTCGAGGGCCCGCAACTCGCTTATCTTGCGGCTGAGTTCGGAGATGGAGACGATCAGGTTGGCGCGGGCGCTGCTCACGTCGTCGGCTTCGCTCGCGCCGACCTGCTGCTCCAGCAGGTCGCGCTTCTCCTCCAGCGGCTTGAGCTGGGCCCGGTAGCCCTCGGCCATGTTCTCGATGCTGTCCTCGGTGCGCTGTCTGCGGTGTTCGAGGTAGGCGTCGGCGAGGGCCTCCGCGCGTGATCTGGCCTGCTCGGGGGTGTCTCCCGTGTAGGAGAAGCGCAGGGTCAGCGTGTTGGGCGGGTTGGTGACCTGGAGGCCGGCCAACAGGTCACCGGCGTCGACCGGGTCGGCTTCCTCGGCCAGGGCTTTGGCTGCCAGTTCGCCCACGGTGTCGCTGACGGCGGTCTGTCGTTCGGAGCCGATGTTGATGCCCTTGTCCGCCGAAGCGCCGGTGGCGAACGGGTCGGCGGTGGCGGAGCGGACGAGCACCACGCCGGTGGCGGTGTAGGTCTCCTCGCCGCTGAGCGCGAGGTAGCCGCCGCCCATGAGCCCGACGACGACGCCTACGGCGAGGAGGGTGCGGTAGCGCAGGAGCTGGCGGAACTGGTCCCGCAGCAGCGCCGGTTCGTCCTGGTCCTCCAGGGCGCGGATCGGATGCGTCATCGCTGTGGTCTCCCTTGCGCGTTCCCGAGGACCTCGGTGAGCAGGGCGTCGAAGCGGGCGAGCCCGGCTTCGCGGCCCAGGTGGTGTGCGACGTACCGCGGGCCCTGTGCGCCCAGGGCGTCCGCCGCGGTGGCGTCCTCGGTGAGTTTGCGTACGGCCGCGAGGAGTGCGGCCGGGTCCTCCGGGGCGACGAGGACTCCGGCGCCCGAGCGGCGTACCTCGTCGGCGGTGCCGCCCTCGTCGGCGACGGAGGCGACGACGGGCCGCCCGGAGACGAAGTACGAGGTGAGCTTGGAGGGCACGCTCATGTCGAGCACGGACGCCCGCTGGGTCACCGCGAGGACGTCGGCGGCGGCGAGGACGTCGGTGAACTCCTCGGCGCCGGCGGGCGGCAGGAAGTCGATGTTGGGCAGCGGGCCGGCGAGGGCACGGAGCGTCTCGCGCTGGTTGCCGTCGCCCATCAGGACGACCCGGATGTCCGGTGCGAGCCGGGCCGCGCCGACGAGGACGTCGAGGCCCTGCTTGAGGCCCATGTTCCCGGAGTGCAGCAGCACCGGGGTGCCCGCGGGCCAGCCGAGCCGGGCGCGGGTTGCCGCGCGGTCGGCCGAAGGGGGCTCCACGTGCGTCCAGTTGGGCACGATGCGGATGCGGCCCGGGTCGACGCCCAGTGCGGTGACGCCGGGTACGAAGGTCTCGTGGATGACGCCGACGAGGGCCGCGTCGCGCAGCGCGTACCGCTCGGCCGCCGCGGCGAGGGACGCCGCCCTGCCGCCGCCCCGGATGCCGCTCTGCGCCGCGGCGGCGCCCATCAGGTCCTGGACGACGGGGACGTACGGCACTCCGTGGCGGCGGGCGATGCGGGCGCCGATGACGCCCCCGGCGAGGCTCGGCATCTGGGCGATCACGGCGTCGGGGCGGCCGGGTGGCGGGGACAGGAGGCCGTGGGCCAGCACCGTGGCTTCGAACGCGGCTCTGCGCAGCGCGGTCTGACGGGGCGGCACATAGTGTCTGCGCCGGTGCACGTCGACTCCGGCGCGGGTCTCGTGCTTCCGCCAGACCCCCCGGTAGCGCTCGTCGAGCCGCCAGGAGGGGTAGTGCGGCATGCCGGTGAGCACCTGGACCCCGGCCCCCGACGCGGCCCAGTGCTCGGCGAGCTGGGTGGCGTACGGGCCGATGCCCGTCAGCTCCGGTGCGTAGTTGGTCGAGACCACCAGCAGTCTGCGGTCCTCGAACGTCGTGTGATCTTCGGCAGCGGACATCGGATCGGTCGCCTTCCCCCCGGAACAGCCACTGCTCCCCCCAAGGAACAGCCCCGGGTTCGAGCTTATCCGTTCACGGCCTGCACAAGTGTTCTTCACAGTAAGGTCGTTGGAGATCTACACCGATACCGATATTTCCGGGGGGAGACAGCGGATGGTGCACAGAGTCGGATATGCGCCGGGAGTGTACGACTTGTTCCATGTCGGACACCTGAACATCCTGCGGCACGCGCGCAGTCAGTGCGACTACCTGGTCGCCGGGGTGGTCTCCGACGAGATGGCCGCTCTTGCCAAGGGCCACAAGCCGGTGATCCCTCTGCCCGAGCGGCTGGAGATCGTCCGGAGCGTCCGCTTCGTGGACGCCGCGTTCGTCGAGACCGTGCCGGACAAGGTCGAGACCTGGCAGCAGGTCCGGTTCGACGTGATCTTCAAGGGCGACGACTGGCGGGGCACGGAGAAGGGGCTCCGGCTGGAGCGCGACTTCGCCGAAGTCGGCGTGGAGGTCGTCTACTTCCCGTACACCGTGCACACGTCCAGCACCCAGCTGCGCCGGGCGCTGGACGTCCTGGTCAGCCCGCCCGGAGCGCTGTCAGCTCCCTGAACCACTTGCCGAGGAACGCCACGAGGAACAGTGCGTGCACGGCGGCGAGCACGGCGTACCCGACCAGGAAGGCGTCGGGTGCGCCGGACAGCAGGAACACGAGGCAGAACACCCCGTAGTCCGCCGGCAGGAGCGCCACGGCCCGCACCCGGGAGACCGGGGCCGCCGCCCCGTCCGCCGGGGCCGGGCGGGCCGCGGCTGCCGCCTTGCCGAGCTGCTCGCGGAGCAGTCCCGCGCAGAAGGTCAGCACCGCGACGAACAGAAAGCCGAGCGGCAGCAACAGCCACCCCTCGGACGGCAGTTCGCCGAAGCGGTAGAACGAGACCAGTACGGCCGTGTGGACCAGGATCATCTTCGCGCAGTCGACGACATGGTCCAGCCATTCACCGTCGGGGCCGCCCCTGCCGGTGAGCCGGGCGAGCTGGCCGTCCGCCGAGTCGAAGGCGAAGCCGACCGCGAGCCCCGCCCAGACGGCCAGGCCGAGCGCCCACGAGGGTTCGGCGAGAGCGACCGCCAGGATCGCGGCGAAGGTGAACGCCGCGCTGATCAGGGTGACTTGGTTGGGTGACAACCCCGCCCGGTAGGCCCCCGCCGCCAGCACCCGCCCTGCGGGCCGGTTCACATACCGCGAGTACAGCGATACGCCCTTGGCCGTCTTCTGCGCGCCGCGCAATGCGCGCAGCGCCGTACCTGTGCTTCCCATACGCCCCCCAGCGTCCAGCGGTGTCCGCATCATGGCACGCGGAGATCCCTCCCGTGGGCGCTGTTCGCCATTGGGCCGCCCGGGCCCTCTCACCCGTACGGACCGGCTCCGCTCGCGCTCCCCCGTCACGCGTTCCACGATCGGAATTCGGTTACCAAAGGGGAGACACCGGCCGTGGACGAACAGCACAGGTACGGGCAGCCGCAGCAGCAGACCGGCTACTACCGCCCGGAGCCGCGCAGGCCGCGCGTGGACGCCGGCCGGCTGTGGGCGGGCGGCGTGATGACCGCGGTCGTCGCCGCGCTGACCGCCGTGGTCGGGGTGCTGCTGGTACGCGGCGTGCTGGGCGTGCCCGTCTTCGCGCCCGAGGGCGACGGCATGATGGGCGACGCGTCGACCGGGCTGCTGGCGATGGGGGCCGCGCTGGCGGCACTTGCCGCCACCGGGCTGCTGCATCTGCTGATGCTGGCGACGCCGCAGCCGGGGACGTTCTTCGCCTGGATCATCACGCTGGCGACGGCGGTGCTGGTGCTGCTGCCGTTCACCACGTCCCTTCCCATGGACGCCAAGATCGGCTCGGCGACGCTGTATCTCGTGATCGGGATCGCCATCGGCTCGCTGCTGACCGCCGCGGCGCGCAGCGCGGCCCGTGGAGACGGCTACTGACCAAGGCTCCGTGACTGCCTGACGGTTCCACTGCCGACCGACCTCCCCTCAGGGGCTCTTTCGGTCAACGAGCAGACCAGCCTGGCGAGTTCGGGAGCCCGCGGAAGGGCGGAACCGGCCCGGTACATAGTTGACGCGGGGTGCGGGCCGGGCTGCGCGAACAGGCTGACGGACGGCGTGCGGAACACCCGTACGCCGCCGGGCCGTCCCGGTGCGGCTGCCCGGTCCACCGGAAGCTCGGGCGGGCACAGCGCGCAACTCCCGGTGTCCGGGCCGGCCTCCGCCGCCAGAACGCCCAGGGCCCGGTCCAGCCGGTCCACCAACTCCCGTGCGGCGCCGAGCAGATCCTCCAGCCACTCCTCCCCCGGCGCAGCCCGGACGGACGGCTCCCCGCCCCGGGCGGCCCCGCCGGACGCCTCGCGTACCGGGGTGGCCGGGTGGCCGGGGCCGGCCAGGAATCCGTTGCGTACGAGCACCCGGTGCACGGTCGTCCGCGAGGGCGGCTTCCCGACGCCGAGCCGGTCCAGTGCTGCCCTCAACCGCTGAGCGCCCCAGTCCGGGTGCTGCTCGCGCAGGGAGCAGATCAGCGCCTCCACGGTGGCGTCGAGGCGCGCCGGGCTGGCGTGCGGTCGCTGCGAGCGGTCGGCGAGCCCGGCGTCGCCCGCCGTGCCGTATCTCCTGCGCCAGTTGTGGAGTGTCTGACGCGAGACGCCGTTGCGCCGTGCGACGTCGGACACCGGGTCACCCGACAGCACCGACAGCACCGCCCGGCGTCGCTGCTCTGGACTCGCGTGACGACTCACCGATCCGCCTCCTCCGTGTGGGGTCCCGCCACCGGTTTAGACGATCACACGTTTCAACGATGTCTCCGCCCGCCCGGACGCACGTGAAATTTGTCCCGGAACGCCGCGTAAAAAATGTCATGGAAATTCTTACCCACCGGCCCTGGACGGGTAGGGAAGCGAATTGGACAGGTCACGGCACGGCGTTGACACCGACCGTTCGGACTGACCAATATCGAGCCGCCCCGGAGCACTCGTTCCGGGCTGCTGGATGACACCGCTCGAAGACACGGGAGGGAAAATGGAAGACCGCAGTTCATTGCATTCGGATGAAATCGAGGTCGCACCGTCGCCGATCGCGACGCCGGATTTCGTGATCTCGGACAACGACCCCACCGACCCGGTGCTGGTCATTTCGGACAATGACCCGTCCGACCCGGTGATCTGACCTGATGGCCGTGGATCACGGCGGGTGGAAGGCTGCGCCCCAGGCGCAGCCTTCGCTCGGCCTCTCCGGTCTCCTGTCCCCCTTCGACGCCCTGGACTTCAAGCGTGAATTCTGGGAGAAAAAGCCCCTCGTCATCCATCGTGACGATCCTGATTACTATGCCGACCCCTTGACGTTCCGCGATGTCGACCACATTCTTTCGACGTCCAGTGTGCGTTCCTCGGAACTCAAGGTCGTGGTCAACGGGCAAGAGATTCCGCTGGTGGAAATGGCGGCCTCCGGACCCGGCGGACCGAGCAACGGTCTCGAAGTTCTCTACGACCTCTATCGCAAGGGGTCGACTGTTGTCTTCAAGTTCCTGCACGAGCGGTGGGAGCCGCTGGGGCGGCTGTGCCGGAAGCTGTCGGGCGAGTTCAGTGCCGGCTTCCAGGCCAACGCCTATCTGACACCGGCGGGTGCGCAGGGACTGACGAGTCACTACGACACCCATGACGTCTTCGTGCTCCAGGTGTGGGGCTCGAAGCGCTGGCGGCTGTACGAATCGCCGGACGTGCTGCCCTTGCAGAACCGGCACTACCGGCGGCCCGCGGACGGGCCCGGGGCCCCGGTGCGGGAGTTCGATCTGAAAGCCGGCGACCTGATGTACATGCCGCGGGGCACCGTGCACGACGCGACCTCCAACGAGGAGGCGTCCCTGCACATCACGCTCGGCGTGCTGCCGGTGCTCTGGTCGACGGTGCTCAAGGACGCGCTGGACCAGGCGATCGAGAGCGATCCGCGCTACCGGCGATCACTGCCGCCCGGCTTCGCCCTCGATCCCGGACTCCGCGAGGAGGCCGCCGCGGCTCTGGCCGGACTGCTCACCTCGGTCGCGACGGCGGTCCAGCCCGCGGACCTCGTCGAGCGCGCGGCGAGCCGGGCGCTGGTCGGACGGCAGCCGGTACTCGACGGCCATCTGCTGGACCTGGAGGGGCTGCGCACCATGGGCCCGGACACCCAGGTCCGGCGCAGGGCCGAACTGCTGTGGTCGCTGTCGCACGACGGCTCCGGACTCAGCCTGGAGTTCCACGGCAAGGTCGTCCGGCTCCCCGCACGCATCGAACCGGAGCTGCGCTATCTGCTCGCCGCCGAGACGGCGTTCACCGCACGGCAGGTGACCGGCGCGCTGGATGTGGAGGGCCGGCTCGTCCTGGTCCGCCGACTGGTGCAGGAAGGTCTGCTCACGCTCGTCTGAGGTCGTACCGCGGGTGTCCGGGACCGGCCGCCCGCGGTCAGACCTCCTCGTACCGGCCGCCGAGGTGCCGGGCAAGGAACCGTTCGGCCGCCGCGTAGAACGCCAGTCGATTCCGGGGCCGCACGAAGCCGTGCCCCTCGTCGGGAAAGAGCAGGTACTCATGCGGGACGCCGTTGCGCCGCAGCGCGGCCACCAGCTGCTCGGACTCCTCGCTCCGCACCCGCGGGTCCCTCGCCCCCTGGCCGATCAGGAGCGGAACGCGGATGCGGTCCGCGACGGACAGCGGAGACCGGGACCGCAGGAAATCGCGCTCCGTCTCGGGCGAGCCGACGCGACGGCGCAGCATGGCCGCCATCGGACCCCAGGTGACGGGTACGGATTCGATGAAGGTGGTCAGCGAGGACGGGGCGGCCACCGCGACCGCGCAGCGGTAGTCGTCGGGGGTGAACGCCGCTGCGACGAGCGCCGCGTACCCCCCGTACGAGCCGCCGTACACGGCGACCCGGTCCGGGTCGGTGTGGCCGAGCGCGACGGTGTGCCGGACCGCGTCCTGGAGGTCGTCCTGCATCCGGCCGCCCCACTCGCGGTCGCCCGCGTTGGTGAACCGCTTGCCGTAGCCGGTGGAGCCGCGGAAGTTGACCTGGACGCACAGGTAGCCACGGTTGGCCAGCCACTGGGCCTCCGACCGGTAGCCCCACAGATCTCGGGTCCAGGGTCCGCCGTGGACGCACAGCACGGCGGGCAGCGGCCGGTCGGCACCGGGCGGGAAGGTGAGGTAGCCGTGCACCCGCAGTCCGTCGCGGGCGCGGAACGAGAAGGGCTCCACCCGGGCCAGCCGGTGGCCGTCCAAAGCCGGGAGGTGGCTGAACAGGAAGTCGGTCCGGCCCGTTTCCCGGTGCAGGACGCGATAGCCGGCCGGCCGGTCGTCGGCGTTGTGCTGCACCAGCCAGTGCCGGTCCGCCAGGTCCCTGCCGAGCACGGTGACATCCCCGCGAGCGGCGGCCCGCAGCACCTCGAAGTCGGCGGCCAGGGACGGGTCCAGCACCTCGATGTCGTTGCGTTCGCGCCGTACGAGGACGAACTGGGGCAGCCCGGTGACCGGGTGCACGCCGACCCCTTCGATGTCGTACTGCGGGTCCTCGTAGAGGACTTCGGACTCCCCTGTCACGGTGTCGAGCCGCAGGAGCCTCGCGGTGTCGGAGCCCAGCGAGGAGAACAGCAGCAGATGGCGGCCTCCCGTGGTGAATCCGAACGGCCGCAGCGCCGGGGCGTCCTCCTGGCCGACGCGGTGCAGTACCCGCCACGGGGCGTCCTCCTCCGCGCGGACGAGCAGCACGGCGGAGCCGTCCTCCTCCGCACGGACCGCTCCGCGTACCCGCAGCCGGTCGTCGGCCACCCAGCGGGTGAACCCCTCGTCACGGGCGGCGAGTTCGAGCTTCCCGGTGGCCGGGTCGAGCCGGTAGGCGTCGTGCCGGGACCGGTCGCGGAGGTTGAGGCCGATCAGGACCCGGTCCGGGAAGCGCGGGTCGATGGCGACGATGCGGGCCTGCACCCCCTCGTACGGGGTGAGGTCGCGGACCGGCTCCCGCCCCGCCGGATCGGCGACGTACAGGTGGGTGTTCTCGTCCCCGTCGCGGTCCTGCACGTACAGCAGGCCCCGGCCGTCGCCGGACCAGGCGAAGGCCCGCACGCCGCGCCCCGTGTCCGCCGTCACCGGCCGGAAGTCCCGTTCCCGCCAGGGTCCCGCGTGCACGTTGAGGACGCCCCGGCCGTCCGGGGCGAGATGGGCGAGGAACCGTCCGCAGGGCGAGAGCGACGGGCTCATCCGGTCCGGGTTCCCGAAGAGCACGGCGCGCGGGATGAGCGGGGGCTGAGTCATGGGCGGGCCCGTCCTGTCCTGGTCGTGGATGCGTGGGCGGTGGTACGGAGTCCGGTACACGGCGCCGGAGAGGGAGGGACGTCCTGATGGAGCAGGTGGTGTTCACGGCGCGCGGTGCAGCGTCGACGGGGGGCAGCGGCCTCACCGGGCCCGCCGACTTCCCCGAGCCGGAGGCTCCGCGCCCGCCGCGCGGCGTACGGGCGCGGCTGCGCCGGACGGCCCGTTCGGCGGCCGACACGGTGCTGGGTCTGGGCCGGGTGATCGCCCTGGTGTGGCGGGCAAGTCCGCTGCTGACCACGGCACTCGGGGTGGCGACCGTGCTGATCGGGCTGGTTCCCGCCGCCGTGGCGATGACCGGCCGGCTGCTGGTGAACACGGTGGTCGAGGGCGCGGCCATCCACTCCGGCGACCGGCCGGACCGGATCGGCCTCGACCTTCCACTGCCCGGTACCACCCTGCATCTGCCGGTGCTCACCACGGTGGGGGCGCTGACCGTGCTGGCGGGGCTCCAGTTCGCGATCTACGCCCTCAGCGCGCTGGCCACCGCGGTGCGGAGCATCGCGCAGCAACTGCTCCAGGAGAAGGCGTCCCAGAGCGTGCAGCTCCAGGTCATGGAGCACGCGGGCCGGCTGCCGCTGGCCTTCTTCGAGGACTCGCGTTCGTACGATCTGCTGCGCCAGGCCCAGCAGGAGGCGTCGACCCGCCCCGTCACCATGATCGGCGGGGCCTTCCACCTGCTCCAGATGGGGGTGACGTTCCTGAGCATGGTCGGGCTGCTCTTCGGCCTCGGGCCCGTCGTCGCCCTGGCCGCGCTGCTCGCCCCGGTGCCCGCGTTCGTCTCCGATTCCCGCTACAGCATGCGCAGTTTCATGGTGACGCTCTGGTCCTCGCCGATCCGTCGCCGCATGGAGTACCTGTCGCGGCTGCTGTCCACGGACGCGTACGCCAAGGAGGTCAAGGTCTACGGCCTCGGCCCGTTCCTCACGGAGCGCTTCCGGCTCCTGGGCGCGACCGCCTACCGGGGGCTGCGCCGGGTCGTCGTCGCCCGCTATCTCATGGGCAACGCATGGTCGACGCTGACCACCCTGGTCGGTTCGCTGACCTTCCTGTACGTCGCGGTGCAGGCGGCCCAGGGGCGGCTCAGCCTGGGTGACCTGATCCTCTACACCTCGGCCGCGACCTCGGTACAGGCGTCCATCCAGGGGATCTTCAGCGGTGTCAGCAGCATGTACGAGAACAATCTCTATCTGCGCAAGCTGTACGAACTGCTCGCCGTCCCCACGCACGCCCCGCCGGCCGGGGCGGATTCGGGCCGGCCGACGGCCCCGATGCCCTCGCCGCTGCTCGGCCATGTGGTGCTGGAGAACGTGACGTTCAGCTATCCGGGTGCCGACCGCCCGGCCCTGTCGGGTCTCAGTCTGGACATCCCGCCAGGCACCACCCTCGCGGTCGTCGGCCGCAACGGTGCCGGGAAGTCGACGCTGATCAAGCTGCTGTGCCGGCTGTACGAGCCCGACTCGGGGCGCATTCTGCTCGACGGCACCGACATCAGGGAGCTGGACCCGGACGAGCTGCGGCGCCATGTCGCCGCCATGTTCCAGGACTTCGTCTCCTACCAGGCCAGTTTCGCGGAGAACATCGGGCTGGGCGACATGAACCGGGCCGAGGACCGGGACCGCATCGCGGAGGCGGCCCGGCGCGGCGGGGCGGCGCCGCTCGCCGAACGTCTTCCCCTGGGGTACGACACCGCGCTCGGAAAGTGGTTCGACACCGGGGTGGAGCTGTCCGGCGGGGAGTGGCAGAAGGTCGCCCTCGCGCGGGCGTTCATGCGCGACGCCCCGCTGCTGGTCCTGGACGAGCCGACGTCCGCGCTCGACGCCGAGGCGGAGCACGAACTCTTCGCGCGGCTGCGGGAGCTGGCCCACGGGCGCACCACGGTGTACATCTCGCACCGCTTCTCCACCGTGCGGCACGCCGATCTGATCCTGCTGATCGAGGACGGCCGTCCGGCCGAGCAGGGCACCCATGACGAGCTGATGCGGCTGGGCGGCTCGTACGCCCGGCTCTTCGCGCTCCAGGCGTCGGCGTACACCTCGGACAGCGGTGCGTCCGCCGGGGAGAACGGGGCGGGGAGCCCCGGTGGCGTAGCCGGCGGAGCCAACGGAGCCGCTGCCGGCGCCAAGGCCGCCGCCATCGAGGCCGCGCTCGCCGCGAAGGGGCCGGGCAACGGCCACCGGGCCCCGGGCCGGTAGGTGTCCCGGCCGCCGTCGCCGGTCTCCGCCTCGCCCGTTCCCGCTCATGCCGGCAACGGCTGGGGGGCGGCGGGGGTTGCGGCTCTCGTGGCCAGCCGGACACGGACCTCCAGTCCGCCGCCGGGCAGTGCGTCCAGTTCGACCGTCCCGCCGTGCGCCTGCGCGATCGAGCGGACGATGGACAGGCCGAGGCCGGCTCCGGAGCCCGCGCGGCTGAGGCGCCGGAACGGTTCGAGCAGTCCCGGTACCTCCGCCGGCGGGACGAGGGCGCCGGTGTTGCGGACGACGAGCCCGCCCCGCGGCGAGGTGGTCAGCGAGAGGGTGCCGTCCGGCACGTTGTGACGGACGGCGTTCTGGACGAGGTTGGAGACGAGTTGGTGCAGCAGCACCGGATCACCGACGACCGGCAGGGGCCGCAGGTCGAGTTCCACCCGCAGGCCGGCATCGGCGGCGGCCGGGCGCCACTGGCCGACGGCCTCCGCTGCCACGCGCGCCACGTCGACCGATTCGTGCCGGTCCAGGCCCCGGTCGCTGGTGGCGAGGGTGAGCAGCCCCTCGATCAGACGCTCGCTGCGCCGGTTCGTCTCCAGCAACTCCTCCTGGATACGCGGCAGATCGTCCGGACCCGCCCGGCCCAGCCGGATCTGGATCGCGGCCCGCTGCACGGCGAGCGGGGTGCGCAGTTCGTGGGACGCGTTGGCCACGAAGCGGCGCTGTGCGTCGAACGCCGCGTGCAGCCGGTCCATCAGCGCGTCGAAGGTGTCGGCGAGATCCTTGAGCTCGTCGTCCGGGCCCGCCAGCGAGATCCGCTCATGCAGGTTGGCGGCGGACAGCCGCTGCGCGGCGGCCGTGATCGTGTGCAGGGGGCGCAGCACCCGCCCCGCGATCCACCAGCCCAGCGCCACGGAGACGAGCAGCATCACGACGAGGGCTATCAACGACATCAGCAGCAGTTGTTCCAGCGCGCTGTCGCGCAGCCGCGAGGCGACGGCGGCGAGCTGACTGGGGGTGAGTCTGGTGACGGCGCCGGAGGGAAGTTCGCTCTTCGGTACGACGAATACGGTCGTCGCGCCGATCCGCTCCCGGAACAGGATGTACGTGAGACCCAGCAGCAGCAGTCCGGTGACGGAGAACAACGCGCTGTAAAGGGCGGTCAGTTGGAGCCGTACCGAGCGCCTGCGGCGGCGCGGGGGTGCGGTGGGTTCCGGCATCGCGAGCTCCTTCAGATCCGGTAGCCACTACCCGGCACGGTCTCGATCACCGAGGGTTCGCCCAGTTTCGCTCGGAGCTTGCTCATCGTGATCCGTACCGCGCTGGTGAACGGGTCGGCGTTCTCGTCCCAGGCCCGCTCCAGCAGCTCCTCGGCGCTGACCACCGTGCCGTCGGCCGCCAGGAGCACTTCGAGCACGGCGAACTCCTTGGGAGAGAGGCGCAGGTAGCGGCCGTCACGGAACGCCTGCCGTCGCGGCATGTCGAGCGTGACTCCGGCCCGTTCCAGGACGGGCGGCACCGCCCGGGTGGCGCGGCGGGCCAGCGCCTGGACCCGTGCCACCAGTTCCGGATACTCGAACGGCTTGGCGAGATAGTCGTCGGCGCCGAGGGCGAGGCCCCCCACCAGGTCGCCGGTCTGCCCGGCAGCGGTGAGCATCAGGATGCGGGTACGGGCGGGAGAGGCGACGACCTGCCGGCAGACGTCGTCGCCGTGCGTGCCGGGCAGGTCGCGGTCGAGGACGAGGACGTCGTAGTCGTTGACGAACAGCCGCTCCAGGGCCGCGTCACCGTCCAGGGCGACATCGACCGCCATCCCGTACTGCCGCAGGCCCTCCGCGACCAGTTCGGCGAGCATCGCCTCGTCCTCCGCCACCAGCACCCGCATCCGCGTCCCCTGTCCACCCGTGTCATCGGAACCTCCGTGATACCCGTCCCGGTGTTTCGCCACCGTATGCACGGTCGGAGACGGCGGCGCAACCACGCCCTCGGTACATCTGTGCAGGCACCGGCAGCCGCCGGGGCCGTGCGGAGCCCCGCAGGGGCGAGGAAGGGACGGAGCACAGTGGCAGTCATCACTCAGGGAACGGCATCGGGGCGGGCAGCCGGGCGGCGCGGACGAGGACGGGTGCGGGCGATGGCCCTGGCCGCGGTACTGACGCTGGCGTGCGCCGCGTGCGGCGGCGGCTCCGGCTCACCCGACGTCGCGAGTGCCGGGAACGATCCGGAGAAGACCTCGTCGGCCTCTGCGGCTCCCACCGGCAGCCGTCAGGACCAGCTCGTGGCATTCGCCGGGTGCATGCGGGAGAACGGCGTGGAGATCCCCGACCCGGCCCCGGGCGAGGAGAACGTACAGCTCCCGGCGGGCACCAAGGGCGACAGCAGGACGCAGGCCGCGCTCGCCGAGTGTCAGCGGCTGCTCGGCGGCGGGGCGAAGGACGGCACCGACAGCACGGCCCAGGACCGGGCCGTCGAGCTGGCGGAGTGCCTGCGGGGCAAGGGACTGGATGTCGCGGACCCCGAACCGGGCAAGCCGCTCCAGCTGAGCGGGGCCGCGGGCAGCCCCGAGGCGCGCGAGGCGATCACCGCCTGCCGGTCGGCCGTCGGAGCGGGCGCGGGCACGGCCTCGCCCTCGGCCGGGGGGTGACGGATGAGCAACGAGGCCGGACAACTGCCCGGTACGGACGTCTTCACGGCCGGGCCGCCTGGAGCGGGCCACGGCTACGTGCCGGCGCCGTCGACGGGCACCGATGACATCGAAGGCTCCGAGGACGAGCGTCCCCCGCGCCGGCGGCGCCGGCCGGTCGTCCTCGTCACGGCCGCGCTCGTCGTCCTGGCGGCGGGCGGCGGGGCCGTCGGCCTCCTCGGCAGGGACGACGACTCCGCGTCGGGCGCCGCCACCACCCGCACCGCGACGGCCACCGTGACCCGGACGGACCTGGTCCAGACACAACGGGTCGACGGCACACTCGGGTACGACGGCCGGTACACCGTCGCGGGCACCGGCCGCTCCATGGTCACCTGGCTGCCCGACGTGGGTGACACCCTGGAGCGCGGCGACCGGGCGTACGCCGTGGAAGGGATCTCCGTACCGCTGTTCTACGGCGGCACACCGCTGTTCCGTGAGCTGTCGTCGGGCGTCGCGGACGGCCCCGACGTACGGGTGCTCAAACGCAACCTCAAGAAGCTCGGCCACGGCGACGAGCTCGCCGACGACGACCACTACTCACCGGGCACCGCCGACGCCGTACGCCGCTGGCAGGACGCGCTCGGCCGCGAGGAGACCGGCACGGTCTCGCCCGGCGACGCGCTCGTCGAGCCGGGCCCCGTGCGGGTGACGGAGACGCTCGGCATCATCGGCGCCCCCGCGGAGGGCCCCCTGCTCACGCTCTCCGGTACGGAACGGATCGTCACCGTCGACATGCCGGTCGCGCAGCAGCAGCTCGCGCGGAAGGGCGCCACCGTCCGCATCGAGCTGCCGGGCGGGGCGAGCACCGAGGGCGAGGTCACCCGGGTCGGCACCGTCGCCCGCGCCCCGCAGAGCGGCGACCGCAGCGAGAACGCCGCCGGTGACACGGCCACGCGCGACGCCACGATCGCGGTCCGGGTCACCCTCTCCCGCCCCGGGGACGTCGGTGCGCTGGACGGCGCCCCGGTCTCCGTCGACTTCACCAGCGACCGCCGTGAAGACGTGCTGGCCGTCCCGGTCCCGGCCCTGCTGGCGCTCGCCGAGGGCGGGTACGCGGTCGAGACGCCGGGGGGCCGGCTGGTTCCCGTGCGGCTCGGGGCGTTCGCCCAGGGCAAGGTCGAGGTGTCCGGCAGCGGACTGGCCGAGGGCATGCGGGTGGAGGTGCCGCGCACATGAGCGACGCAGGCGCGGCGCGTCCGAGCGGGGCGGGCGCGGGCGACGACGCCCCGGTGATCAGGCTGGAGGCGGTCTCGAAGTCCTATCCGGGCGGGGTGCGGGCCTTGCGCGAGGCGAGTCTCGACGTACGGTCCGGTGAACTCCTGGCCGTGGTCGGGCGTTCCGGTTCCGGTAAGTCGACCATGCTCCATCTGATGGGCACCCTGGACCGGCCGTCCAGCGGCCGGGTGCTGCTGCGCGGCCACGACGTGGCCGGACTGAGCGACCGGAAGCTGTCGGCCGTCCGTGCGCGCTGGATCGGCTTCGTGTTCCAGCAGTTCTTCCTCTCCCCCGGCCGGTCCGCCGTCGACAACGTCGCCGAGGGCCTGCTCTACCACGGCATCACGGCGCGCAGGCGGCGCACGCTCGCGATCGCCGCCCTGCGCCGGGTGGGCCTGGGCCACCGGCTCTGGCATCAGCCGCACGAGATGTCCGGGGGCGAGCGACAGCGGACCGCCATCGCGCGGGCCGTCGCCATCCGCCCCTCGGTGATCCTGGCCGACGAGCCGACCGGGAATCTGGACTCGGCGGCCGGCGCGGGTGTTCTGTCGCTGCTGCGGGATCTGAACGCACAGGGAACCACCATCGTCGTGATCACGCACGACTCCGCTCTCGCGGACCAACTCCCGCGCAGGGTCGAGCTGCTGGACGGCCGCATTCGCGAGGACTCGGCCACGGAACCCCCGGTGCGGGAGGTGTCCCGGTGAATCCCTCCGAACTCCCCCCGTCGGTCAGGCTGTTGCCCGCCGACATCCTGCGCGTCGGCCTGGTCGGCATCCGCAGCCGGCCGACCCGGGCGGTGCTGTCCGCGCTGGGCATCGCCATCGGTATCGCGGCGATGGTCGCGGTGCTCGGGATCAGCAACGCCGGCCAGGCCGATCTGATGAACCGGATCAGCCGCCTGGGCACCAATCTGCTGACCGTGTCCCCCGGCCGCGACCTGTTCGGACAGGACGCCGAACTTCCCCTGAACGCGGTGGAGATGGTCGAACGGATCGGACCGGTCGAGTCCGTCACGGCCACCGGCCAGCTGTCCGGAGTCACGGTGCGCCGCACCGACCGCATCGATCCGCTGGCCGGGGGCGGCATCGGGGTGGCCGCGGCCCGTGACGACCTGCTGGCGACCGTCGGCGGCACGGTCAGGGACGGCAGCTTCCTCAACGGGGCGACCGGGCGCTATCCGGCGGTCGTGCTCGGCTCGGTGGCCGCCGAACGTCTGGGCATCGACCGGACGGGGCGTCAGGTGTACATCGGAGAGCGCTGGTTCACCGTGACCGGGCTGCTCCAACCGGTCGCGCTCGCACCGGAGATCGACAGGTCCGCACTCGTCGGCTGGGAGGCCGCCCGCACCCTGTTCGCCTTCGACGGGCATCCGACCACGCTCTACGAACGCTCCGCCGACGAGTCGGTCGAGGCGGTCCGCGGGGTCCTCGCCGCCACGGCCAACCCGCAGAGCCCGCAGGACGTGCGGGTGAGCCGGCCGTCCGACGCCCTGGAGGCGCAGCTGGCGGCCAAGTCGGCCTTCACCTCGCTGTTCCTGGGGCTGGGCGCGGTCGCGCTGCTCGTCGGTGGTGTCGGGGTGGCGAACACCATGGTGATCTCGGTCCTGGAGCGCCGCCCGGAGATCGGTCTGCGCCGCTCGCTGGGAGCGGCGCGCGGCCAGATCCGGCTGCAGTTCCTCGCCGAGTCGGTGGCCCTGTCGGGTTCGGGGGGCGCGGTCGGCGTACTGCTGGGCGCGCTGATCACCGCGGGCTGGTCGGTGGCCCAGGGCTGGCCCGTCGTCATGCCGACCGGCGTACTGCTGGCGGGTGTCGGCGCAGCCGCCCTGATCGGCACGGTGGCGGGCCTGTATCCGGCCTCGCGCGCGGCCCGCCTCACCCCGACGGAGGCGCTGAGTACGGTCTGATGCCGGGCGTCCGCCCGGTCAGCGCTCCTCGGTCAGCTGCTCGTCCAGCTCGTCGAAGAGCAGCTGTTCGTGGTCGATCTGGCCCGTGCGGTAGGCGGAGCGGGCCACCAGGTGGGCGGCGACCGGGCCGGTCATCATCTGGAAGAAGACGATCAGGCCGAGCGTGGCCAGGTCCATGCCGCTGCGCAGCCGCAGCCCGACCCCGATCAGCACGAGCAGCATGCCGAGGGTCTGCGGCTTCGTCGCGGCATGGCTGCGCGACAGGACATCGGGCAGCCGCAGCATGCCGATGACGCCGAGCAGACAGATCGCCGCGCCGAGGAGGACCAGCACGGCGCCGGTGGTGTCGACGATCTGGAGCCAGAGGCTCATCCGGTCCCCTCCTTCGTTCCGGCGGGAGCGGGAGGCGGAGGAGTCCCGTGGCGCACCGGCCGGTCGCGTACGGCGATGAAGCGGGCGATGCCCACCGAGCCGGTGAAGCCGAGGAAGGCCAGCACCATCATGATGGGGAAGTAGTACGGGTCCCTGGAGAAGGCGGACTTGGCGCCGAGGCCCGCGATGATCAGGGCGGCGCACACATCCAGCGCGATGGCCCGGTCGAGCATGGAGGGTCCGCGCCGGATGCGGATCAGGAGCAGCATCCCGGCGACGACGATCATCACGACGGCGGCCGTCATCAGGACCCGGTCGACGGTCTCGGGAGCGCTCATGCCGTATCCCTCCCGGGGCCGGGGCGTGTGGTTTCGGGCGGTGGTGCTCCGACGCGGGCGATCTCGTCGGGGGTGCCGAAGGCCCGTACCGTCAGCTCCTCCATGCGCCAGACGGAACGTCTCGCCGCGTCCAGTGCGGCGGGCCGGTCCGCGTCGAGTACGTGCAGGAAGACGGTGGCCGTCGCGCGGCGCACCTCGACGATGGAGCCGCCCGGCACGTTGGACACGGCGACGGCGGTCGCGGCGAGCATCAGATCGCTGCGGCAGCGCAGCGGGACGCCGATGACGGCGGCCTGGTGGGCCTCCCCGTCGAAGATCTGCCGGGTGACGCGCACCCCCGAGGTGTACATGTCGTAGAGCAGGTACGCGGCGAGGCAGAGGATGCCCCACGGGTGCAGCCTCAGGCCGAGGTCGACCCTCGGCAGCGGGAAGGCCAGACACACGGCCACCGACACGACGAGCCCGGTGATGACGTTCGCCCAGCTCAGCGTGGACCAGAGCAGCACCCAGATGAGGGTGAGCCAGGCGATCAGCGGGAGGTCGAGCACGCGCCGACGCTCGCCGAACTCGCAGCTGAAGGGCGGGAGTTCCTTGTTGCGGTAGGACAGGGTGAGCATCCGCTTCACCGGCCGAGCACCTCCTGGACGTAGGGGGTCCGTGCGAGGAGTTCGGCCGCCGCCCGGTCGGTGTACGAGGTGAGCGGTCCGGCGAGCACGGTGAACGCCAGCCCGAGGGCGACGGCTCCCGCGGTCGCGGCCGTCATCGTGTGCGGCAGCCGGGTCGTGGTGGTGACCGCCCGTCCGTGCAGGGTGGCCGCCACGGCGCGGCCGGCCGGCTGGTAGCGCCCCCGCACTCCCTCGTCACCGGTGCCCGGCATCCGGTCGGGGCCCGCGTCGGCATCGTCGTCGTCGGAGTCGTCGTCGGACTCCAGGACCGTGCCGTCGGCCGCCTGACCGGGCGGGGCGGCCCGCCAGAACGCCAGGTTCCAGACCTTGGCCATCACATAGAGCGTCAGCAGACTGGTCAGCACCGACCCGGCCACCAGGATCCAGGCCAGGACGCTGCCGTCGGCGACACCGGCCCGCATCAGGCCCAGCTTCCCGATGAACCCGGACAGCGGCGGGATACCGGCCAGGTTCATCGCGGGCACGAAGAAGAGGACGGCGAGCACCGGGGCGGCCCTGGCGATGCCGCCGATCCGGGTGAGTTCCGTGGTGCCGGTGCGGCGTTCGATGAGCCCCGCGACGAGGAACAGCGTCGTCTGCACGGTGATGTGGTGGGCGACGTAGAAGATCGCGCCGCCGTACGCCTCCAGGGTGGCGAGACCGATACCGAAGACCATGTAGCCGATGTGGCTGATGAGGGTGAAGGAGAGCACCCGCTTCAGGTCGGTCTGGGCGACGGCGCCCAGGATGCCGATGACCATGGAGGCGAGCGCGGCCACCATCAGCAGGTTCCCGAGCCGGTTGCCGGGGAAGAGCAGGGTCTCCGTACGGAGCATGCAGTAGACGCCCACCTTGGTGAGGAGGCCGGCGAAGACGGCGGTGACGGGGGCGGGCGCGGTGGGGTAGGAGTCGGGCAGCCAGGCGGCGAGGGGGAACACCGCGGCCTTGACGGCGAAGACGGTGAGCAGCATGACGTGGATCAGCGTCTCCACACCGAGCGGGAGGTCGGTCATCCGGCCGGCCAGCTGGGCGAAGTTGGCGGTGCCCGTCGCGGCGTACGTCGCGGCGATGGCGATCAGGAACAGCATCGACGAGAACAGCGAGATGATCACGTAGGTGGAACCCGCGCGGACGCGGGGCCCTGTGCCGCCCAGGGTGAGCAGGACGAAGCTGGCCACGAGCATGATCTCGAAGCCGACGTAGAGGTTGACCAGATCCCCGGCGAGGAAGGTGCAGGAGACCCCTGCGACGAGGATCAGGTAGGCGGGGTGGAAGACGGCCACGGGGGTCTCCTCGTCCCGGTCGGCCATGCCCTGGCCGAGGGAGTAGACCAGCACGCAGAGCGTGACGGCCGAGGAGACGGTGAGCATCAGCCCTGACAGCCGGTCGGCGACCAGGGTGACGCCGAGCGGCGGGGCGAAGTCGCCGAGGTGGACGGAGAGCGGACCGTAGCGGTCCGCCGCGATCATCAGGGCGACCGAGAGCGCGAGCACCGCGCTGAGCACGGTGACGCTGATGATGCGCTGGAAGCGTTTGAGGCGGGTGCCGAAGGCGAGGCTGAGGCCGGTGGCGCAGAGCGGCAGCAGCACCGGCAGCGGGACGAGCGTGTTCATCCGGTGGCTCCTGGGTCGGGTCGGTCGGGGGCGGCACCCTGCTGCCCGGCCTGCTCGGCCGCGTAGTCCTCCGGGTCGGCGCCGAGCACGTCGTGCCAGAGGTTGCCCGAGGCGTCCCGGCCGCGGGCCTGCAGCGCACGGTCGGCGCGCAGCTTCGCGCGCAGGCGCCGGTGCTCCTCCCGGTAGCGGGCGCGCTCCCCCGGGGTGGGCTCGGCACCGTCGCGGAACTCCGCGCGCAGCTGGGCCCGTTGCCCCATCACCTCGGTGCGCAGGGCGATGCGCCGGTCCTCCAGGTCGTCGTGGACCTCGTCGGTGCCGGTCAGCTGGTGGCTGCGGTACGCCATGGCCAGGAGGAACGCGGTGGTGGCGAGGGTGATGACGATGGCGGTGACCGCGATGGCCTGCGGCAGCGGGTCGGTGACCTGGTACAGGGGGACGCCGTAGAGCAGGGGCTCCCGGCCGGCCGATCCGCCGGCGGCGAGGACGAGCAGGTTGATGCCGTTCCCGGCGATCACGGCGCCCAGCAGGATGCGGGTGAGCGGCCGGGTGAGCATCAGGATGCCGCCGACCGCGCAGAGCACCACGGCGGGGACGAGGAGCGAGGCGCTGACGGTCATCGGCCGGTGCCTCCCGCCGGGCTGTCCGCCGGGGCCAGGGCGAGGGCGGCCCGTTCGATCTGCCGGTCGATCTTGGCGCCGAGTGCGCGCACGATGTCCAGCACCACTCCCAGGACCAGCAGGTAGACGCCGAAGTCGAAGAGCACCGTCGAGCCGAGGTGGTAGTCGCCGAACACGGGCAGGCGGCCGTGGTACGTCCAGGCGAGCAGCACCGTGCCCTTGGCGAGACCGAGCAGCGCGACCCCGGTGGAGATGACCAGGCCGAGGCCGGTGAAGAGGCCGGGCTGGAGCGGCGCCGCCTCGGCCAGTTCGAACCGGCCACCCGCCAGATAGCGGGTGATGAGGGCGACCCCGGCGACGAGCCCGGCGACGAATCCGCCGCCCGGCATGTTCTCGGCGCAGAACAGCAGGTACACGGACAGGATCAGGATGGGGTGGAAGAGCAGCCGCGCCACCACTTCGAGGACGACGGAGCGGTGTTCGGGCGCGAGCGTCGCCCCGGCGGCCAGCCAGCTCCGTTCGGGGGCCGCCTCGTCGCCCTGGGGCAGTCCGGTCAGCCGGGAGGCGGACAGCGACCAGGCCGTGCGGCCCTGCGGCTCCCGCGGCGACGCCGGTCCCTCGCTGCGGCGGTGCCGGTAGATCAGGCTGGTGACCCCGACGGCCGCGGCGGCGAGCACGGCGGACTCCCCCATCGTGTCCCAGGCGCGCAGGTCGACGAGGATGGTGGCCACGACGTCCTTCAGCCCGTGGTCGGCGGCCTCCTCGACCATCGCGGCGCCCGCCGGTTCCGCGGTGCGTGCCGCTGCCGCGACCCAGAGGACCACGCCGACGGTCGCCGCCGCCGCGAGCGCGAGCGGAATGCGCACGGCCCGCCGCCAGGTACTGACCGACTCCTCGAAGCGCACCGGCAGCCTGCGCAGGACAAGGACGAACACGACCATCGACACGGTCTCGACGCAGAACTGGGTGAGTGCCAGGTCGGGCGCTCCCTGGACGACGAAGAGCAGCGCGGCGCCGTAGCCGGTCAGTCCCGCCAGGACCACGGCCTTCATCCGGCGGCTCACCGTCAGACAGAACAGGGCGGCGCCGCAGGTCAGCACCGCCACGGCGCCCTGGAGCGGCACGTCCCACAGCCGCGGTGCGGGCGCCCCGCGCCAGGGCCGGTCGGTGGCGAGGACGGCCAGTTGTCCGGCCAGCACCACCGCCAGGGTGGTGGCCAGGTAGACGGAGAGCGAGCCGCGCTGGACGAAGCCGGTGACCTGGAGGGCCAGGCGTTCCAGGCCGAGGAGGAGATGGCCGAAGACGCTGTCCGCCGTGGGCCACGCGATCCGCCGGGAGATCCGGGTGACGGTGGAGCGCCGCGCGAAGAGCACGGCACCGCCCGCCCAGGCGAGCGCCGACAGGAGCAGAGCCGTGCCGAAGCCGTGCCAGAGGGCGAGGTGGTACGGGTGCGCGGTGGGCGGGAAGGTGTCCGCGTACGCGGCGAGGAGCCGGTCGGTCCAGCCGACGCCGGGGCCCAGCACGAGCCCGCAGAGCGCGAGGAAGGCGGGCGGCGCGAGGAAGGCCGCGCCGACCCGGTGTACGGGGGTGTCGGCGACGCCGGGCTTGCGGGCGAAGGCCCCCCAGACGAACCGTACGGTGTACGCGGTGGTCAGCGCCGAGCCCACGACCGTGGCGGCCAGCGCCCACCGGTCCGCCGTGTCTCCGTTCAGCAGGGCTTCGAAGGCCGCCTCCTTGGCGGCGAAGCCCAGCATCGGGGGAAGCGCCGCCATGGAGGCGGCGGCGAGCACGGCCACGGCGCAGACCTGGGGCAGCGCCCGGCCGACGCCGGAGAGTCTTCGCAGATCGCGCGTGCCCGTGGCGTGGTCGACGATGCCGGTCACGAGGAACAGCGGGGCCTTGAACAGGGCGTGCCCCAGGATCATGACGGCGGCGGCGAGTGCCGCGTCGCGGTAGCCCGCTCCGGCGAGCACGGTGAGGAAGCCGAGCTGGCTGACGGTTCCGTAGGCGAGGACGAGTTTCAGGTCGTGCAGGCGCAGGGCGCGCCAGCCGCCGAGCAGCATGGTCGCGGAGCCGAGCACGAGCACGACGGGCTGCCAGACCGGGACGTCGGCGAAGCCGGGCGCGAGGCGCGCCACCAGGTAGATCCCGGCCTTGACCATCGCGGCGGCGTGCAGATAGGCGCTGACCGGGGTGGGCGCGGCCATCGCGTTCGGCAGCCACAGGGAGAACGGCCAGATCGCGGACTTGGACAGGGCGCCGCACAGCACCAGAACCACGGCGACCGAGACGGCGAGCGTGGGTTCGGGCGGATCGGCGACGATCGTGGAGATCCGGTAGGTGCCCGCCGCCTGACCGATGATCAGGAAGCCGACGAGCATCGCGAGGCCGCCGAACGTGGTCACGGTCAGGGCCTGGAGCGCCGAACGGCGGTTGTGCTTGTGCTCGCTGCCGTATCCGATGAGCAGGAAGGAGAAGACCGTGGTCAGTTCCCAGAACACATAGAGCGTGATCAGGTCGTCGGCGAGGACGAGGGCGAGCATGGCGCCCGCGAAGGCGAGCAGGTTCCCGGCGAATCCGGCCAGGCCCGGGGCGTCGTCGGCGAAGTACGACGCGCAGTAGAGCAGGACCAGGGTGCCGATGCCGGCCGCGAGCAGCACCATGAGTTCGGCGAGTGCGTCCAGCCGCAGGGCCACCGTGACGTCGTACGCCGGGATCCACTGCCACGCCCAGGTGACCGATCGCCCGTCGGCGGCGCCGTCCCACCGGAAGGCCGCCCAGACCGTCGCGGCGGCCGGGGGCAGCGCGAGCACGAGGAACGCCCGTCTGCCGAGCCGGCGCACCAACGGGCCCGCGCAGGCCGCCAGTACGAAGTGGCAGACGATCAGCGCGGTCATGAAGCGGGGTCCTGGGCGGGTTCCGGGGCAAAGGGCACTGATTACAGATATATCGCCCAGCCCTGTTCACCCGTACGCCGCGCCGCGCCCGCCCCGGTTCGAGTCCGCTTCCGGTTCGGTTTCCGTCTGCCGTCCGGGGCCCGTGCGGGGAGGGTCAAATGTGCCGGGCGCAGTCCCCGCTGTGGTCGCAGTACGGGGTGTTCCCGGTCCTGCCGCAGCCGCACAGCATCACCCGGGTCTCCCGGCGGGGACCTTCGGGGGTGGCCACTTCGAGGTCTCCGCGCAGGTGGAGTACGCCGTCGGAGTGGAGGGACACCTGCGTCGGCACATCGGGGACCTCGTCCGGGAGGCCGTCGCTGCGGCGGTACTGGAGGGCACCGCTGGGACAGCGGTGGATGACCTCGGCGATCTCGTCGGCGGAGGCGTCCCCCGGCACGATCCACGGCTTGCGCCCCACCTCGAAGACGGACGGCAGCCCCCGTACGCATTCGGCCGCGTGCAGGCAGCGGTGGGCGTCGTAGCTGACGGTGATGCCTTCACCGTCGTACGACCTGGTCGCAGGGGGCGGGGGCGGTTCGCTGGTCACCGCGGATCTCCTGGGGCGGCTCGTGGGGGCTCCGTGCTCCGCACTTCCGTACGGACCCTTCCAGCCTCTCCCCGGAACCCACACCCCGCGACTTGAGCAAAGCCGACATCCCGGGAGGTTGGTGCAGAAGTTGTGGGCGTGTCGTGTTGCACATGTGAGCCCACTTTCTTTTCTTTTTTGCAGTGTGACTAATATCCATGTGTCGAAGTTCTCACCGGATTTGACCAGTCGTGAGGCTGGCCTCACGTCAAGGAGCTTGCCCTGCGCACGCGCGCGTCACGGCGGACCGACTCGACCACACTGTCGCTGCGGACAGCCCTCCTCGTACTGGCCGTAGTCCCCGGTGTCGCCCTGGCCGCCCTCTGGGCCGTGACCAGTGGCCAGACATTCCTGGACTTCCAGCGTCAGGCGGCCCAGGGACAGTTGGCCGAGAAGGCCGGACAGCCGTCCAACATCGTCTACTACAACCTGCAGGAGGAGCGTCGGCTGAGCGCCGAGGCTCTGGCCCGCCCCGGGGATTCCACCGAGGCGCTGCGGCGCCAGCGGGTGCTGACCGACGAGGCGATCCGCACCTTCAGATCGCTCTCGGACGTGACCACCGAGGACGCCCCGGCCGAGATCCGCGAGGCGGTGGGTCTGGCCCGGGACTCGATCGACCGGCTGCCCGACCGGCGCGCCCTCGTCGACGAGGGCGGCAGCGACCGGCAGAAGGCCGTCTACGACTACTACACCGACCTGATCGCCGTGGACCTGAAGCTGTTCGCCGCGCTCAGCCACGTGGACAACGGCCAGGTGACCACGTTGTCCCAGCCGCTCGTGGACCTCTTCTGGACCAAGGAGATGATCTCCCGTTCGGACGCGATCCTGGCCCGTGGGTGGCCGAAGGGCCGACTGAGCTCCGAGGACCTCCAGCAGATCCGCGAGGCGGTCTCCGGCCAGTCCTTCCAGTCCACCACCAAGGTGCTCCCCTACCTGCCGCAGGACGAGCAGGAGATGTGGCAGGAGATCACCGGCAGCGCGGCCTGGAAGGCCAAGACGCAGGCCGAGAAGGAGATCCTGCGTCCGGCCGCCCCGGACGCCCGGGGGTTCGTCGAGCTCGGCGCCGAGGAGAAGACCTGGCGCGAGGCGATCGACGGCGTCACTCCCCCGCTGGTGGAACTGCTGGAGCACCGGACCGCGTTGGTGGTCGAGGAGGGCAAGGGCAGCGTCATGTCCCTGCTGCTCAAGATGGTCCTCACCACCGTGATCGGTCTGCTCGCGGTGATCGCCGTCGTGCTGACCACCTGGCGCCTCACCCGCAACCTCCGGAACCGGATCGGCCGCCTCCAGGTGCAGGCCGAGGAGCTGGAGAAGGCCCTGCCCGAGGTCGTGGAGCGGCTCGGCCGGGGCGAGAAGATCGACGTCGAGGCCGAGGCCCGCGCCATCGAGAGCGACAGCGGCGGCGCCAGGTCCGACGAGCTGACCCAGCTCGGTGACGCACTCAACCTGGCGCGCACCAGCGCCCTGCAGGCCGCGGTCGGCCAGGCGGACCAGCACCGCGGATTCGAGCGGCTGCTCCAGCGGATCGCCCGCCGTACGCAGCAGTTGATCGGGCAGCAGCTGAAGAAGCTGGACGAGCTGGAGCGCAAGCACGAGGACCCCGAGGTGCTGGAGGGTCTCTACGACCTCGACCACCTCACGGCCCGGCTGCGGCGCTACGAGGAGAATCTGGTGATCCTCGCCGGAGGGTCGCCGCACCGCCGCTGGCGCAAGCCGGTACCGCTGCTGGACGTGATGCGTTCGGCGCAGGGCGAGGTCCAGGACTACCGCCGTGTGGTCCTCGACCTCGACGGCGCCCCGTGGCTGGCCGAGCGTGCCATCGGCCCCGTCTCCCACGTGCTCGCCGAGCTGATCGAGAACGCGCTGTCCTTCTCCCGGCCGCCGAGCCCGGTGGAGGTCAGGGCCGCCCGGGTGAGCCGTGGGCTGGCCATCGAGGTCGAGGACCGCGGGCTCGGCATGGACGAGGAACAACTCGCCGCGGCCAACGAGCTGATGAGCCGTCCGCCCCGGATGGACGTGCTCGCGCACGCCGACGACATCCGGCTGGGCCTCTATGTGATCGCCCGCCTCGCCGACCAGTACGGTCTGCGGGTCGAGTTCAGGCCGTCCGCGTACGGCGGCACCCGGGTCGTCGTGCTCGTCCCCGACGAGCTGACGGTCGCCGATCCGGGCTCCCGCCCCGTGGGCGTGCCCACCGCCGTGGCGTCCGCCCCGGCCGCCGCGCCCGCCGCCCAGGTTCCGGGCACCCTGCCCACCCGTGTGCAGGGGCAGGCCATGGCGGGTGTCACCGCCCTGTCCGGATGGCCGGAGCAGCGGGAACGTGCCGCGCGGTCCTCCTCGTACAGCGCTCCTCCGCAGCCGCACACCGCCGAAGAGGACCCGTACGCCGGGCAGGACGGCGCCTTCGAGCAGCCCGAGCAGCCCTACGTCAGCTCCGAGACCGCGTATGTCGGCGCCGAGAACACGTATGCCGCTCCGGAGCCCTCGCACCTCGCCCCCGAGACTCCGTACGCGGAGCCCGGACAGCCGTACGCGGCGGACGAGGACGCGTACGTACCGGCCGAGCGGCCGTACATGACGGCGGCGGGGCAGTACCCGGTGCCGGGCCCGGAGACCGCGTACGTGCCGTCCGACGACCCGTTCGCGGTCGTGGACCAGCCGTTCGCGGAGCCGGAACCGTACGCGGAGCCGGTGCCCGGCCCGTACGCGGAGCCCGTGCCGTACGAGGAGCCCGTTCCGGGTCCGTACGCGGCCGAGCGGCCCGCCCTTCCGGTGGGTGCGCCCGACGCCGCGCGGGCCGACGCGGAGCCGCCCCTTCCGCGCCGGGTCAGGCAGGCCAGCCTGGTGGACGAGCTCCGCATCGACCCGGTCGCCGGGCCCACCGCGCCCAGGCGCCCGAAATGGGACGAGAACCCGCTGCTCCGGCCGGTTCCCCGCCGGGCCGGCGCCGCGATCGGGGCGTTCCAGCGCAGGTCGCGCGCGGCCCGCACGGCGGAGGAGCCGCCGTCGCCGACGCCGTCCGGCCCTCCCCCATTCCCCCTCCCGACGAGAGAAGAAGACCGGTCATGACACGCACAACCGCCACCCTCCAGGATCTCGACTGGCTGCTCGACGGTTTGGTGGACTCGGTGGCCGAGACCCTGAACGCCGTCCTGCTCTCCGACGACGGGCTGGTGGTGAGCCATTCGCGCACCATCGAGCGCGCCGACGCGGAGCGGCTGGCCGCCATCTGCACCGGGCAGCAGAGCCTCGCCCGGGGTGTCGGGCAGCTCTTCGACGGCGGGTCCGTGCACCAGGTCATCGTCGAACTGGCCGACCTCTGGCTCTTCATCATCACCGCCGGACAGGGCACGCACCTGGCCGTCATCGCCTCCCAGGAGGTCGACGCCGAGGTGATGTCCCTCGCCATGCACAACCTCGTCCAGCAGGTGGGCCAGAAGCTCAGCGCACCGGTGCGCGGAGAGTTCGACGCCTTCGGTACCGGGGACGGGCAGCGGGTGTGAGTCCGTACTGGCACGAGGAGGAGCCGGAGGAGGACGGCGCGCGCACCATGGTCCGCCCGTACACCATCACCCGCGGCCGGACCGCGCCCGAGCGGGACGACTTCACCCTCATCACCGTGCTGAGCACCGCGCAGAACCCGGTGGACGAGCACGGTGCGCCCCTGCGGCCGGGCCGGCTCCAGCCGGAGCACCGCATGATCCTGGACCGCTGCCGCCGCCCGGCGGCGGTCGCCGAGGTCTCGGCCGACCTCGGTCTGCCGGTCTCGGTGACCAAGATCCTGCTGGCCGATCTGGTCGCGCAGGGCCTGCTGCTGGCCCGTGCCCCGCTCTCGGTGGCCCGGGCTTCCGGCGGGGCGAACATGGGCCTGCTGGCCGCCGTACGTGACGGACTCCGGAGACTCTGAGCCAAGATGACTGACAGTCAGACGGCGCCTGCCGCCGTCAAGATCCTCATAGCCGGCGGTTTCGGTGTCGGGAAGACCACTCTGGTGGGCGCCGTCAGCGAGGTCGCGCCCCTGCGCACCGAGGAGTACCTGACCAAGGCGAGCATCGGTGTGGACGACCTGGCCGGTGTCGGCCGGAAGGACACCACCACCGTGGCCCTGGACTTCGGCCGGATCACGGTCAGTCCGGAGCTGGTGGTCTATCTCTTCGGCACCCCGGGCCAGGAGCGCTTCTGGTTCATGTGGAACGACCTGGTAAACGGCGCGCTCGGCGGCGTCGTGATCGCCGACACCCGCCGGCTCGACACCAGCTTCGCGTCGATCGACTTCTTCGAGAGCCGCGACATCCCCTTCGTGGTGGCGATCAACTGCTTCCACGGCCACAACACCCGTACGCCCGCGGAGATCCGGACCGCCCTCGACCTCGACCCGCACGTCCCCCTGCTGATCGGGGACGTCCGGGAGCGGCCGTTCGGCCGGGACGTGCTGCTGGCGCTGGTGGACCACCTGATGGGACTGCCCGCCGCGGTCGGCTGACCCCGGGGCGGCACCCTCCCTTCCGCTTCCCTCTTTCGCACTGGAGATCTGAGATGGCATCACCCCTGCGCGTCCTCGTCCACGGCGGCGGAATCGGCGGGCTCACCCTCGCCGTCGCGCTGGCCGGGCGCGGTCACACCGTCGAGGTCGTCGAGGTACGCGACGAGCTGGAGGCGCTCGGCGTCGGCATCATCCAGCCGTCCAACGCCCTGCACGTCATGCGCGAGATCGGCGTCCTCGACGCGTGCGTCGAGGCGGGCTTCCCGTGGGAGGTGCTGACCATCTGCGACCCGGCCGGCGCCACACTCGCCAAGATCCCGCAGCCGCGGATGGACGACGCACCGTCCAACAACGGCATCCCGCGCCCCGCGCTCGCGAGGATTCTCGGTGACGCCACCGCCGCGGCCGGTGTCCCCGTCCGCTTCGGGACGACGATCACCGAGCTGGCCGACGACGGTTCGGGCGTGGACGTGACCCTGTCCGACGGTTCGGCGGACCGCTGGGACCTGGTCGTGGGCTTCGACGGCATCGGATCGCCGCTGCGGACCCGGCTGTACGGCGACCGCTACCGCCCCGAGTACACCGGATTCGCCAACTGGCGGGTCACCGTGCCGCGTCAGCCCGAGGTGCAGGGCGTCGTCATGAGTACGGGCAACCAGGCCGCCAAGGCGCTGCTCACCCCGATCACCGACGAACTGATGTACCTGGGCGCGGTGTTCGCCGAGACCGAGGACTTCAGGCCGGACCCGGAGCTGGCCCACGAGCAGCTCAGGGAGCGGCTGGCGGGCTTCGGGGGCCCGGTGGCCGAGGCCCTCTCCCACGTCAAGGACCCGTCCGCCGTGGTGTATTCGCGGATCTCGCAGGTGGCGGTCGAGGAGCCGTGGCACCTCGGCCGGGTCGTCCTGGCCGGCGACGCCGCGCACGCCTCGACCCCGCATCTGGCGCAGGGTGCGGCGATGGCCGTCGAGGACGCGCTGGTCCTGGCGCAGTCGCTGGACGGCGCCGACGGGGTGGCCGAGGCGCTCGACGCGTGGGAGGCACGCCGCCGTCCGCGCGCGATGTGGGTGCAGAACATGTCGCGTGCCGTGCTCAAGCAGGAGACCGGCCGGGCGACCACGCCGGAGGAGGACGAGCTGCTGAAGATCGGCATCCCCGGCGCGGCGCACGTGCTGGTGCAGCCGTACTGACGCTCAGTCCAGGACCGCCACCCCGTCGAGTTCGACCAACGCCTGCTCGTCCCAGAGCCGGACGGCGCCGATGACGGCCATGGCCGGGTAGTCCCGGCCCGCCAGCCGCCGCCAGATCCGGCCGAGTTCGGACGCCCGGGCCCGGTAGTCGGCGACGTCCGTGGCGTAGACGGTGACCCTGGCCAGACCGGCCGGGGTACCACCGGCCGCGCGCAGGGCGGTGAGCAGATTGGTGAGTGCCTTCTCGAACTGCTCGGGCAGGGTCTCGCCGACGACCTTGCCCTCGCCGTCCAGGGCCGTCTGGCCCGCGAGGAAGACGAGCCGGCCGCCGGAGACGGTGACGGCGTGCGAGAAGCCGGTGGGCGGGGAGAGTTCGGCGGGGTTGATGCGGTGGACCGGGTTCATGCGGGCGGCTCCTGGGTCGCGTACAGCTCCTTGGCGATGATCGTGCGCTGCACCTCGCTCGCGCCCTCGTAGATCCGGGGGGCGCGCACCTCCCGGTAGAGGTGTTCGAGCAGGTGGCCGCGGCGCAGGGCGCGGGCGCCGTGCAGCTGGACGGCCGTGTCGACGACGTACTGCGCGGTCTCGGTGGCGAACAGCTTGGCCATGGCGGCGCGCCCGGGGACGCCGCTCTCCCCCGCGTCGTACGCCGCCGCTGCCGCGTACACGAGGAGCCGGGCCGCCTCGGTGCGGGTCGCCATCTCGGCGACCTGGTGCGAGACGGCCTGGAGGTCCTTGAGCGGTCCGCCGAACGCGGTGCGCTCCGCGGTGTGTGCGAGCGTCGCGTCGAGTGCGGCGCGGGCCATGCCGACCGCGAAGGCGCCGACGCTCGGCCGGAAGAGGTTGAGGGTGTTCATCGCGACCCGGAACCCCCGGCCGGGCTCGCCCAGGACGTCGTCGGCGGTGACGGGCACGGCATCGAAGGCCAGGGCCCCGATGGCGTGCGGGGAGAGCATGTCGAGCGCCGTCCCGCTGAGCCCCGGGCGGTCGGCGGGGACCAGGAACGCGGTGATGCCACGGGCTCCCGCGTCCTCTGCCGTACGGGCGAACACGGTGTAGAAATCGGCCTCGGGCGCGTTGGAGATCCAGCACTTCTCGCCGGTCAGCCGCCAGCCCTCGGAGGTCCGCCGGGCGTCGAGGGAGAGCGCGGCGGCGTCGGAGCCCGCGCCCGGCTCGCTCAGCGCGAACGCGGCGACGGCCCGCCCGGCGCGCACCTCGGGAAGCCAGCGCTCGCGCTGGGCGGGTGTGCCGGCCTGGACGACCGGGGACGCGCCGAGGCCCTGGAGCGCGAGGGCGGTCTCGGCCTCCGTACAGCCGCGTGCGAGGGATTCGCGCAGCAGGCAAAGGTCGAGCGCCCCGGAGCCGAAGAGCCGGTCGAGGAGCCCCAGCTCGCCGAGCGCGGCGACCAGGGGGCGGTTCACCCGTCCCGGTTCCCCCTTCTCGGCGAGCGGCCGCAGTTTCTGCACGGAGAGCTCGTACAGCTCCGCGCACCAGGCGGTGCGGGCCGGGTCGAGCGAGAATGCCGTCATGGCGGCGCCTCTCTTGTCACGTCTTATCGCGAACCGTTGACTACCGTCACTCAAACGATACGCTCCAAGTGCGACAAGGGGGCGATCCTTCATGGAGCCGAGTTCCTCGCCGGGCGCGTCGGCGCACGGTGCCACCGCACATACCGATACCTTTCCCCGCGACCATCTGCCACCGGCCGCCCAATGGCCCGAGCTGGTCCACGAACGGCCCGAACTGCGCTACCCGGACCGGCTGAACTGCGGATACGAGCTGCTCGACCGCACCGTCGGCCGCTTCGGGCCGGACCGCCCCGCCTTCCGCAGCGCCGACGGCGCGGTGTGGAGCTACGGGGAACTGCTGGACCGGGTGGACGGGATCGCCCACGTCCTCACCACCGATCTGGGGGTACGCCCCGGCAACCGGGTGCTGCTGCGCGGCCCCACCACTCCCTGGCTGGCCGCCTGCTGGCTCGCCGTCATGAAGGCGGGCGCGGTCGCCGTCACCGTATTGGCGCAGGCGCGGTCGCAGGAGCTGGCCACCATCTGCTCACTCGCCCGGGTGAGCCACGCCCTGTGCGATGCCCGGTCCGTGGAGGACCTGCTGAAGGCCCGGGTCCCGGAGCTGCGGATCACGGAGTACGGGGGCGACGCACCCGGCGATCTGACCCGCCTGGCGGAGTCCCGGAGGGGCCCGTACGAGCGGGTGGACACCGCGGCCGACGACGTCGCGCTGATCGCCTTCACCTCGGGCACCACCGGACGCCCCAAAGGCTGTATGCACTTCCACCGCGACGTGCTGGCCGTCGCCGACACCTTCTCGCACCACGTCCTGCGCCCGGAGTCCGGTGACGTCTTCGCGGGGAGCCCGCCGCTCGGATTCACCTTCGGACTGGGCGGGCTGGTGATCTTCCCGCTCCGCGCGGGCGCCTCGGCGCTCCTGCTGGAGCAGGCGGGGCCCCGGCAACTGCTGCCCGCTCTCGCGGCCCACCGGGTCTCGGTGCTGTTCACCGCTCCGACCGCGTACCGGGTGATGCTCGACCACCTGGACGGGCACGACCTTTCCGCGCTGCGCCGCTGCGTCTCGGCCGGGGAGAACCTGCCCGCGGCCACCTGGCAGTCCTGGTACGAGCGGACCGGGCTGCGCATCATCAACGGCATCGGGGCCACCGAGCTGCTGCACATCTTCATCTCGGCCGCCGACGACGCCATCCGCCCCGGCACCACCGGGAGACCCGTCCCCGGCTGGCAGGCGCGGGTGGTGGACCAGGCCGGCGAGGAGCTGCCCGACGGCGAACCCGGCCTGCTGGCGGTGCGCGGCCCGGTCGGCTGCCGGTACCTCGCCGACGAGCGCCAGACGCAGTACGTGCGCCACGGCTGGAACATCACCGGCGATACGTACGTCCGCGAGCCGGACGGCTACTTCCGCTACGTCGCCCGCGCCGACGACATGATCATCTCCTCCGGCTACAACATCGCGGGACCCGAGGTGGAGGACGCCCTGCTGCGCCATCCGGAGGTGGCGGAGGCCGCCGTGGTGGGCCGGCCCGACGCGCTGCGCGGCCAGGTCGTGGTGGCGTACGTGGTGCTCCGCGAGGGCTCCGGACAGTCCGCCGACTCCCTGCGCACCTACATGAAGGGCGAGCTGGCTCCGCACAAGTGCCCCCGTGTCATCGAGTTCCTGGCCGAGCTCCCCAGGACCGCGACCGGCAAGCTCCAGCGCTTCCGGCTGCGCAGCGACGGCGACCCGCACGGCACGCGGGCTCTAGAGTGATCACGTGGCCGAGCTGCACACCCCCCGATCCCTGATCGTCAGCCTCTACGGCGCGTACGGTCGCTCCCCCGGCAACGAACCGCTGCCGGTGGCCGAGCTGATCCGGCTGCTGCGCGCCGTCGGTGTCGACGCGCCCTCCGTACGCTCCTCCGTCTCCCGGCTCAAGCGCCGCGAGCTGCTCGTCCCGGCCCGCACGGCGGCCGGGGCGGCCGGCTACGCGCTGTCCGCCGACGCGCGGCAGCTGCTGGACGACGGCGACCGGCGCATCTACCAGCATCCGGCGCCCCGGGTCGCCGACGGCTGGGTGCTGGCCGTCTTCTCCGTACCGGAGGCCGAGCGCAACAAGCGGCATCTGCTGCGCTCGCGGCTGGCCCGTCTCGGTTTCGGCACGGCCGCCCCCGGGGTGTGGATCGCGCCCGCCGGACTGTACGAGGAGACCCGGCACACCCTGGAACGGCTCGAACTCGCCCCGTATGTGGAGCTGTTCCGCGGGGAGCACCTCGGTTTCGCGGCGACGAAGGAGTCGGTGGCGCGCTGGTGGGACCTCGACGGCATCGCCCGGCTCCACCTGGACTTCCTGGAGCAGCAGGAGCCGGTGCTGAAGGCATGGGAGGCGCGGCCCCCCGGCAGTGTGCCGGACCCGGAGGAGGCGTACCGGGACTACCTGCCCGCCCTGGACTCCTGGCGGCGGCTGCCGTACGCGGACCCGGGGCTGCCGGACGAGCTGCTGCCCAAGGAGTGGCCCGGGGGCCGCTCGGCCGAGGTGTTCGGGCTGCTGCATGCCATGCTGCGGGACGCCGGGGAGCGCTTCGTACGGCCGTGAACGGCGCCCGGAATTCGGGTGACTGCCGGTCCGCGGAACCGGCAGGATGAGGCATGACCTGGACTTTCACGGACGATGTCGATGTTTTTCTGGATACGGCAGGTGCGTGGCTGGCCGCCCGGCCCGCGGACAACACCCTGGTGCTGACCGTCACCGCGGCGCTGCGGCGCGACGGCCGGCACGCCTACGGCGGGGCCGACCCGGTGCTCGGCTGGTGGCGCGGGTCCGACGGCGAGGTCGGGGGAACGCTGGTGCACACCGCGCCGTATCCCCCGTTCCTGGGCGCGACCGTCCCGGAAGCAATCACTCCGCTCACTCGCGCGCTCCCGCTGACCCGCATCAACGCGGACCGCCCGACCGCCGAGGCGCTGGCCGCGCACTGGCCCGGTCACCGGGTCGAGGAGGAGCAGCGGCTCTACCGGCTCGGGACGCTCGTCCCGCCCTCCCCGGCCCCGGCGGGCCGGCCACGGACGGCGACGGCCGCCGACCGGGACCTGCTGCTGGACTGGCACGGCACGTTCGCCGAGCAGGTCGGCCAGCCCGGTACGCATGTCGAGCGGCTCGTCGACGACCGGACGACGTACGGCGGGCTGACGCTCTGGGAGGACGCCGGTGTACCGGTGGCGATGGCGGGCGTCTCCCGGAACATCGCGGGCACGGTGCGGGTGACGACGGTCTACACGCCGTCGGAGCACCGGGGCCGCGGGTTCGGTGCGGCGGTGACGGCCGAGGTCAGCCGGGCGGCACGGGAGGCGGGCGCCGAGGAGGTGCTGCTGTTCACGGACCTCGCCAACCCGACGAGCAACGGTGTGTACCGGCGCATCGGCTACGAGGCCGTCTCGGACCGGCTGCTGGTCAGTGCGGTGGGGCAGGCATGAGCGAGGTCGAGGCGGCGGGACCGGAGTCGAGGACGGAGCCGGAGCCGGGTCCGGAGCCGGAGCCGGGTCCGGAGCCAGAGCCGGAGCCAGAGCCGGAGCTGGAGCCGGAGCCGGAGCTGGAGCCGCAGTGGCTGATAGCGGCGAACGTGGTGCGGTGGCGGCGGTACGGGAAGGGCGGCCAGGAACTGCGGCCGGGCACCACGTCCTACCGCGGCGGCTCGAAGGTGTACGTGATCGGCTACCGCCCCGGCGGCGCCGACGTGCTGACCACTGTCGGACGGGGGCGCCACACCGGCACCCACGTCACGCTCGACCTGGCGACGCGCCATCTGCACACCTTCCGGGCGGCGTTGGTCCACAGCCCCGCGGTGCTCCGGCGTGAGGCTCAGGATCGTGCGGGCCGGGACTGGGACAGCCGGGAGAGCGCCGAGGCGCGTGCCGCCCGGTTCGAGCAGCAGGCCGCCGAGGAGCGTCTCGCCCGGTGGCCCGGCGTGCCCCACCCCACCCCCTGCCGCTGCCACGAGTGCCTGGCGCTCAGTTCAGCGTGAGCCGTGGCTTCGGCGCGTCCGTGCGTCCTGCGGGCGGGGTGCGGCTGCCCGCGCGGTACGGCAGCGGCCAGGAGGCACCCGGTCCGTGGTAGCCCTGCTCGGCTGCCGCGTGCAGGGTCCAGTGCGGGTCGTAGAGGTGCGGGCGGGCCAGGGCGCAGAGGTCGGCGCGGCCCGCGAGCAGCAGCGAATTGACGTCGTCCCAGGAGGAGATGGCGCCGACCGCGATGACGGGGACGCCGAGGGTGTTACGGATCCGGTCGGCGAACGGGGTCTGGTAGGAGCGGCCGTACTCGGGGCGTTCCTCCGGGACGACCTGTCCGGTGGACACGTCGATCGCGTCGGCGCCGTGGTCGGCGAAGGCCCGCGCGATGCCGAGGGCGTCCTCGGGGCTCGTACCGCCGTCGGCCCAGTCGGTGGCGGAGACCCGGACGGTCATGGGCCGGTCGGCCGGCCAGTGCGCCCGGACCGCGTCGAAGACCTCCAGGGGGAAGCGGAGCCGGTTCTCCAGCGGACCACCGTAGGCGTCGGTGCGGTGGTTGGTGAGCGGGGAGAGGAAGCCGGAGAGCAGGTAGCCGTGCGCGCAGTGCAGTTCGAGCAGGTCGAATCCGCAGTCCGCGGCGCGCCGCGCCGCCGCGGTGAACTGCTCGCGGACCGCGTCGAGTCCGGCCCGGTCCAGGGCCTGCGGGACCTGGTTGACGCCCGGTGCGTACGGGATCGGGGAGGCGGCCGACAGCGGCCAGTTGCCGTGGTCCAGTGGCTGGTCGATGCCCTCCCACATCAGCTTCGTGGAGCCCTTGCGGCCGGAGTGGCCGAGCTGGACGCCGATCGCGGCGCCGGGGGCACCCTCGTGGACGAAGTCCACGATCCGGGTCCAGGCGGCGGCCTGTTCGTCGGTGTAGAGGCCGGCGCAGCCGGGGGTGATGCGGCCTTCGGGACTCACGCAGACCATTTCGGTCATGGTGAGTCCGGCGCCGCCCAGCGCGCGGGCGCCCAGGTGGACCAGGTGGAAGTCGCCGGGGAGGCCGTCGGTGGCGGAGTACATGTCCATGGGTGAGACGACGACCCGGTTGCGCAGTTCCAGACCGCGCAGCCGCAGCGGGGTGAACATCGGCGGGGTTCCGGGCGGGCAGCCGAACTCCTCCTCGACGGCGCCGGTGAACGCGGGGTCGCGCAGCCGGAGGTTGTCGTGGGTGACCCGGCGGCTGCGGGTGAGGAGGTTGAAGGCGAACCTGCGCGGCGGCTGGTCCAGGTAGGTGTCCAGCTCCTCGAACCAGCGCAGGCTGGCCGCGGCGGCGCGCTGGGTCGACGCGACGACCGGGCGGCGCTCCGTCTCGTACGCGGAGAGCGCCGTCGGCAGGTCGGGCTGCTCCTCGATGCAGGCGGCCAGTGCGAGGGCGTCCTCGACGGCGAGCTTGGTGCCGGAGCCGATGGAGAAGTGCGCGGTGTGGGCGGCGTCGCCGATGAGGACGGTGTTGCCGTGCGACCACCGCTCGTTGACCACGGTGGCGAAGGTGAGCCACGAGGACCTGTTGGAGCGCAGGGGGCGTCCGTCGAGGGCCTCGGTGAAGATCTTGGCGCAGCGTTCGGTGGACTCGACCGGGTCGCAGAGGTCGAGCCCGGCCGCCCGCCAGACCTCCTCGCGCATCTCCACGATGACGGTGGAGGCGTGGGCCGAGAAGGGGTAGCCGTGCAGCTGCATCACGCCGTACTCGGTCTCGGCGATCTCGAAGCGGAAGGCGTCGAGCGCGAAGTCGGCGGCGAGCCAGATGTAGCGGTTGCGGTGGGTGTCGATCCGCGGGCGGAACACGTCGGCGTGGGCCTCGCGGGTGGCGCTGTGCACCCCGTCGGCGGCGATCACCAGGTCGTGGTCCGCCGCGAGTTCGGCGGCGGGCGGGGCGCCGGTGCGGAAGTGGAGGCGGACGCCGAGGGACCGGCAGCGTGCGTGCAGGATCTCCAGGAGCCTGCGGCGGCCGAGCGCGGCGAAGCCGTGACCGCCGGAGGTCTCGGTCCTCCCCCGGTGGACGATGTCGATGGTGTCCCAGCGGACGAACTCGTCCCTGAGAGCCGCGTACACGACGGGGTCGGCGTGCTCGATCCCGCCGAGGGTCTCGTCGGAGAGGACGACCCCGAAGCCGAAGGTGTCGTCCGGGGCGTTGCGCTCCCAGACGGTGATGTCGCGCTCGGGGCCGAGCCGTTTGAGCAGCGCCGCCGCGTACAGCCCGCCGGGGCCGCCGCCGATGACCGCGATCCGCCTCGTGTCACCGGACATCGCGCTACCTGCCCTTCCACTTCGGCGGGCGCTTCTCGGTGAAGGCCGCGTGGAACTCGGCGTAGTCCTCGCCGTGCATCAGGAGCGCCTGGGTGGCGGCGTCCAGTTCGACGGAGGCCGCGAGGGGCATGTCGAGCTCGGCGGTGAGCAGGGCCTTGGTCTGGGCGAGTGCGAGAGCCGGTCCGTCGGCGAGTCTGCGGGCGAGCGCCGCCGCGCGGGCGTCGGCCTGCCCTTCGGCGGTCAGCTCGCTGATCAGGCCGATCCGTTCCGCTTCGGGGGCGTGGACGGCTTCGCCGAGCATGAGCAGCCGGGTGGCGTGGCCGAGTCCGACGACGCGGGGCAGCAGATAGGCGGCGCCCATGTCGCCGCCGGAGAGGCCGACCCGGGTGAAGAGGAAGGCGAAGCGCGCGGACGGGTCGGCGACGCGGAAGTCGGCCGCGAGCGCGAGAACGGCCCCGGCTCCCGCGGCCACCCCGTGTAGGGCGGCGACAACCGGGAAGGGGGTTTCACGAAGGGCCCGTACGACCTGTCCCGTCATCCGGTTGAAGTCGAGGAGCTGGGCGGTGTCCATCGCCAGTGTGGCGCCGATGATGTCGTCCACATCGCCTCCGGAACAGAACCCGCGCCCTTCGCCCGACAGTACGAGGGCGCGCACGGAGCGTTCGCGGGACAGTTCGGCGAGGAGGTCGCGCAGGTCGGCGTAGGCGCCGAAGGTGAGCGCGTTGAGCTTCTCGGGGCGGGCGAGGGTGACGGTCGCGACTCCGTCGTCCAGGGTCAGCCGCAGGTGGCGCCAGTCCTCCGTGCGGGGGGCGGAGCTGGGAAACGGGCTCATGGGAGGTGGTCCCCTTCAGCCGACGGGCCGCTGGTCCGGCCCGCATCGGACGACTCGATCCACCTCGAAGTTATCACTCATACGTGACTGCCGTCAGGAGGACGCGATACCCCAAACCTGAGCGCGTTGTGGCGAACGTCCCTTTCGTTCCGGTCGACCGCCTCTATGACTGCGCCACCCCTGTTCGTAAGGTTGAACGGAGCAATGGTCGATACCAGGAAGTCCCGCCCCGGAACGGAACCAGCTGTGCCCGCCGATGTCCCCATTCCCGCGTCCTGGCGCATAGCCCTGCCGCACTCCACGGCAGCGGTGCCAATCGCCCGCGCCCTCATCCGTACCGCCCTGACGGACATCGACGCCCCGGCGGACAGCTACACCGCCGAGCTCCTGACCGCCGAGCTCGTCGCCAACGCCGTGGAGCACACGGACGGGGACGAGCCCATCGAGCTGGTCGTGGAACTCATGGCGACGGGCTGCCAGGTCGAGGTCCACGACCGCGACCCCTCCCCGCCCGGCGACCTCTCCCGCCCGGGACCCGGCAGCGAACCGGACCCCTGGCAGGAGCACGGCCGCGGCCTCCTCCTGATCCGCACGCTCAGCTCCGCCTGCGGTCACCGCACGACGGATCAGGGCAAGGCGGTGTGGTTCACGCTGCCCGCGATGCCGGCCCAGCCGTCCCCTCCCGCACGGCACGCCCGCGCGGCGGAGTGATCAGGCGCCGGGACCCGGGGCGGCCATGGTGGCCACGAGCACGGCCTTGATGGTGTGCATCCGGTTCTCCGCCTCGTCGAAGACGACCGAGAACGCGGACTCGAATACCTCGTCGGTCACTTCCAGCTCGGTCATGCCGTACTCGGCGTGGATCTCCCGGCCGACCTTCGTACCGAGGTCGTGGAAGGCCGGCAGGCAGTGCAGGAACTTCACGCCGTCGTTGCCGGTGGCCCGCAGGACGTCCATGGTCACGGCGTACGGCGCGAGCGCGGCGATGCGCTCGGCCCACACCGCCTTGGGCTCGCCCATCGAGACCCAGACGTCCGTGGCGACGAAGTCGGCACCGCGGACGCCTTCGGCGATGTCCTCGGTGAGGGTGACCGTCGCGCCGCTCGCCTGCGCGAGCTTCTGCGCCTGAGCGACGACGTCCGCGGCCGGCCAGTACGCCTCGGGGGCGACGATCCGGATGTCCATACCCAGCAGGGCGCCGGTGATCAGGTACGAGTTGCCCATGTTGAAGCGGGCGTCGCCGAGGTAGGCGAAGACCATCCGGTCCAGCGGCTTCTCGCTGTGCTCGGTCATCGTCAGCACGTCGGCGAGCATCTGGGTGGGGTGCCACTCGTCGGTGAGCCCGTTGAAGACGGGGACGCCGCCGTACGCGGCCAGCTCCTCGACGGCCTGCTGGCTGTCGCCGCGGTACTCGATGCCGTCGAACATCCGGCCGAGCACCCGGGCCGTGTCCTTCACCGACTCCTTGTGGCCCATCTGCGAGCCGGAGGGGTCGAGGTACGTCGTGGAGGCGCCCTGGTCCGCGGCGGCGACCTCGAATGCGCAGCGCGTACGGGTCGAGGTCTTCTCGAAGATCAGCGCGATGTTCCTGCCACGCAGCCGCTGGACCTCGGTCCCCGCCTTCTTCGCCGCCTTGAGCTCGGCGGCCAGGGCGATCAGGCCGCGGAACTCCTCGGCCGTGAAGTCCAGCTCCTTGAGGAAGTGGCGGCCTGCGAGGTCTATGGCCATGTGACTGCTCCTGGTCGGGCGAGGGTCGCTCATACGTTGACCCTGGAAGTCTATACGAAGCCCTGCATCGCTATACAGACCCCGTCCGTCCGGGACCGCGTGGATCTACACGGGATCACGGACCACCGGGCAGCTCATGCACCGGGGGCCGCCGCGCCCCCGCCCGAGCTCGCTGCCGCGGATCTCGATGACCTCGATGCCCTGCTTGCGCAGATAGGTGTTGGTGGTGGCGTTGCGCTCGTAGGCGACGACGACCCCGGGCTCGACGGCCAGCACGTTGCAGCCGTCGTCCCACTGCTCGCGCTGCGCCGCGTGGACGTCCTGGACCGCGGTGAGCACCCGGATCGACTCCAGGCCCAGTGCGGCGGCGATGGCCCGGTGCATGTGCTCGGGCGGATGGTCGGTGACCTTCAGCTCCCGGGGACCGGTGCCGGGCTCGATGGTGTACGAACGGAGCATCCCGAGCCCCGCGTACTGGGTGAAGGTGTCGCCGTCGATCATCGTCATCACCGTGTCGAGGTGCATGAACGCCCGGTTCTTGGGCATGTCGAGCGCCACGATCGTCCGGGCCGACCCCGCGTCGAAGAGCCCCCGGGCCAGCATCTCCACCGCCTGCGGAGTGGTCCGCTCGCTCATCCCGATCAGCACGGCCCCCTGGCCGATGACCAGCACGTCGCCGCCCTCGATGGTCGAGGGGTAGTCGTCCTGCCCCTCCGACCAGTGGTGGAAGACCCCGGCCTCCGGACCCGTGAAGAGGGGATGGTGCCGGTAGATCGCCTCGAAGTGGACGGTCTCCCGCTGCCTGGCCGGCCAGCGCATCGCGTTGATGGAGACGCCGTCGTAGATCCAGGCGGAGGTGTCACGGGTGAAGAGGTGGTTCGGCAGCGGCGCGAGCAGGAAGTCGTCCAGACCCATCACATGGAACCGGACCGAGGTCGGCTCGCTGTGCCGCTCCAGGAACTCCCGCTTCGTCATCCCGCCGACCAGCGCCTCGGCCAGCTCGGCCGTGGGCAGCTCCTCGAAGGCGGTCCGCAGGTGCTCGGTGGCGAGCGGACCGTACTCCTTCTCCGCGAAGACCCGGTCCAGGACGAGCCGTTTGGCGACCGGGATCTCCAGCGACTCGCGGAGCAGATCCCCGAAGAGGTGCACTTCCACCCCCCGGTCGCGGAGCACATCGGCGAACCCGTCGTGCTCCTGGCGGGCGCGGCGCACCCACAGCACGTCGTCGAAGAGCAACGCATCCTTGTTGCCGGGGGTGAGCCGCTTGAGCTCCAGATCGGGGCGGTGCAGGATGACGCGGCGCAACCGCCCGGCCTCGGAGTCGACATGGAATCCCATGCCTCCATCCTCACCGCACGGAGCGCCGTTCACCCGGCGAATCGCCTCCGCGTTCCTACAGCCGCGGGTCGACCGGCTCCGACTCCAGGGCCAGCACCGCGAAGACGGCCTCGTGGACCCGCCACAGCGGCTCCCCGTCGGCCAGCCGGTCCAGCGCCTCCAGACCCAGCGCGTACTCCCGGAGGGCCAGCGACCGCTTGTGGCCGAGGAAACGGGAGCGCAGCCGCTCCAGATTCTCCGGACGGGTGTACTCGGGACCGTAGATGATCCGCAGGTACTCCCGACCGCGCACCTTGATGCCCGGCTGCACCAGCCTGCCCTTCCCGTCGCGCACGAGCGCCCCGAGCGGCTTGACGACCATGCCCTCGCCGCCCCGGCCCGTCATCTCCAGCCACCAGTCGATGCCGGAGCGCACCGAGTCCTCGTCGCCGGTGTCGACGACGAGCCGCCGGGTGACCTGGAGCAGCCCGGTCGGGTCGTGCTCGACCAGCCTGTCCAGCCACGCCAGCTGCTCGTCGTGCGGTACGGAGGCCAGGGAACGGCCCTGGACGGCGAGAATCTGGAAGGGCGCGAGCCGCATCCCTTCGAGCCCTTCGGTGCTCCAGCAGTAACGCCGGTACGCCCGTGTGAACGCGGCGGCGTCCTCGGCACGGCCGTGCTGCCGCTCCGCCAGCCCACCGACGTCGACCGAGCGGGCCGCCGCCGCGTCGAGGGCGGCGAGAGCCGCGGGGAAGACCGCGCCGGACGCGGCGCCGACCGCCGCGTACTGGGAGCGCAGCAGCCCGGCCGCCTTCAGCGACCACGGCATCAGCTCGGCGTCCAGGAGGACCCAGTCGGTGTCCCACTCCTCCCACAGTCCGGCCGCGGTGACGGCCGTACGCAGCCGGTCGAGGACCGCTTCGGTGAGCGCCGGGTCGTCGAGGAACGGCCGGCCGGTGCGGGTGTGCAGGGCGCCGGTCGGGCCTTCGGTACCGAAGCGTTCGCGCGCCGCCTCCGCGTCGCGGCAGACCAGGGCCACGGCGCGCGAGCCCATGTGCTTCTCCTCGCACACGACCCGGGTGACACCGTCCGCCCGGTACTGGGCGAACGCCTCGGCCGGGTGCTCCAGATACCCCTCCTCGTGCGAGGTCGCGGTCGGCGCCATGGTCGGCGGGAGGTAGGCCAGCAGCCGTGGGTCGACGGCGAACCGGCTCATGACTTCGAGCGCCGCGGCGGCGTTCTCCTCACGCACCGAGAGGCGGCCCATGTGCCGGGTCTCCACGATGCGCCGGCCCTGGACGTCGGCGAGGTCCAGCGGACGGCCCTCGCGCCCGCCGGGCGCCTCGGACACCAGCGGACGGGTCGGCTCGTACCAGACCTTCTCGGCGGGTACGTCGACGAGTTCGCGCTCCGGCCAGCGCAGCGCGGTCATCTTCCCGCCGAAGACGGCGCCGGTGTCCAGGCAGATGGTGTTGTTGACCCAGGAGGTGCTGGGCACGGGCGTGTGGCCGTAGACCACGGTGGCGCGGCCCCGGTACTCCTCGGCCCACGGGTAGCGGACGGGCAGGCCGAACTCGTCGGTCTCGCCGGTCGTGTCCCCGTACAGCGCGTGCGAGCGCACCCGGCCCGACGTACGGCCGTGGTACTTCTCGGGCAGGCCGGCGTGGCAGACGACGAGCTTTCCGCCGTCCAGCACGTAGTGACTGACGAGCCCTTCGATGAACTCCTTCACGCACACCCGGAATTCGGGGTCGACGGCGTCCTCGCGTTCGAGCTGCTCGATGGTCTCGGCGAGCCCGTGGGTGTGCTGGACGCTGCGGCCCTTGAGGTAACGGCCGAGCTTGTTCTCGTGGTTGCCCGGCACGCACAGGGCGTTGCCGGAGGACACCATGGCCATCACCCGGCGCAGCACGCCGGGGCTGTCGGGGCCGCGGTCGACGAGGTCGCCGACGAAGACGGCCGTGCGACCGTCGGGGTGCACGCCGTCGGCGTACCCGAGGGTGGAGAGCAGGGTCTCCAGCTCGGAGCTGCAGCCGTGGATGTCACCGATGATGTCGAAGGGGCCGGTGAGGTGGCGCAGGTCGTTGTAACGGCGCTCCAGCACGATCCCGGTCTGCTCGGCCTCCTCCTCGGTGCGCAGGACGTGCACCTTTCGGAAGCCCTCCCGCTCCAGGCCGCGCAGCGAACGGCGCAGTTCGCGGCGGTGGCGCTGGATGACGTGGCGCGGCATGTCGGCCCGGTCCGGGCGCTTCGCGTTGCGCGCGAGGCAGACCTCCTCGGGAAGGTCGAGGACGATCGCGATGGGCAGCACGTCGTGCTCACGCGCCAGCCGCACGAGCTGCTTGCGGCTCTCGGCCTGGACGTTGGTGGCGTCGACCACGGTGAGACGCCCGGCCGCGAGGCGCTTGCCCGCGATGTAGTGCAGGACGTCGAAGGCGTCGCTGCTGGCGCTCTGGTCGTTCTCGTCGTCGGCCACGAGACCGCGGCAGAAGTCCGAGGAGACGATCTCGGTGGGCTTGAAGTGCTTGCGGGCGAAGGTGGACTTGCCCGATCCGCTGGCTCCGATGAGCACGACGAGGGAGAGGTCGGTCACCGGCAGCGTGCGCGAGGTACTGGTGGTGTCGGTGGTGCTGCTGCTGTTCATGCGGCCTTCGCCTCCTTCTTGGTCTCGTCCTTGGTCCCGGCTGCCGCGGTCATCGTGAACACGGCCATCTGCGTCGGCGGCCCCACCTCGGGGTCGTCCGTCCCCACGGGCACGAACGCCACCTCGTAGCCGTGGCGCTGCGCGACCTCCTCCGCCCACCGGCGGAACTCGGCCCTGGTCCACTCGAAGCGGTGGTCGCCGTGGCGCACATGTCCGGCGGGCAGCGTCTCCCAGCGGACGTTGTACTCGACGTTGGGCGTGGTCACGAGCACGGTGCGGGGCCGTGCGGAGCCGAACACCGCGTACTCCAGGGCGGGCAGCCTCGGCAGATCGAGGTGCTCGACGACCTCGCTGAGCACCGCCGCGTCGTACCCCTTGAGCCGCTTGTCGGTGTAGGTCAGCGAGCCCTGCAGGAGCGTGACACGGCCGGCCTGCCGCTCGCCCATCCGGTCCAGCTTGAGCCGGCGCGAGGCGATGGCCAGGGCGCGCATCGACACGTCGACGCCGACGATGTCCGTGAAGCGGACGTCCTTCAGCAGTGCCTGGACCAACTGGCCCTGGCCGCAGCCGAGGTCGAGCACCCGGCTCGCCCCGGAGGCACGCAGCGCCTCCAGGATCGCCGCACGCCGCTGCTCGGCGAGCGGGACCGGCTTCTCCTCGGTGTCCTTCGTCTCGTCCACCGCGTTGTCGACACAGGCCACGTCGAGGTCGTCCGACTCGGCGAGCCGCAGCAGTTCGAGCCGCTCCATCGCCTGCCGGGTCAGGCCCCAGCGGCGCGAGAGGTAACGGCTGGTGATCAGCTTCTGCTCGGGGTGCTCGGCCAGCCACCCCTCACCGGCCCGCAGCAGCTTGTCCACCTCGTCCGGGGCCACCCAGTAGTGCTTCGCGTCGTCGAGCACCGGCAGCAGCACATAGAGCTGCCGCAGGGCGTCGGCGAGCCTCAGCTCCCCCTCCAGCACCAGGTGTACGTAGCGCGAGTCGCCCCACTCCGGGAACTCCCCGTCCAGGGGCACGGCCACGGCCTCCACGCTCGCCCAGCCGAGCGGCCCGAAGAGCTTCCGCACCAGCTCGATACCACCGCGCGCGGGCAGCGCCGGGAGCTCGATCCGCAGCGGCAGGGGCTGCTCCGCCCGCTCGGGCATGGCCCGGCAGGCACCGCTCAGGGCGGACTTGAACACCGCGCTCATGGCCACGGCGAAGAGCGAGGAAGCGGCGTAGGGGCGGTCGTTGACGTACTGGGCGAGCGCCGCGTCCGGGGCACCGCCCCGGCCCTTGCCCTTGCCGCGCCGCACCAGCGCCACACTGTCCACCTCCAGCAGCAGGGCTGCCGTGCAACGCTCCGCGGACGCCTCGGGGTAGAAGACATGCGCGGTGCCGTGCGAGGTGGAGAACGTCTGCGCCTTCTCGGGGTGCTTGTGCAGCAGAAAGCCGAGATCGGTGGCGGGACGCTCCGGGGTGCCGGTTGTGCTGATAGTCAGGAACACCCGTCCGAGTATGGCCCCGCGTCCCCGCCCCCACCAGGTAATTTCACGGCGCCAGCACCTCCGCGAGCTCAGCGATCCGCGAGGGCCCGATGCGGCAGCAGCCCCCGACGAGCCGCGCCCCGGCCGCCTGCCAGGCCCGCACCCGACCGGCGTCGAAGGTGCTGTCCCCCGCCCACGCCCGGCGCCTCGCGTCCCACCGCTCACCGCTGTTCGGGTAGACGACGACCGGCTTGCCCGTCACCGCCGCCGCCGTCTCCACGGCACGGTCCGCGTCGGCCGGCTCGCAGCAGTTCACCCCGACGGCCACCACCTGCGCGTTCCCGGCGGCCACGGCGAACGCCTCCGCCAGGGGCTGCCCGGCCCGGGTCCGGTCCCCCGCCACGCTGTACGAGAGCCAGACGGGCAGCCCGTACTCCCCCGCCACCCGCAGCAGCGCCTCCGCCTCGTCCAGGTCGGGCACCGTCTCCAGCGCCAGCACATCGGGCTCCGCCGCGGCCAGCGCCGCCACCCGGGGCCGGTGGAAGCGCTCCAACTCGCTTACCGGGAGCCCGTAGCGCCCCCGGTACTCGCTGCCGTCCGCGAGCATCGCCCCGTACGGACCGACCGACGCGGCGACCCAGATCTGCCGCCCGGCCCCCTCTCCGGCCCGGCGGGCCAGCGTCACACTGCCGGCCAGCAGCTCCGCGGCGCGGGCCCGCCCGATCCCGCGCCGCCCGAACCCTTCGAACGTCGCCTGATAGCTGGCGGTGATGAGCACCTGCGCACCCGCCCGTACGTACGCGGTGTGCGCGGCCTCGATCTGGTGGGGCGCGTCGGCCAGCAGGCGGGCCGACCAGAGCGCGTCCGACAGATCGCAGCCCTGGGCCTCCAACTGGTTGGAGAGCCCGCCGTCGAGCAGGACGGTCCCCTCGGCGAGGGCGGCGGCGAGCGTGCGGCCCGGTGGGCCCTGTGCGGGTGCCGAGTCGTGCGGTGGCCGTTCGGGGTGCACGTGCGCTCCTCCTCGTGAGTGGGTGGGCGGGCGGCCGGTCGGTCGGTCGGTCGGTCGGTCGGAACCGTCTCGCGGGGCCGGCTCCCCCGGCCGGTCAGCCCAGCTGGGACTGGACCTGCGAGGAGATCAGCTCCAGATGGTCGAGGTCGTCCAGGTCCAGGACCTGGAGATAGACCCGGGACGATCCGATCGCGCCGTACCGGCCGAGCTTGTCGACCACCTCCGCGGGCGAGCCCGCCAGCCCGTTCGCCTTGAGCTCCTCGACGTCCCGCCCGATGGCGGCGGCACGTCGCGCGACCTCGGCGTCGTCCTTGCCCACGCAGACCACCAGGGCGTTGGAGTACACCAGCTCGTCGGGCGCCCGGCCTGCCGCCTTCGCCGCCTCCCTGACCCGGCCGAACTGCTTCTCGGTGTCCTCCAGCGAGGCGAACGGGATGTTGAACTCGTCCGCGTACTGCGCGGCGAGCCTCGGAGTGCGGATCGCCCCGTGACCACCGATCAGGACCGGCACCTTGGCCTGCGCGGGCTTGGGCAGCGCGGGCGAGTCGGTCAGCTGGTAGTACGTGCCGTCGTAATTGAACGTCTTACCGGGCTCGGTCGCCCACAGGCCGGTGACGATCGCCAGCTGCTCCTCCAGGCGGCCGAACTTCTCCTTGGGGAACGGGATGCCGTACGCCCTGTGCTCCGCCTCGAACCAGCCCGCGCCCAGGCCCAGTTCGACCCGTCCGCCGGACATCTGGTCGACCTGCGCGACCTGAATGGCCAGCACACCCGGCAGCCGGAACGTGCCCGCCGTCATCAGCGTGCCGAGCCGGATGCGCCTGGTCTCGCGCGCCAGACCGGCCAGGGTGATCCAGGCGTCGGTCGGGCCGGGCAGTCCGTCGCCCGATCCCATGCGGAGATAGTGGTCGGACCGGTAGAAGGCGTCGAAACCGAGGTCCTCGGCGGCCTTGGCCACGGTGAGCAGCGTGTCGTAGCTCGCCCCTTGCTGGGGCTCGGTGAAGATTCGAAGATCCATGCATCCATCCTGCACCTTCGAACTCCGGGCGTCCCGTGTCAGGGCGGGCCCGTGGCGGACCCCGCCGGGCCGTGGAGGGCGCCGTGCGGGCCGTCGCGCTCACGCTCCCGCTCCGCCAGCCTTCTCAGCATTCCGTGCACTCTGTCGACCGACTCGTCCGCCGCGTCTATGGCCTCGATGCACTGCCAGTAGAGACCTTCCTCGTCGGTGTCGCAGGCCACCCCGACCAGAGCGATCCCCACCTCGCCGAGCAGGGCGACCAGGGCCGTCAGCGCCCTCTGCACATCCGTCACTTCGGTGAGCTGCGCGGCCCGTGTCCCGCCGGCGAGCACCATCGGATGGTCGAGCGCCGAGCAGCCCCGTCCCCCGACCTCGCTGAGCCCCCGCGCCTCGCCGCGTAACTCCATCGGCCCGCTCAGAACCAGCCTGCTGCCGACCGTCCTGGCGAGCGCCTGGGCCTGCCACGCCTCCGCCATCACGTTCAACGCGCCGCGGCTCTCGGCCAGCGCCCGGCGTCCGGCCTCGATCAGTCGCTCCGCTTCCATGCCATTCCCCCGTCAGTACGAAAACCCGGTCACCTCTTTCATTACCCACAGTGAGGTGGCGGGCACCGAAAGAACAGAGGAATTCGGAAATCTGTGGACACGAAATCGACTGTGGACAAGTCGATCACTCCGAAGAGTGACTATTTCCGGGTTCCGGGCGCTCCGGGACCGGGAAGCGCACCTCGTTCCGGTCGATCTTGGCCGCGAGGGAGGCCAGCGGATCGATACCCAGCACCTCGCAGAACTGCAGCAGATACGCGAGCACGTCCGCCACCTCGTCGGCGACGCGGTGCGCCGTTTCCGGTTTCTCCATCACCCGGGCCGACTGTTCCGGCGTCAGCCACTGGAAGATCTCGACCAGTTCGGACGCCTCGACACTCAGCGCCGCCGCCAGGTTCTTCGGCGTGTGGTACTGCTCCCAGTCCCGCGCGGCGGCGAACGCGGCCAGCCGCCGCTGAAGTCCAGCTACATCGAATTCGGTCACGGCCCCAGGTCTACCACTGCGGCTCCGGGCGCCTCACAGCGCAGCGGCACGGCCTGCCACCCCGCACGGCGCCCGGCGCGCCTCCTACGCGTGGGGAACGCCCGCCGCAGCGACTCCCTCGACCTCCATGCCGACCGGCGCCAGCAGGAACACGTTGCGGTCGACGCGGTGCATCGCACTGCCGAGCCCGAAGACCACGCCACTGCTGAAGTCCAGGATGCGCTTGGCCACATCGGTCTCGGCCGCCGTCAGATCCAGCAGCACCGGAATCTGGGCGACCAGATACTCCGCCACCTCGCGGGCGTCCGCGAACACCTGCACCCGCAGCACGACGAGCCGCCGCTGCTCGGCGACCGGCTCGTCCGGCACCGTGCGGTGGTCGACCCGCGAGGGCCACTCGTTCCGGCCGCGCAACGGCACGACCTGGGCAAGCCCCTCCCACTGCTCGTCGGTGGCGTCGTACCTGTCGTACCTGTCGTACCTGCTCACAGGGCCACCCCGTCCGTGCGCCGGCTGACTGCCCGCCGGCTGCGCTCACTGTTCATCGGGCAAGTCTCTCGCCTCTCACCCGTTCGGCGTACCACCGACACGGCCGGTGTGACGACTCAGACTGCGATGACGCTCACTCCCGCCTCGGTGAAACGGGCCGTCGCCTCCGGCGTGATGCCGGAGTCGGTCACCAGCACGTCGACCTGCCCGAGGTCGCAGACACGGGCGAAGGCCCGCTTGCCGATCTTCGAGGAGTCCGCCGCCACGACCACGCGCTGCGCCCGCTCGGCGAGCAGCCTGTTGATACTGGCCTCGCCCTCGTGATGGACGTACGCACCGCGCTCGATGTCGATCGCGTTCACGCCCAGCACGGCGATGTCCAGGGTGATCTCGCTCATCACCCCACTGGCCAGCGGTCCCGTCAGTTCGTACGACTGCGGCCTCGCCACCCCGCCGGTCACCACCAGTTTGATCTGCGGCCGGATCACCAGTTCGTTGGCGATGTTGAGCGCGTTGGTCACGACGGTCAGCGTGGGCTGGCCGCCGGCCGACGCCCCCGTCTCGCCCACGATGTCCGGGCGCAGGGCCAGCGCCCTGGCCACCTCGGTCAGCGTGGTGCCGCCGGTGAGGCCCACCACTTCGCCCACGGCGACCAGTTCGGATGCGGCGCGGCCGATGGCCTGCTTCTCCGGGGCGTGCCGGCCGGCCTTGTAGCGCAGGGCCAGTTCGTACGAGACGCCGTGGGCTACGGCGCCGCCCCTGGTCCGGGTCAGCAGGTGCTGTTCGGCGAGCTGGTCGAGATCGCGGCGGATGGTCGCCGCGGACACGTCCAGCGCCGCCGCCGCGTCCTCGACCTCCACCCGGCCGTTCTTCCCGACCAGTTCCAGCAATGCGTCCCACCGGGCGTCCCTGGCCACGTGTGCGCTCCTCACCTGTCCGGCCTGCGGCACCACGTTTCCCGGGAACGCGGTCGCCGGGCGCCGGACAGCGCAAGCGTCGCACAAGCCGTCGGCAGCCCCGCCCCCACGCCGCCCGATGCTTGTTTTTGCTCATTGGGTGCCTGTAACGTGCAAATTCAAGCATGCCACTCAGAGTTCACCCACGGCCAGATGGAGTGCAGACGTGTCCTTTGCAGCGAGCGAGACAGCCAGCCAGCCCGCATGCTGGCGCCGCGCCGCAGAACTGGCGGGTGACAGGGCGGACGCCCTGCCCGCCACCGGCGAACGCATCGCGGTCGTCGGCTGCGGCACCTCCTTCTACATGGCGCAGGCGTACGCCTCGCTCCGTGAGGACGCCGGGCAGGGCGAGTCCCACGCCTTCGCCGCCTCGGAGTTCCCCTCCGGGCGCACGTACGACCGGGTCGTCGCCCTCACCCGCTCGGGCACGACGACCGAGGTGCTGGAGCTCCTCACCCGGCTGAGTGGCACGACCCGCACCGTCGCCCTCACGGCGGACCCCCACACCCCGGTCATGACGGCCGCCGACGACGTCGTCGTCCTCGACTTCGCCGACGAACAGTCCGTCGTGCAGACGCGGTTCGCGACCACGGTGCTCACCCTGCTCCGCGCCCACCTCGGGCTGCACACGGAGCAGGCGGTACGGGACGCCGAGACGGCGCTCGCCGAGCCGCTGCCCGAAGGGCTGCTGGACTGCACCCAGTTCACGTTCCTGGGCCGGGGCTGGACCGTGGGACTCGCCAACGAGGCGGCGCTCAAGATGAAGGAGGCGTCGCTGTCCTGGACCGAGTCCTACCCGGCGATGGAGTACCGCCACGGCCCCATCAGCATCTCCACCGCCGGGACGGCGACCTGGATGTTCGGTTCCGCGCCGGAGGGCCTGGAGCAGCAGGTGCTCGACACCGGTGCCCGCTGGATCGACGGCGGCCTCGACCCGCTGGCCGACCTCGTGCGCGTACAGCGCCTGGCAATCGCCCGGGCGCTCGCGGCCGGGCTCGACCCGGACCTCCCCCGCCACCTGACGCGCTCGGTGGTCCTCAGCCAGGGCTGAGCCGTTCCGGCGCCGGAGTGCGGGGCGGAGAGGTGCGGGGCGGGAGGGGCGAACCCCTACCGCCCCGCACGGGTCCGGAGCGTGCGGGTCAGGATTCCTCGAAGTAGGCGTCCAGCGCCTCGTCGAGCAGGGCGGGCCACTCCTTGAGGCCGCTCCGCGTGGCGGCCTCGACCTCGGCGTTGAACCAACGGCGGCTCGACACGTGGACGGTGACGGTGAACCGGCGTCCGAAGCGGGCCGTCTTGACCTCGACGGCGCCGATCTCGTCCCAGCCGAACTCGGCCTCCTGGTCGTCCAGGCGGAAGCGGATGCCCGTACGGTCGGCCCTGATCGACCCACGACGGTCGCTGACCTCGAAGACGGGACCGTCCCCGTCGTCGTCTGCCGGGCGCTCCGCGGCGTCCGACGCGGCGGCGCCGTCCGCTTCCGGTTCCGCGTCGGCGTCCGCTTCCGCGTCCGCCTGCGCAGCCGTGTCCGCCGGCTCGGCGGCCTCGGTCTCCTTCGCGCCCTCCGTGTCCTCGGGGAGGGAGTCGGCCGGCTCCGGGTCTTCCTCCGTCCGCGCCGTGACAGGGGCCGTGAGGCCGGGGATGTACGCCGGGTCGGTGCCTGCGGCGAACTCGGGTTTGGTCTTCGAATCTATGCGCTGCTCCACGGCGGGCAGTATGGACGACGAACCTGTACGAGGCCAGTGGCGTCCACCGGCAGGCGATGCGGAAGCTATAGGACTCCCCTCCTCCATTCGCGGGTCAGCAGGTATCCGAGGTACGCCCCACCGATCGCCATCGTGTAGATGCCGACGGGAAGGTTGTCGAAGAGGGGCAGTTGCTGGGCGGCGAGATCGGCCAGGACGAGCAGCAGGGCCCCGGTGACCGCGGACAGCAGCAGATGGGGCCCTGACACCCGGGTGATGCGCTTGGCGATCTGAGCGGCGGTCAGCGAGATGAAGGCGATGGGGCCCGCCACGCTGACGGCACCGGCGCAGAGGACGATCGCGAGGACCACGGCGAACGTCTTGGTCTTCTGCGGCTCGGAGCCCAGCCCCGCGGCGATGTCGTCGCCCATCTCGCCGATGTCGAGCCGGCGGGCGATCAGCGCGCACAGCGGGGCCGCGACGAGCAGCACCAGCCAGATCGCGCTCGCGTCGTCCCAGGCCCTCGCGGAGAGGCTGCCGTTGACGTACGCCGAGAGGACGGCCGCCCGGTCGCGCTCCATCGCGTAGACGACGTACTGCGTGACCGCCGTGCAGATCGCCGCGACGCCGATCCCCGCGACCACGAGCCGGGCGGGATTGCGGAATCCGGTCCCCGTGGACACGTAGACGAGCACCATGGCGAGCACGGCTCCGAGAAGGGCCCCCACGGACACCGGAACGGTGTCCGGCAGCATGAGCGCGACGATGGCGGCGCCCGCGCCGGCTCCGGACCCCAGCCCGATCACGTCGGGGCTGCCGAGCGGGTTGCGGGTCACGGACTGGAACAGCGCCCCGGACAGACCCAGCGCCGCTCCGGTGCCGAGGGCCACGACCAGCCGCGGGCCGCGCAGGCGTTCCAGGACGAACGCGTCCGTGCCCTCGGCTCCGCCCGTGAGCGCCCCGGGCAGGTCGGCGAGCGGGATGCCGAGACGTCCGAGGGACAGCGTGGCGATCGCGGCGCCGGCCGTCAGGAACAGCAGGACGAGTGCGGTGACGACGGACACCCGCCGGACGGGCACCGCGACGGTGCGGCCGAGGGTGAGGAAGCCCCGTGGTGAGGCGGTCCGGAAACCCGCCTGGTCCGCCGTCATGTGCTTCCCCTCATTCTGCGTACGGCAAGGAGCAGCGCGGGCGCTCCGATGAACGCGGTCACGACGCCGACCATCAGTTCCTGCGGACGCAGGACGATGCGGCCCACCACGTCCGCCGCGAGCAACAGCGCGGGTCCGGCGATGGCCGAGAACACGATCTGTACGCGGAAGTCCACGCCGACCAGGGCCCGTACGACGTGCGGCACGGCCAGGCCGACGAAGGCGATGGGGCCGACGGCCGCCGTCGCCGCGGCGCTCAGCAGCGTGGCCGCGAAGAGTCCGCCGGCCCGCACCCGTGCGGGATGCGCGCCGAGAGACGCCGCGGTGGCGTCGCCGAGCGCCAGGGTGTTGAGTCCGGGGCCCAGCACCAGGGCGATGACGAATCCGACGGCCGCGAACGGCAGGACCGCCATGAAGACGTCGAAGTCCCGCCCGCCGAGCGCTCCGACGACCCAGTAGCGATAGCTGTCGAACACCTTGGGCCTGCCCAGGGTGACGGCCTGGATGTACGCCATCAGCACGGCGGACAGGACGGCGCCGGCGAGTACCAGGCGCACCAGTCCGCTGCCCGCTCCCGAGGAGCCGATGACGTGGACGAGCACTCCGGCGATCAGGGCTCCGGGCAGGGCCCACCACATCGTGGCGGTGCTGCCGGTGGCCCCCAGGAAGGCCGTCGCGGTGACGATGCTCGCGGAGGCGCCCGCGTTGATGCCGAGGAGTCCGGGATCGGCGAGCGGATTACGGCTGACGCCCTGCATCAGGGTGCCCGCGACGGCGAGGCAGAGCCCGGCCAGGACACCGAGCGCGGTCCGCGGATAGCGGCTCTCGATGATGGTGGTGATGTTGGGGTCGGCGGTGCCGGAAAGGACGTCGAGGACGTCGCCGAACGAGGTCGACCTGCTGCCGAACATGACGCTCGCGCACACGGCGAGCGCCAGGACGGCCACTCCGGCGATCAGGGTCAACGCCCGCCGAGCGGCGCCGGTACGCGAGGTACCTGCGCCGCTCGGCGATGCCTGTGCGGTGGTGGTCATGGGGATGCCCGCAGCGTCCTGCCCTCGGTTCCTACTTGGCCGCGGCGGCGACGGCCTTGTCGATCAGCGGCAGGTAGCGGTCGATCACCCACGGGACGGTGAGCGGGTTGATGATCGAGGAAGCCGTGACGAACGGGTTGTCGTTACTGGCGACGACCGCGCCGTTCTTGATCGCGGGGATGGCGCCGTAGAGCGGCTGCGCCTCGATCTCCTTGCGGCTCTTGGCGTCCGTGTAGAACGTGAAGACGAGGTCGCTGTCCTTCAGCTTCTCGGCGTTCTCCAGGCCGATGAGCGCCGAGTCGGTGCCCTCGGTCTCCTTGAAGGTGTTCACCACCGGGTCGACGGTCAGGCCGAGGGACGAGACCATCTTGACGCGCTGCTCCTCGGGCTTGAAGACGCCGAGGGAGCCGGGGCCGGTGTTGTAGATGTACGAGAACGTGACGTCCTTGTAGTTCGGCCGGGTGGCCGCGGCGTCGGCGAGCTGCTTCTCGATCTTCGTCTTGAGACCCTTGGCGTCGTCGGTCTGGCCGAGGGCCTGGCCGATGATGTCGATCTGCTGGTCCCAGTCGGTGCTCCACGCCTGGTCCGGGTACGCCACCGTCGGGGCGATGTCCTTGAGGATGTCGTACTGCTCCTGCGTGACACCCGACCACGGGGCGAGGATGACGTCCGGGGCGAGCTCGGTGATCGCCTCGAAGTCGATGTCCTCGCCGCCCGTGAACTGCTTGGGCAGCTCGTCGCCCGACTTCTTCACGGCCTCGTTGATCCACGGCAGGTAGCCGCTCTTGTCGCTGCCCCACTCGTAGCTCTCGATGCCCACGGGGGTGTGGCCGAGCGCGATCGCCGTCTCGGCGGAGCCCTGGCCCAGCGTGACGATCCGTTCGGGCTTCGCGTCGATCTTCGCGGTGCCGAGGGCACTCTTGATCGAGACGGGGAACGCCCCCCCGCCCTTCGCCGAGGACTCCGTCGTCTTCTTCTCGTCGTCACTGCCGGACGAGCAGCCGCCCAGGACGAGTGCGAGAGCGGCGGCGGTGGCCGAAGCTGCGACAGTGTGACGGCGCACGCGGGTGGACCCCAGCATTGGTGTTCCTCATGATTGGCGAACGGTGAGAGTTAGGCAAGCCTAAGCTAATCATGTTTTCCGGTTCAACCGGGGCCCGTTACCGAATATCCACCGAAAGTCATCGCGGGAAACCTGCCCGGGTTCCTACCTCTCGCCGTCCCGCGAACCGCCCCCGGTGCCGCCCGGACCTCCCGGTCCCATGTGCTCACCCGGGGTCGCCAGTTCCTCCACGGCCTCGGCACCCACCACCGCGCCGGTCGACTTCTTGCCGTGCCTCAGCATGCCTTCCAGCCAGCTCGCGAAGGTGGTGAGGGCGAAGTTGATCGCGACGAAGATGACCGCGACGACGGTGAAGCTCGCAATGGTGTTGGCACCGTAGTTCGCGCTCATCGGGCGCACCGAGGCCAGCAGTTCCGAGAACCCGATCATGGCGCCGCCGAGCGCCGTGTCCTTGACGATGACCACCAGCTGGCTGACGAGCGCCGGCAGCATCGCGGTGACGGACTGCGGCAGCAGCACGTGCAGCATGGTCTGCCCCTTGCGCATGCCGATCGCCTTGGCGGCGTCGGTCTGCCCCTGGGGCAGGGACAGGATTCCGGCCCGTACCACCTCGGCCAGCACCGAGGCGTTGTAGAGGACGAGCCCGGTGACCACCGCGTACAGCGGGCGGGTCTCGGGGCTGATGTCGGTGAACTCGGAGAACGCGGCGTTGGCGAAGAGCATCAGGATCAGCACGGGGATGGCGCGGAAGAACTCCACGACGGTGCCGGCCGTGGCACGCACCCAGCGGTGTTCGGAGAGCCGGGAGATACCGAAGAACGCTCCGAGGGGCAGGGCGATGACCATGGCGAGGGAGGCCGCGATGACGGTGTTCTTCAGGCCCGGCAGGATGTACGTGCTCCATGCGCGGGAGTCGGTGAAGAACGGCTTCCACTTCTCCCATTCGAGCTGGTTCTTCTCCTCCAGGCTCGTGTACACCCACCAGGCGACCGCGGCCATCGCCACCAGGAACAGCAGCGTGTACACGACGTTGCGCCGCTTGGCGCGCGGCCCCGGGGCGTCGTACAGGGGGGCGTTCATCGCCGCACCGAGACCTTCTTGCTCACCCAGCCGAGGAAGAGTCCGGTCGGCAGCGTGAGGCAGACGAATCCGGCGGCGAAGACGGTGGAGATGAGGATGAGCTGGGCCTCGTTCTCGATCATCTCCCGCATCAGTGCCGCGGCTTCGGCGACACCGATCGCCGCGGCCACCGTGGTGTTCTTGGTCAGCGCGATCAGCACGTTCGCCAGGGGGCCGACCACGGAACGGAACGCCTGCGGGAGGACGACGAGGCGCAGGCTCTGGGTGAAGGTCAGCCCGATGGCACGCGCCGCCTCGATCTGGCCCACGGGCACCGTGTTGATGCCGGACCGCAGCGCCTCACAGACGAACGCGGAGGTGTAGGCGGTCAGTCCCAGCACGGCGAGCCGGAAGTTGATGGCCGTGAAGTCCTCGGCGCCGAGGTTGACGCCGAGTGTCTGGAAGAGTCCGAGCGAGGTGAAGATGATGATCACCGTGAGCGGGATGTTCCGCACGATGTTGACGTAGGCGGTGCCGAACCCCCGCATCAGGGGGACGGGGCTGACCCGCATCGCGGCCAGGACCGTGCCCCAGACGAGGGAGCCGACGCCGGAGTAGAGGGTGAGCTGCACCGTCACCCAGAAGGCCCCGAGCAGGTCATAGCCTTCAAGGAAGTCGAACACGATGTCCCGCGCTTTCGCGTGTGGGGAGAGGCCGGTGCGCCGCCCGGCCGGCGGCGCACCTCAGGGCCCGGCTGTCGGGAAGGCCCCTAGGGCCTCTCGTCTAGACGACGTTGCCGATCTTCGGCGCGGGCTCGTTCTGGTAGTTGGCCGGTCCGAAGTTCTTCTCCACGTACGACTCCCAGGAGCCGTCGGCGACCATCTTCTCCAGGGCCGTGTTGATCTTGTCCTTGAGTTCGCTGCCCTGCTGGACGCCGATTCCGTAGTTCTCGTTGCTCAGCTTGAAGCCGCCGAGCTTGAACTTGCCCTTGAACTCGTCCTGCGCGGCGTATCCGGCGAGGATCGAGTCATCGGTGGTCAGCGCGTCGATGACGCCGTTCTCCAGGCCGGTCAGGCACTCCGAGTAGCCGCCGTACTCCTGGAGCTGCGCCTGCGGCGCGATCTCCTCCTTGACGTTCTGTGCGGAGGTCGAGCCGGTGACCGAGCAGAGCTTCTTGGAGTTCAGGTCCTGGGGCTCCTTGATGGAGTCGTCGTCCGCCCTGATCAGGATGTCCTGGTGAGCGAGCAGGTACGGTCCGGCGAAGTCGACCTTCGCCTCGCGCTCGTCGTTGATCGAGTACGACGCGGCGATGAAGTCGACGTCGCCGCGTTCGAGCAGCGTCTCGCGGTCGGCGCTCTTGGCTTCCTTCCACTGGATGTCGGCGGCGTCGAAGCCGAGTTGCTTGGCCACGTAGGTCGCCACGTCGACGTCGAAGCCCGTGTACGTGCCGTCCGGCGTCTTCAGGCCGATGCCGGGCTGGTCGAACTTGATGCCGATGGTGATCGTGTCGGCGCTGCTGCCCGCGCCGGCGGCCTGGGCCCATGCGGAGCCGCCGACCACGGCCGTCAGGGAGAGCGCGAGGGCTGTGGCGCCCGCTGCGGATGTCCTGCGAACGTTCATGGTGATCATCCCTGGGGATCTCGGTGGGGACCTCGACGAGCGGCCGGTTCCCCCGGCCCGCTCAGTGGTGAAGGATCTTCGACAGGAAGTCTCGGGCCCGGTCGCTGCGCGGGTCGCTGAAGAACTGGGCGGGCGTCGCCTCCTCCACGATCCGCCCGTCCGCCATGAAGACCACACGGTTGGCTGCCGACCGTGCGAAGCCCATCTCGTGGGTGACGACGGCCATGGTCATGCCGTCCCTGGCGAGCTGCTGCATGACCTCCAGTACCTCGTTGATCATCTCCGGGTCGAGTGCCGAGGTCGGCTCGTCGAAGAGCATGACCTTGGGGTCCATCGCCAGCGCCCGTGCGATCGCCACACGCTGCTGCTGGCCGCCGGAGAGCTGCGCGGGGTACTTGGCCGCCTGCGAGGCCACGCCCACGCGTTCCAGGAGCGAGCGCGCCCGCTCCTCCGCCGCCTGCTTGTTCTTCTTACGGACCTTGAGCTGGCCCAGAGTGACGTTCTGCAGCACGGTTTTATGGGCGAAAAGGTTGAAGGACTGAAACACCATGCCCACATCGGCCCGCAGCGCGGCGAGCTCACGGCCCTCGGCGGGCAGTGCCTTGCCGTCGATGAAGATCTCACCGGAGTCGATGGTCTCCAGCCGGTTGATCGCCCGGCACAGTGTCGACTTACCGCCCCCGGAGGGGCCGATGACGACGACGACCTCGCCCCGGCCGATGGTGAGGTCGATGTCCTGGAGCACGTGCAGCGCGCCGAAGTGCTTGTTGACATTGTTCAGCACGACCAGGGCGTCTGTCCTGCCCGGCCCGTCGTGTCCCGTCGTGCCCGCTGAACGGCTCATCAGCTTCATGGTCCGCCGTCCACGGGTCCCCCGCACTCCGGGAGGACGGAGCGGCACACCGATCCCCGCGACCAGGGGTCAGTGGTCGTCCCAGTGCCCTTCGTGCTCGGCGTGCCGGTGGCCGTCGTGCACGTAGTCGGTGTGGCCGTCGTGCGGGACCGCGACATGACCGCAGCCCTCGCCGTGCTGGTGGGCGTGGTCCCCGTGGGCGGCGTGCCCGCCGGTCTCGCATTCGTCCGCGTGCCCGTCGTGGACCCGGTGCACGTGGCCGTCGTGGGCGTAGTCCACGTGGTCACCGTGCGGGAAGGCGACGTGGCCGCAGCCCTCGCCGTGCTCGTGGGTGTGGTCGGTGTGGGGGGCGTGTGCAGTCGTCATGGCTCTCTCCGCTTGTGCTTCCGAGGTCAGCCGCACGCTGTGCCTTTGCGCCACTGACTCATTTTCCTCCCCAACGAGCCGATCCGCAGGGGCGTCACGCGGGAGACCGCCGGGTGGCGGAATCCGTGTCCCCGCAGCTCCAGGTGCTGTCCTGCACACGGCCCGGCAGACGGCGCCGATCACCGTGCCGACCCCGCTGGACGAGGGCGGACTCCTCGCCCTGACGGAACCCGGCGACGCCTCCCCCCGCGACCCCGTCGGCCGCTGACACCGGAGGCGGCGGCCCGCACCCCGCCGGGGTGCGGGCCGCCGTGCTCAGCGGGAAACCGTCTCACCAGGACGACTTGGTGACTCCGGGCAGGAATCCGGCGTGCACCTGTTCGCGCATCCGGATCCGGGACAGCCCGAACTTCCGCAGGTGCCCCCGGGGCCTGCCGTCCACGCCGTCCCGGTTGCGGACCCGGGTGGCACTCGCGTCACGGGGCTGCGCGCGCAACTCCGCGACGGCCGCGTGCCGTTCGGTCTCGGTGGAGGTCGTCCGCCGGACGATCTCCTTGAGCGCGGACCGGCGGGCCGCGTACCGCGCGACGACCGCCCTGCGCTTCTCGTTCTGCGCGATCTTGCTCTTCCTCGCCATCAGACCCTGCCTCCCCGCGCGCGGATACGGGCCACCGCGGCCTCGATCCCGATGGCGTCGATGGCCCTGACGGCCCTGGCACTGATCGTCAGGCGCACGTAACGACCCTCACTGGGAAGCCAGTAGCGCTTGCGCTGGATGTTCGGGTCGAAGCGGCGCGAGGTACGGCGGTGCGAGTGCGAGACGCGGTTGCCGAAGCCCGGCCGGGCGCCGGTCAGTTGGCAGTGGGCGGACATGGGAGGTACCTGCTCTCTTCCATCGGGGGCTTTTTGATAATGGAAACCATTGTCATATACTAGCGTCATGGCACGCAACGAACTCCGCCCGGTCATCAAGCTCCGCTCCACCGCGGACACCGGCTTCACCTACGTCACCCGCAAGAACCGCAGGAACGACCCCGACCGCATGACCTTGCGCAAGTACGACCCGGCGGTCCGCCGCCACGTCGACTTCCGCGAAGAGCGCTGACCCCACCGCACCGGACACGAGGAGACCGCCATGAAGCCTGGAATCCACCCCGCCCACTGCCCCGTCGCCCTCCGCGTCGAGGTCGCCGACGCCGCTTCTCCCACCCTTCCCCGCGCGCTGGACACCGCGGGCCGGGCCGAGCGGTTCGAGCGCCGGTACGCGCTGCGCGGAGCCAACTGATGCGGGACAGGACCCCGATGCCCGTCGTCATCGTCGGCGGGCTCCACTCCGAGGCCCGCAAGCAGGTCGTGGACCGCCTGCTGCGCGCCGTCCCCGGCAGCGTCGCGCTCCATCACGACCTGGCCACGGCACCGCAGGGCACCGTGCGGCGCGTGATGCGCGACGCCTCGGGCGAGCTGTCCCGCGGCGAGGCGCCGCTCGTCAACGACTGCGCGTGCTGCGCGCTGCGGGAGGACCTCGTCCCCGAGCTCGAACGGCTCGCCCGCAACGGTCCGGCCCCGCTGGCCGTCGTCGAGCTCTGGGACTCGGTCGAACCCCGGGCCATGGCCGAGGTGGTCGCCGCACACGGGGCCGACGTGTTCGAACTCACCGGCGTGATGACCGCGGTCGATCCCGCACTCGTACTCCCCTGCCTCGCCAACGGGGACGACCTGTCGGAGGCGGGTCTCGCGGCGGCGACCACGGACCGGCGGACCGTCGGGGACACCTGGGCGCGGCAGTTGGAGTACGCCCCCGTCCTCGCGCTCGTCGACAGCGAAGCGGCCTGCGACGAGGACCGGGCCCTGCTCTCCCAGCTCCATCCGACCGCCCGTCAGGTGTCGGCCCGTTCAGGGGAACTCGCCGCGCTCGCGTTCGCCGGATTCGACGTGGAGAGCGCGGCTGCCGCACAGCACCCGGCCTGCGCCCTCCTGCCGCAGGACGCCGACGAGGCCGGCGTCTCCACCCTCGTCTGGCACCGGCACCGGCCCTTCCACCCCGAACGGCTCCTCGCCGCCCTGGAGGACCTGTGCTGCGCCGCGGCCCGCAGCCGGGGCCGCTTCTGGCTCGCCGACCGTCCCGACACGCTGCTCTCCTGGGACGCCGCGGGCGGCGCGCTCTGCGTCGAGAACACCGGCCCCTGGCTGGCCTCCCTACCGGATGCCGCCTGGGACATGGTGTCTCCGATGCGCCGGGCCGCGGCCTCGCTCGACTGGCACCCCGAGCACGGCGACTGCTGCCAGCACCTGGTCTTCACCTCCCCCGCCCTGGACCGGGAGGGACTGGCCAAACTCCTCGAATCCTGCCTGCTCACCGACGCGGAGTACGCGTCCGGCCGCGAGGCGTGGAAGAAGCTTCCGGCCGCCTTCGACTCCCTCCTCGACCCCGTCTCCTGAAAGGAACCCCCGTGGCCCGCCGACAGGACCCGCACAAGCCGCTGAAGCCCCGCCCCAATCCGCTGGACGCGGCGGGGATCACGTACATCGACTACAAGGACACCGCTCTCCTGCGGACGTTCGTCTCCGACCGGGGGAAGATCCGCAGCCGTCGCGTCACCAGGATCACGGCGCGACAGCAGAGGCGGATGGCCACGGCCATCAAGAACGCTCGCGAGATGGCGCTGCTGCCGTAGGTGAGCCGTCGGCGCTCTCGTACGCATCACGCCCCCGACGCGTCACGACCGGATCGAAATTGTTTCGGTCGTGACGCGCCATTGTTTCGGCGTCATGTATCGCTCAGGATCTGTTGCGCAGCCGTCTTTCGGAGCGACAGATGCGCGCTGAGGAGCGTTATGAGCAGAGATGAACCCATCCTTCCCGACCGCAGGACGCTGTTGGGTGCAGGAGCGGGCGCCGGGGTGAGTGCGTTGACCCTCACGACTTTCGCAAATGTTCCGGGAATAGCGGGAAGGGCCGAGGCGAACGAGAGCCGAGCCGACGGCGGTCCGCTCCATGTCACCGACTGCGGCGCCTACATCTCGTTCGGCCCGCGCAAGGGTGCGTTCGCCCTCGTGCGCCCGGGATCTGCCGTGCCGGTGGTGGTGGACGGCGCCGACCACCCGGGCGTGCTGCGGGTGGCGTCCGACCTGTGCGAGGACATCGAGCGCGTCACCGGCGTCCGGCCCGCGCTGAAGCGGTCCCGGGGCGGCGGGACCTCCGGCTTCGGACGGGAGCTGGTGCTGATCGGCACCCTGGGACGCAGTCCGCTCATCGACCGGATGGTCGCCGACGGCGTGCTCGACACACGCGGTGTCGCGGGCCGCTGGGAGACCTCGCTGCAGACGGTCGTCGAGCGGCCGATGCCCGGCGTGGACCGCGCCTTCGTGATCGCGGGAAGCGACCAGCGCGGCACCGTCTTCGGTGCGTACGACGTCAGTTACGGGATCGGGGTCTCGCCCTGGTACTGGTGGGCGGACGTGCGACCGGTGCGGCGCACCTCGCTCTACGCACTGCCCGGCCGGCACACCCAGGGCACGCCAGCCGTGAAGTACCGAGGGATCTTCATCAACGACGAGAACCCCGCGCTCGGCACCTGGGCTCCCCGATACTTCGGTCCGGGGAAGGCCGAGGGCTTCCCCGGTGGGTTCAACGCCGATTTCTACGCCAAGGTCTTCGAGGTCCTGCTCCGGCTCAAGGCCAACTACCTCTGGCCGGCGGTGTGGGGACGGGCGTTCGCCGAGGACGATCCGGCCAACCACGCCCGCGCGCAGGAGTACGGGATCGTGATGGGCACCTCGCACGAGGCGCCCATGATGCGCGGGATCGAGGAGTGGAACCGGCACGCGGTGGCCGCCGTGCGCGACGGCGCGGGCGCGATCGTCACGCCGGGCCACGACCCCTACGGCGGCACCGGGGAGTGGTCGTTCCGCCGTAACGCCGAGGCCGTGAAGGCGTACTGGCGGGACGGCGTCCGCCGGATGAAGGACCAGGGCTTCGAAGGAGTCGTCACCCTGGGCATGCGCGGCAACGGCGATGTGAGCCTGCCGGACGGCGACGGCGTCGAGCTGATGCGGGAGATCATCGCCGCGCAGCGGGAGATCCTCGCCGAGGTCTTCCCCGACCGCGATGTCACCGACATCCCCCAGGTGTGGACGCTCTACAAGGAGGTCCAGCGCTACTGGGCGCGCGGCCTGCGTGCGCCCGAGGACGTCACGGTGGTGCTGTGCGACGACAACTGGGGCAACATCCGCAAGCACCCCGACCCGGCGGAGCCCGCCCGGCCCGGCGGCTACGGCCTCTACTACCACTTCGACTACGTGGGCGTCGGACGCAACTACAAGTGGGTGGACACCACGTCGCTGCCGAACATGTGGGACCAGCTGCGCCAGGCCGTCGCGTACGGGAACCACGGTCTCTGGGTGACCAACGTGGGCGACCTGAAGGGCAACGAGCTGCCGACGCAGTTCTTCCTCGACTACGCCTGGAACCCGGACCGCTGGGACCTCGACGACCTCCCGGCGTGGGAGCGCCGCTATGCGCGGCAGAACTTCGGGGAGGCGCAGGACCGGGCGATCGCCGACGTCCTGGCGGACTACGCGCGCCTCCAGACGCTGCGCAAGCCGGAGCTCCTCAACCGCCGCATCACCCTGGCCCCCGGCAAGGACCCGGCCACCGATCCCTCCGCGATCGTGTACGACGACGGGGCGACGCCGTTCTCCCTCGACCACTTCCGCGAACTGGAGCGGATCACCGCCCGCTGGCAGGAGCTGGCCGGCCGCTCGGAGCGCATAGGCCGGCGCCTGCCCGCCGCCGACCAGGACGCCTGGTTCGAACTCGTCGGGTACGAGGTCGCCGCCACCGCGAACGTGTACGCCCTGCGGGAGGCGCAGTTCACCAACCTCCGTTACGCGGCGCAGGGGCGGGCCGCCACCAACGCCAGGGCCGCACGCGCCGAGGCCGCCCTCGACCGGGACTTCGCCCTGTCCGAGCGGTTCAACTCCCGTATCGCGGGCGGCAAATGGGAGGGCTTCCAGACGCAGCCGCACATCGGCTACGGGGATGTCGCCCGCTACGGGCCCAACGCGCCCTGGCAGCAGCCCGAGCGGAACAACGTGGCGCTGCCCGACGAGATCTTCCCGGCGGTGCGCCGCATCGAGGTCCCCGAGGCAGCCTCGCTCGGCGTGGCGGTCTCCGGATCGGACCGCTGGTGGCCGCAGGAGGCCGGACCGGCCGAGCTGCCCGCCCTCAGCCGCTACGGAACGGCCCCGGCCCCGCACATCGAGGTGTTCAACCGGGGTACGGAGCCCTTCGCGTACCGGGTCGAGTCCTCGGTTCCCTGGCTCCGGGTGGACGCCCCGGCCGGGCGCGTCTCCCAGCAGCTCCGGCTGACGGTGGGCGCCGACTGGGACCGGGCGCCGCGCGGCACCACCCGGGCGACGCTCACGGTGCACGGCCCCGGTGGCGCACGCGTCGAGGTCACCGCCGTCGCCGAGAACCCGGACGTCCGGGGTCTGCGCGGCTTCGTGGAGGCGGGGGGCCATGTGGCCGTCGACGCGGAGCACGCCGACCGCGCCGTGGGCGCCGACGGAATCGAGTGGCAGCGCGTCGAGGGTGCCGGGCGGGACTGCGCGGGCCTCACGCCGGTGCCCGTCACGGCGCCGAGCCGGACGCCGGGGCGCGACGCACCACGCCTGGAGTACGAGGTGAGCCTGCTCACCGGCGGCGCGGTCACCCTCTGGGCCTGTCTCTCGCCCCGCAATCCGGCCCTCGCGGGCGGCGGACTGCGGTACGCGGTCTCCTTCGACGACGACGTCCCGCAGACCGTCGACATCACCGCCGCCACCGGAGCCGACGACGGCGGCATGAACGTCCAGTGGGCGCGCAACACCTCCGACAACATCAGCCGGACCTCGACCCGGCACACGCTGACCGCGGGCGTGCACCGGCTGACGTTCTGGATGGTCGACCCGACGGTCGTCCTCCAGCGGCTCGTCCTCGACACCGGCGGCCTTCCGGACACCCTTCTCGGACCTCCGGAGAGCCTCCGCCTGCCGTGACCGGCCGACCCGGCACCCGTATTCCCCCTTGTCAGGAGACCACCATGCCCAGACGTACCCTCCACGCCCTGGCCGCGGCGACCGCCGCCGTGCTCGTCCTGGGAGCCGCCGCCCAGACGGCGTCCGCCCACCCCGGCCGGCCCGACCGGACGCTGCGCTCGCTCGCCGAGCGCCCCGATCTCCGGATCGGCACGGCCGTCGACACCTCCGCCCTCGCCGCCGACGCGCCCTACCGCGCCCTCACCGCAGGCGAGTTCGACTCCTTGACCGCCGAGAACGTCATGAAGTGGGAGGTGGTGGAGCCCGCCCGCGGTACCTACGACTGGTCGCAGGCCGACCGCCTGATGGCTTTCGCCGAGAAGCACAAGCAGGAGGTGCGCGGCCACACCCTGCTCTGGCACAGCCAGCTCCCGGCCTGGCTCACCTCGGGCGTCGCCGACGGTTCGATCGACTCGGCCGAGCTGCGCGCGATCCTGCGGGCCCACATCACGGCCGAGGTCAGGCACTTCAAGGGCCGGATCTACCAGTGGGACGTCGTCAACGAGATCTTCGACGAGGACGGCGGCTACCGGGACTCGCTCTGGCTGCGGGAGCTGGGCCCGTCCTACGTCGCCGACGCGTTCCGGTGGGCGCACGCCGCCGACCCCCGGGCCACGCTCTTCTTCAACGACTACAACGTCGAGGGGATCAACGCCAAGTCGACCGCGTACTACGAGCTGGCCCGACAGCTGCTCGCCGAAGGCGTGCCGGTCCAGGGTCTCGGCATCCAGGGCCACCTGGACATCCAGTACGGCTTCCCCGGGGACGTACGGGCGAACCTGGAGCGCTTCGCCGCGCTGGGCCTGGAGACCGCGTTCACGGAAGTCGACATCCGGATGACCCTGCCGGCCGACGGCCCGTCGCTGGTCCGGCAGGCCGACGACTACCGGCGGCTCCTGGCCGCCTGCCTCGCGGTCCGCTCCTGCACCTCGTTCACCGTGTGGGGCTTCACCGACAAGTACTCGTGGGTGCCCGGAGTCTTCGACGGACAGGGCGCCGCCAACATCCTGGACGAGAACTTCGCCGCGAAGCCCGCGTACGCCGCGCTCGCCGACGAGCTGAGGAACGCCGCGCGCACCAAGCGGTAACCCCTCCCACCACCCCTCATCCCGCACCGTCCGTCCACAGAAGGAAGAGATTGTCATGATCAGTACAAATCTGAGGACCGCACCTCCCCGCGCTCCCGGGGAAGTCCGCGTGCCTCTGCGCTCCCACGCGCGCAAGGCGCTGGTCCTCGCCACCACGGGGCTGCTCGCCGCCACCGGCGTCGTCGCCCTGTCCGGCACCGCGCACGCCGCGAGCACGCTCGGCGAGTCGGCCGCGGCCAAGGGCCGCTACTTCGGCACGGCGGTCGCCGCGAACCATCTCGGCGAGGCGCCCTACGCCGCCACGCTGAACGCCGAGTTCACCTCGGTGACGCCGGAGAACGAGATGAAGTGGGACGCCCTGGAGGCGTCCCGGGGATCGTTCACCTACGGAGCCGCGGACCAGATCCTCGCCCACGCACAGGGCCGCGGAATGAAGGTGCGCGGACACACCCTGGTCTGGCACTCCCAACTCCCCTCCTGGGTGGGCACGCTGGCCGCGAGTGACCTGCGTACGGCGATGAACAACCACATCACGCAGGTCATGCGGCACTACCAGGGGAAGATCCACTCCTGGGACGTCGTCAACGAGGCGTTCCAGGACGGCAGCAGCGGGGCCCGGCGCAGCTCGCCCTTCCAGGACAAGCTCGGCAGCGGCTTCATCGAGGAGGCGTTCCGCACCGCGCGGGCCACCGACCCGGCGGCGAAGCTCTGCTACAACGACTACAACACCGACGGGGTGAACGCGAAGTCCAACGCCGTGTACGCCATGGTCAAGGACTTCAAGCAGCGCGGCGTGCCCATCGACTGCGTGGGCTTCCAGAGCCACTTCAACAGCCAGTCCCCCGTCCCGGCGGACTACCAGCAGAACCTTCAGCGCTTCGCCGACCTCGGCGTCGACGTGCAGATCACCGAGCTGGACATCGAAGGATCGGGATCCTCGCAGGCGACCAGTTACGCCAACGCGGTGAAGGCATGTCTGGCGGTGTCCCGCTGCACCGGCATCACCGTCTGGGGTGTCACGGACAAGTACTCCTGGCGCAGCGGCGGCACCCCGCTGCTGTTCGACGGCAACTACGCCAAGAAGCCGGCCTACGACTCCGTACTCGCCGCGCTCGGCGGCACGAGCGGCGGCGGGGGCGGCACCCGCACCTGCTCGGTCTCCTACGCGAAGCAGGAGGAGTGGGGAGACCGCTACAACGGCAAGGTGACGGTGACCGCCGGGAGTTCGGCGATCAGCGGCTGGAACGTACGGGTGACCATCGCCTCCGTGCAGGAGATCTCGGCCACCTGGAACGGCACGCCCAGCTGGGACGGCACCGGAAAGGTGATGACCATGACGCCGAACGGCAACGGCAGCCTCGCGGCCGGCGGGACGACGAGCTTCGGCTTCACCGTCATGACCCACGGCAACACCGCGCCGCCCACCGTCGGCGCCTGCACCGCCTCCTGACCCGGGAGCCCCGCCGGGAGAAGCAGAGAGCCCTCGCGGGTGGCTGGTCCACCGCCCGCGAGGGCCCTTCCCGCACAAGTGGGGGTCTACTGCGCGTCCGCCAGGATCTCGGCCCCGAGGTCCATGTGCAGCCGGCGGGTGTGGTCCACCGTGCGCACCGGCCCCGTGAGGGTGACCCGGGCCGTCAGCCGCGGGTCGGTGCTCGACGCGCTCAGCCGCAGTTCGAGATCGCCCGGTTCGACGATCCGGTGTCCGTCGCGGCCCGTGAACGAGGCGAGGTCCGCGGGGACCCTCGCCCGCACGCTCGCCGCCTGCCCGGGCCGGAGGTCCAGGCGTACGTAGCCGATGAGGCGCTGCACCGGCTGGACCACGGAGGCGACCGGGTCGTTCAGATACACCTGGACCACCTCGGTCCCCTCGCGCGCCCCGGTGTTGCGGACGGTCCAGGAGAGTGCGAACTCCCCTTCCGTGGAAGCCCGTCCGTGCTCCACGACGAGGTCGCTCCACTCGAATTCGGTGTACGTGAGACCGTGCCCGAAGCCGAAGGCCGGGGTCGGGTCGATGCTGGACACGTCGCTGGAGTGGCCGAGCCGCGCCGCCAGGTAGGTGGAGGGCTGGGAGCCGGGGTGGCGCGGGACACCGACGGGCAGCCGGCCCGACGGTGCGACCCGGCCGCTGAGCACGGAGGCGATGGCCGTCGTGCCTTCCTCACCGGGGAAGAACGACTGCACGACCGCGGCGGCCCGGTCCACCGCGCCCCCGAGGGCGTACGGGCGTCCGGCGAGCAGGGTGACGACGAGCGGGGTGCCGGCGTCCAGGAGCGTGTCGAGCAACTGCTGCTGCACACCGGGCAGTGCCAGGTTCTCCGCGTCGCAGCCCTCCCCGCTCGTGCCGCGGCCGAAGAGCCCCGCCCGGTCCCCGAGCGCGACGATCACGAGGTCGGCGCCCCGGGCCAGCTCGGCGGCCTCGGCGAAGCCGTCGGTGGCGAGGCCGTCGATGTCGGCCCCCCGGGCGGTGACGATCTCGCTGTGCGGGAACTCCGCCGCCAACGCAGCACGCAGCGTGGGCAGTTCGATTCCCAGCGGGCTCTCGGGGTGCTGACCGCCGACGTGGACGGGGAAGGCGTAGCAGCCGAGGACCGCGGTGGGTGTGTCGGCGTTGGGCCCGATCAGCGCGATACGGGCCGGGGCCCCGGCGGCCGGGTCGGCGGCGAGCGGCAGGGTTCCGTCGTTGCGGAGGAGGACGACGGCCTGCTCGGCGACGCGGCGGGCCAGCGCGCGGTTCGCGCCGGTGTCCAGCCGGACGGTTCCGCGCAGTGCGGCCGAGCCCGGTCCGTCCGTGCCGGTGTCCGGCGCGGCACCGGCGAGCGCCGGGGGCACGGGGCTCCAGTCCGGGTCCAGCAGCCCCAACTGGGCCTTCTGGACGAGCACTCGGCGTACCGCGCGGTCGACCAGGGACTCGGGCACCAGCCCTTCGGCGATCGCCTCGTTGAGGGGGCGGCCGAACGCCTTGACGGTGGGCAGTTCCACGTCCACGCCCGCGCCGAGGGCCGCGCCGGCCGCCTCCCCGAAGGTGCCCGCGACTCCGTGCAGCGTCTTGAGGAACGCGATGCCGAAGTAGTCCGCGACGACGGTTCCGTCGAAGCCCCAGGTGTCGCGGAGAAGACCGGTGAGCAGGAGCCCGTCGGCCGCGGAGGGGATCCCGTCGGTGTCGGTGTAGGCGTGCATGACGGACCGGACGCCGCTTTCGCGTACGGCCATCTCGAACGGGGCCAGGATGATGTCGGCCCGCTCGCGGGCCCCCATGCCGACGGGCGCGAGGTTGCGTCCCGCCCGTGAGGCGGAGTACCCCGCGAAGTGCTTGAGCGTGGCGACGACACCGGTCGACTCCAGGCCCTGGACATAGGCCGTGGCGACGGTGCCGACGAGATAGGGGTCCTCGCCGATCGTCTCCTCGACCCGGCCCCAGCGTGCGTCGCGTACGACGTCGAGGACCGGGGCGAGGCCCTGGTGCACACCGACGGAACGCATGTCGCGGCCGATCGCCGCGGCCATCTCCCGTACCAGCGCCGGATGGAAGGTGGCGCCCCAGGACAGCGGCACCGGATACGCGGTCGCGCCCCAGGTGGCGAAGCCGGCGAGGCATTCCTCGTGGGCCAGCGCCGGAATGCCGAATCGATTCGCCCCGACGATCCGCTCCTGGGTGCGCGCCAGCGAGAGCGCGCCGAGGGCCGGGTCGACCGGCGCCGTCCCGAACGGGCGGGTCAGCTGGCCGAGGCCGTACGGAAGGAGCTCGTCGAGGGCGACGGCCTCCTCCATGTCGTGCTGGTACGGGGCCACTTCGGCCCCGTCGTCGGAGGCTCCCACCCAGACGCCGAAGAGCTGGGAGATCTTCTCCTGAAGGGTCATCGCGGCGATCAGGGCGTCGGCCCTGGTCCCGGGATCGAGGGTGGGGTCGCGCCACGGCGGGGTGCGGGAATCCGTGGCGCCGGAGACCGGCGCATGGGATTCCGTGGCCTCGGCGGGTGTCTGCACGCCGGCGTTGTCGATGTTGGCGGTCACTTTCCTCCGACCCCCATCAGCCCCTGGACCAGGGCACGACGGGCGAACAGGTAGACGAGCAGGATGGGGAGCATGGAGAGGACGACGGCGGCGAGCAGGCCGGGGGTGTCGACTCCGTGTTCGGTCTGGAAGTCGTAGAGACCCATGGTGATCACCTTGGTCTCCGCGGACTGCGTCAGCACGAGGGGGAAGAGGAAGCCGTTCCACGCCTGGAGCGCGGAGAAGACGATGATCGTGGAGAGGCCGCTCCTGGACAGCGGCAGCACCAGCTGGAAGAAGACCCGCCGTGACGACGCACCGTCCATCGTCATGGCCTCGTACAGGTCGGGGGTGATGTCGCGCATCACGCCCGTGAGGATCAGGGCGCACACCGGCATCGCGAAGGCCGCGGTCGGCAGGATGACGCCGATGAGGTGGTCGTAGAGGCCCGCCTCGCTGATGACGAAGAACATCGGGACGATGACCGCCTGCGAGGGGATCGCCAGGCCGAGGAGGAACAGCCGGAACACCGTGCCGGCGGCCCGGCCGCGGCTTCTGACGATGGTGTACGCCAGCGGCGGCACGAGGAGCACGACGATGCCCACCACGCACACGGTGACGATCACGGTGTTGAGGAAGTACTGCGCGAAGCCGCTGTTGAGATCGTTGACGTAGTTGTCGAACGTGAAGTGCTCGGGGAAGGCCAGCGGTCCGTTCGCCGCGTAGTCGGGGCGCGACTGGAACGTGGCGACGAGCATCACGTACAGCGGCAGCCCGACCACGAGGAGCCAGACCAGCGAGCCGAATCCGGCGAAGTAGTTGGGACGGCTCTTGCTCACAGTCCCTCCATGGTGCTGCGCATCTTGTCGTAGCCGGAGAGCCGCACCACGATCAGCGAGATGACGGTGGAGACGAGGACCAGCAGGAGGGCGATGGCGGACGCCGCTCCGTAGTCGAAGCTCTTGAACGCCTTCTGGTACATGTAGAAGGCGCTGATGGTCGTGTCGCTGCCCGGTCCGCCCTGGGTCAGGATGAGGACGGTGTCGAAGGTCGTGAGCCCGCCGACCACCATCAGGATCATCGAGGTGATGATCGAGTTGCGCAGCTGGGGCAGCGTGATGTGGAAGAACTGCCGCACCGTGCCCGCGCCGTCGATCTGCGCCGCCTGGTAGAGCACCGGCGGCACCGCGCGCGCCGCGCCCTGGTAGATCAGTGTGTGCAGCGGCGTGAACTGCCAGGTGCTGACGAAGACGAGCACGCCGATCGCGCTGGACTGCACTCCGAACAGATTGCCGTCGCCGAACAGCCACGTGGCCTGGGCGGGGACCCCGAAGTTGGGGTCCAGGACGGCACGCCACAGAACGGAGACGGCCGCGATGGACAGCAGCATCGGGACGAAGTAGATGGCGGACAGGACGGCCCGGTTGCGCTGGTGCCCCGCCGCCCAGACACCGAGCAGGATGCTCAGCGGGGTCTGGACGACAACCCCGAGCACGGTGAGCAGGACGCTGAGCCAGAGGCTCTTGATCATGACGGGGTCGTCGAGGAGCTTCTTCCAGTTGTCGAGGCCGGCGAATTCGGGGTCGCTCAGGCCGTCCCAGCTGGCGAAGGAGAGCACCGCGACCAGGATGAGCGGGACGATGGCGAAGAGGCCGAAGAAGACAGCGGCGGGGGCCGCCCAGACGAATCCCGGGCGGCCCGCTCCGATGCCGGACGGACCGGAGGGCTTACCGGTCCGTCCGGCCTTCTCGCTGTCCACGGAGGCAGTGGCAGTTGCGGTCATGTCACGTGTTCCGAGTCCGGATTTCAGGGAGCTCACGAGGTCGGCAGTGCCTGCATGGCCTTGATGAAGGCGTCCTCGTCCATCGAGCCGTTGAAGAACTGCTGGAGGGACTGGTGCATGGTGGTACTCGCCGCCTGCGGATACGCCTGGTCCCAGGAGAGCTGGAACGCCGGCGCGGCCTTGACCAGGTCGAACTGGAACTTCGCGAACTCGGGGCTGGCGGCGGTGTCGAGGAAGCCCTCGGTGTTCGTCGTGGTGGGCAGGTTCCCGATGCCGAGCTGCGCCTTCACGAACTGGTCGGAGTACTGGAGCTTCAGGAACTCCGCGACGGCCTCCGGGTGCTTCGTCTTCTTCAGCACCGAGTAGAAGTTGTTGGTGTTCCCGACGATGTTCGCCTGGTCGCCCTTGCCGCCCGCGACGGACGGGAACGCGCTGAAGCCGAGGTCGCTCTTCGCGAACTCGGGGAAGGCGTCCTGCTGGGTCGAGTACTCCCACGAACCCATCAGCTCGAAGGCGGCCTTGCCCGTCGCGAGGAGGGTCGGCGATCCCTGGTCGGTGAACTTCACCGAGTCGTAGTTGGTGCCGAAGGCGCCCGCGTCGACCAGTTCCTTGATCATGCCCAGCGCCTTGCGGCTGTCGGGGCTCGCCCACGCCTCCTTGTCGCCGTCGAGGGCCTTCTGGAAGAGCTCCGGGCCGGCGATGCGGTCGTAGAGGTACTCGAACCACATCAGCGTCGGCCACCGGTCACCGCCGCCCAGCGCGATCGGGGTGACGCCCTTGGCCTTGAGCGCCTCGACCGCGCCGAGGAGGTCGTCCCAGGTCTTCGGCGCCTCGACGCCGGCGTCCTTGAGGACCTTGCCGTTGTTGAAGAGCAGCACCGGCTGCGTGCCGCGCATGGGTACGCCGTACGACTTGCCGTCGAGCACCGCGCTGTTGAACACGGAGGGCAGGAACTTCGCCTTGAGGTCGGGGTCCTCCGCGATGAAGTCGTCCAGCGGGAGCAGCAGGCCCGCGTCGACGAACGGCTTGATGCTTCCGCCGCCCCAGTTGAAGAAGACGTCCGGTGCCTGCTTGCTGCTGATGATCGTCTGGAGCTTGGCCTGGTAGTCGGCGCCCGGGATCGTATCCAGAACGGCCTTCACCTTCGACGTCTTGTTGAAGGTGGCGACGAGCTCCTTCTCCACCTTGTTCGTCGCGTCCCCGTAGACCAGGACGTGGATGGTGTCGTCCCCGCCGGCCGAGTCGGAACCCCCACCTCCGCATGCGGACAGGGACAGCACCATGGCCAGCGCGGCACCACCGACGACAGCGGTCCGCAGGAACCGTGCGCGTTGCTTCATCGACTCGCCTCTCGAAACATTTTCGGTACCATTACCGAAACTTCCTGAGTCGGGACGCTAGGACTCCTCATCTGGGGGGTCAACCCTCGGTCACCGGGTTATCAAAGCGTTACGCCGCGGTGGCTCTTGTTTCGTGCTTTATGCTCCTCGCCATGCGCGATGACGAGGAAATGGGCCGCATCACCCTCGCCCAGGTGGCCCAACAGGCCGGCGTCTCCATTTCGACAGTTTCGAAAGTCCTCAACGGCCGGCAGGACGTGGCGCCCCCGACGAGGGCCAAGGTGGAGCGCCTGCTGGAGGCCCATGCGTACCGGCGCACCACGCGCTCGGCCCGCGAGGCACCGCTCATCGAGATCGTGTTCCACGAGCTGGAGAGCATCTGGGCGATGGAGCTGATCCGGGGGGTGGAGAACGTCGCCAAGGCCCACAACGCCGGGGTCGTCCTCACCGAGAGCGGAACCCGGCACTCGCCCAGCCCCGACTGGATGGAGGCGATGCTCCAGCGCCGGCCGCTCGGTGTCGTCCTGGTCTTCTCCGCCCTGCCCAGCGAGGTCAAGCAGCAGCTCAGGGCGCGCTCGATCCCCTTCGTCATCATCGACCCGGCGGGTGACCCCGACCCCGACGTACCGTCGGTCGGCTCGGCCAACTGGAACGGCGGACTCGCCGCCACCCGGCATCTGATCGAGTGCGGCCACCGGCGCATCGGCATCATCACCGGACCCGAGGACATGCTGTGCTCGCGGGCCCGCCTGGACGGCTACCGGTCGGCGATGAGCATGGCGGGACTGGAGGTCGACCCCGAGCTCATCATGTTCGGCGACTTCCACGTGGAGGGCGGATACGACCGCGCCGCGGAGATGCTGTCCCGGTCCCGGCGGCCCACGGCGATCTTCGCGGGCAGCGACCTCCAGGCGCTCGGCGTCCTGGAGGCCGCCCGGGTCAACGGACTGCGTGTTCCGCACGACCTCTCGGTAGTCGGCTACGACGACGTGTCCATCGCCCGCTGGGCGAGCCCGGCGCTGACGACGGTGCATCAGCCGCTGCGTCAGATGGCGGAGGAGGCGGCACAGATGCTGATGCGGCTGCGGGCCCAGGAACCGGTGTCGACGCGACTGGAGCTGGCCACCAGCCTGGTCGTACGCAAGAGCACGGCGCCGCCGCCCGAGGAGTGAGCGGGCCCGTACGGCCACCGGCCGGGCGGACCGCCCCTTCGGATCGCCGCTCCCTGGGACAGAACTCTCCCCCTCACACCGCGGGCGGCCGGTGGCAGACTGGATTTCATGACCCGCGACGCACATCTCGACGAGCTGGGTGAATTCCTCAAGGCCCGGCGGGCCGAGCTCAGCCCCCGCAGCGTGGGCCTGCCCGACGACGGGTCACCGCGCCGGGTGCCCGGTCTGCGCAGGGAGGAAGTGGCCCGGCTGGCGTCGATCAGCACCGACTACTACACCCGCCTGGAGCAGGGGCGCATCCAGGCGTCCGCGGCCGTGCTCGCCGTCCTCGCCCGGGCCCTGAATCTCGACGAGGACCAGCACGGCTACCTCTTCGGTCTGGCCGGCAAGGAACAGAAGCGGCCCCGGCGGCGCACCCGGCAGAAGGTCCAGCCCCAGCTGCAGCGGCTCCTCGACGATCTCGCCTCCACTCCCGCGATCGTCATGGGCCGGCGCATGGACATCCTGGCGTGGAACACGCTCGGCGCCGCCCTCGTCGCCGATTTCGGCAGCCTTCCGGAGCATCGGCGGAACTACGTCCGGCTGATCTTCACCGACCCGGCCATGAGGTCGCTGTACGCGGACTGGGAGACCGTCGCCCGCACCTGCGTCGCCCAGCTGCGCATGGAGGCGGCCAGATACGCCGACGACCCCCGTCTGACGACGCTGGTGGGCGAACTCTCCGTCCAGGACCCGGACTTCCGCCGGTGGTGGGCCGCCCACCACGTCGCCACCCTCGGTGTCGGCACGAAGACGCTCCACCATCCGGTCGCGGGTGATCTCACCCTCGACTGGGACACGCTCACCGCCAGCACCGACCCCGACCAGCAGCTCGTCGTCTGGACGGCCGAGGCGGGCACCCCCTCCCACGACGGGCTGCGCATCCTCGCGTCCTGGGCCGCGGACCACCCCATGGCCCTCTCCGGCCGCGAGGACCGACGGAACACCCGGTAACGCACGCGGCCCGGGCAGGCCGACCGTCAGGATCCTCCGCCCGGCGCCGGGCGGGTGAACGCTCCGGCGGCGGCGGCCAGGGTCGCCGTGGTCGCCGCGTGGGCGGGCAGCCGCGGATCAGGGGCGGTCCGCAGAAGTACCAGCTGGTGGTAGAGCGGTGCGGTGGCGGTGATCAGCAGACGCCGCGCGTCCGTGTGCGGCGGGAGTTCACCGCGTTCGACGGCACGCTCGACGAGGACCTCGCAGCGCGCGTACCGGTCCTCCCACAGCCGGGTCTGGGCGTGGGCGGCCTGTGCGGAGCGGAACGAGGCGGCCATCAGGGCTTCGGGAATCGACGGCTGTGCGACCAAGGACTCCTGGATCTCTTCGTTGAGAGCCGTCAGGTCGTCGCGCAGGGAGCCGGTGTCCGGGGGCTGCCAGTCGTCCTCGCCTGCGGCGTCGAGGACATCGGCGAGCAAGCCACCGACGTCCTGCCAGCGCCGGTAGACCGTGGCGCGGTGCACGCCGGCACGGGCCGCGACGCCCTCCATCGTGAGCCCCTCGTACCCGTGTTCCCCGAGTTCGGCGCGTACCGCGTCGAGTACCTGAGCACGGATGCGGGCCGTACGGCCGCCCGGTCGGCGGTCGGGCGGCGCGGTGGGGCCGTCGTGCTCCGGAACGTTGTCCGGTGCGTCGGTCATCGTGAATCCGGTTGCCCGGCGGGCCAGCTCATGCCAGCATCTTAAAGCAACAGTTGTCGCACTAGTGGAGTTGCCGATGCTCTTCCGAAGCGTCCTTCCGGCCTTGCGGTCCCAGCCGACCGTTCCGTCCCCGACAGCTTCGGAGTTGCTCGCATGCCCACACAGATCACTGCGCTCGCAGTCAGCAAGTCCTTCGACGGCAGGCCCGTTCTCGACTCGGTGACCTGTGCGCTCACGAAGGGCGAGTGCACCGGGATCGTCGGCGAGAACGGGTCGGGCAAGACCACCCTGCTGCGGTTGCTCGCCGGGCGGGAGCGCCCCGACCAGGGGGAGATCGTCCTGCAGGCCGACGGCGGCGTCGGTTACCTCGCCCAGGACGGGGGCCTGCCGCCGCACATGACGGCCCGACAGGTCATCGACCGGGCCCTGGGCGATCTCCGCGCGATCGAAGCGCGGATGCGCCACCTGGAGAAGGCGATGGCCGGAGGCCACCCATCGGTGCTGGACGAGTACGGCGAGGCCGTCTCGGCCTTCGAGCTGCGCGGCGGCTACGACGCCGATGCCCGGCTCGAACGCGCCCTGCACGGCCTCGGCCTGAGGCAGGTGGACCGCGCCTCCACCATCGGCAGCCTCTCCGGCGGCGAACAGATCCGGCTGCGTCTGGCGGCGGTTCTGGCAGCCGACCCGGAGGTGCTGTTACTGGACGAGCCGACCAACCATCTGGACGAGCCCGCCCTGACGTGGCTGGAGGAGCACCTGCGCAGCCGGCGGGGCACCACCGTGGTCGTCTCCCACGACCGGGGCTTCCTCGAACACGTCGCGACGAGCCTGCTGGAGGTGGACGGCGACCGGCACGGCGTCGTCCGGTACGGCAACGGCTATGCCGGTTACCTCGCGGAGAAGGCGGCGGCGCGGCGGCGGTGGGCCGAGCATCACGACCGGTGGCGTGGCGAGGTCGACCGGGTGCGCGAGGCGGCTGCGGGTACGGCCCGCCGCGTGGCCCCGGGGAGGCCGATGAAGGACGGGAACAAAATTGCCTACGACCGGGCCGGCGCCCGTGTGCAGCAGTCCCTGGCCAGCCGCGTCCGCAACGCCGAGGAACGGCTGCGCCGCCTGCTGGACGCCCCGGTCCCGGCCCCGCCTGAGCCCCTGAACTTCTCGCCCGAGCTGCGCGCGGGACAGTTGCACGGCGCCGTGCTCGACGCCGCCGGACTCACTGTCGCCGGCAGACTGGACCCGATCGATCTGACGGTCCGGGCGGGCGAACGCCTGCTGATCACGGGTGGGAACGGCGCGGGCAAGAGCACCCTGCTGCGCGTCCTGGCCGGCGACCTGGCCCCCGACCGCGGGCACGTCACGAGCTGCGGCCGGATCGGGTACCTCGCGCAGGACCCGGACCCCGGCTCGGCGGACGAGACCCTCCTGACCGCCTACGCCCGTGGGCGGGCGGGGCACGCCGACGAGCACGCCGAACAGCTCCTCGCTCTCGGGCTGTTCGAGCGCACCCAGCTCGCCGTCCCGACGGCGCGGCTCTCCACGGGCCAGCGGCAGCGGCTCGCCCTGGCGCGGCTGGTGAGCCGGCCTGCGGACGTCCTCCTGCTCGACGAGCCCACCAACCATCTGTCTCCAGCCCTCGCCGAGGAACTGGAGACCGCCCTGGCCGGTTTCGCCGGCACCGTCGTCCTCGTCAGCCACGACCGGTTGCTCCGGCAGCGCTGGCGAGGAACCCACCTCGCCCTGCACACCGCAGCCGTGACGTAGGCCCGTCCACCTCGACCGCGCCGCTTCTGCCCGCCCCGCACCCGAAACGAGTGATCACTTTTGTCCCGCCGCCGCTCCCACATCGCGATGATCGGCATCCCGATCGTCAGCCACGTCCTGCCCAGCCTCGCGCTCATCCGCGAGCTGGTGGCCCGCGGCCACCGGGTCACCTACGCCAACGCCCCCGTCATGGCCGACCGGATCGCCGCCACCGGCGCCGAACCGGTGCCCTGCACCTCCGTGCTGCCGGTCGCCGACAACAACTGGCCCACCGACCCCATCGCCGCGATGGACCTCTTCCTCGACGAGGCCGTCCAGGCACTGCCCCAGTTGCACGCCGCCTACGACAACGACCCCGCGGACCTGTATCTGTACGACATCGGCGCCTACGCCGCACGCGCGCTCGCCGAAGCGCAGGGCCGGCCCCTCCTGCAGTTGTCCCCGACGTTCGTGGCCTGGGACGGCTACGAGGAGGACGTCGCCGCGCACCTGCGGAAGGTGCCCGGCGCCGACGCCTACCGGGAGAAGTTCGCCCACTGGCTCGCCGGCTGCGGGGCGACCACCCTCGACGTGGACGCCTTCTCCGGTCCTCCCGCGCAGGCCCTGGCCCTGATCCCCAAGGCGATGCAGCCGAACGCCGACAGGGTCGACACGGAGGCGGTGACCTTCGTCGGGCCCTGCTTCGACGTGCGCGCCGGCACGGACGGCTGGACCAGGCCGGCGGACGCGGAGAACGTACTGCTGATCTCCCTGGGCTCGGCGTACACGCGCCAACCGGAGTTCTACCGGCAGTGCGTCGCCGCGTACGGAAACCTGCCCGGCTGGCACGTCGTGCTCCAGATCGGCAGGTACACCGACCCGGACGAGCTCGGCGACGTCCCACCCAACGTCGAGGTGCACTCCTGGGTCCCGCAGAGGGCGATCCTGGAGCAGGCGGACGCCTTCGTCACCCACGCCGGAATGGGCGGTTGCGGCGAAGGGCTCCTCGCGGGCGTCCCGATGATCGCCGTACCGCAGGGCGCCGAACAGTTCATGAACGCGGACCGGCTGGTGGAGCTGGGCATCGCCCGCCGCATCGACACCCCGGACGCCACTGCCGAGACCCTGCGAGCGGCCCTGAAGGACCTGGTCACCGATCCGGAAGTCGCCCGCCGATCCGCACAGTTGCGCACCGACGCACGGGCCGAGGGAGGTACCCGGCGCGCCGCCGACCTCATCGAGAACATGCCGGCTCTCGCCGACGGACCGGCGGACTGACCGGCACCGCTCCGCCCATCGCGACACTTGGCTATTTTGACATAGGTATCCAGGCATACTTATGATGCCCGTATGTCTGCCCCCAGCGCGTCCGAACAGGACATCCGCCGCATCGCGTCCGCGATGACGGCTGTCCTGCCCGCGCTGCACCGGGCACTCGACCGGCGTCTCGCCCAGGACATCCCGTACCCCAAGCTCCCCGAGGGCCAGCTGGCGCTGCTGCGGCTCGTCGGCGACCGCGAGGCCATCACCGTGCGCGCGGCGGCCGACGAGCTGCTCATGAAGCCGAACAACGTGAGCGCGCTGGTCACCCAGCTGGCGGCCGAGGGGCTGCTGGAGCGCAGGCAGGACCCGGCCGACAGGCGGATCGCCCACCTGCACCTCACGCCCGAGGCCCGTAGGCGCCTCGCCGTCGTCGGGGCGCTCAAGGACGGGTATGTGGCCGAGGCCCTGTCGGCGCTGACCGACGGCGATCTCGATGCGATCGGCTCCGCCCTCGGTGCGCTCCAGGGACTGACGCGGCACCTGCGCGCCGCCTCTCACTGACGACGCCCCGCGCGGCCGTCGGTCACCCTCCCGTCGCTCGACCCTTTTTCAGGAAGCAAGGCATCCGTATGCCCTCCACTGCCGTGGACCACTCCCCCCTGCCCACCCGCGCCCTGCCCGATGGGCCGGCCGGCCGTCGGGGCAACCCCTGGCTGACGCTCGTCGCCGTCGCCTTCGGCCTGTTCATGGTCGGCCTCGACGGTTCCGTCGTCGCGATCGCCAACCCGGAGATCGGCCGGGACCTCCACGCGTCCACCGCCGACCTGCAATGGGTCACCAACTCCTATCTCCTCGCGCTGGCTGCCGCGTTGATCCTCGGCGGAAAGCTCGGCGACCGCTTCGGACGGCGCACCTACTACCTGGTCGGCGTCGCCGGCTTCACCGTGGCCTCGGTCGCCATCGGCCTCGTGGGCTCCATCGAGGGCGTCATCGCCTTCCGCGCCCTCCAGGGCTTCTTCGGCGCACTGCTGATGCCCAACACGCTCGGTCTGCTGCGCGCGGTGTTCCCGCCGAGGAAGTTCGGTATGGCCGTGGGGATCTGGGCGATGGTGTCCTCCGTCTCCACCGCGCTCGGCCCGATCGTCGGCGGGCTGCTGGTCGAGCACGTCAGCTGGGAATCGGTCTTCTTCATCAACCTCCCGATCGGCATCGTCGCGCTCGCCTTCAGCGCGTTCGTCCTGCCGCAGAGCAAGAACCCGGCCGGCGAGCAGCGCTTCGACGTCCCCGGCGTGCTCCTGCTGGCGCTCGGACTGCTCGTCCTCGTCTTCGGCGTCGTCAAGGGCGAGACCTGGGGCTGGAGTTCGGCCTCCACCCTGGCCACGCTCGGCGCGGGCGTCGTCCTGCTGGCGGTGTTCGGCCGGTACGAGACCCGGGTGGCCCATCCGCTGCTGCCCATGCGGCTGTTCCGCAGTCCGGCCCTGACCATCGGCACGGTCATCACCGCGGTCAACTTCTTCGTCCTGCTCGGCGTGATCTTCTTCGTCATGCTGTACCTCCAGAACGTCCGCGGCTTCACCCCGGTCGAGGCGGGCATACGGACCCTTCCGCTGAGCCTCGCGTCGGTCGTCGCGGCGCCACTGGGTGCCAAGATCACGGAGCGCTTCGGGGCCAGGCTGTCCATGCCGCTGGGCATGGTGCTCCAGGCCGCCGCCTCCTTCGGGCTGCTGGGCTGGGGCGTGCACTCCTCGTACGCAGCGATGTGGCCCCCCTTCATCGCCCTGGGCCTCGGCGTCGGCATGGTGATGGCCGCCTCGTCCGACGCGATCGTCGGCAACGCGCCCGTGAAGGACGGCGGGGTGGCGGGCGGTCTCCAGGCCACCGCGCTCCAGGTCGGCGGGGCGCTCGGCACCTCCGTACTGATCTCCCTGATCAGCAGCCGGGTCGGTTCGACACTGACCGGTGAACTCACCTCCGCCGGGGTCCCCGGACCCATGGCCGCGGGGCTGCAGGAGGCCAAGGACGCGGTGGCGATGGGAGTGTCACCGGTCTCCGCCGACATGCCCGCGCAGCTTCGGGCGGCGGTGGTCGAGGGCAGCGGGCAGGCGTTCATGAACGGGGTGCACACCGCGGCGCTCGTCACGGGCGTGCTCTGCGTGGCCGGTGCGGTCCTCGCCGCGGTCGGCGTCCGGCGCGACCCGGAGGCTCCCGCGCTCCACTGAGGGCAGCGGGCGGGTGGCCCGGCCGTCGGCGCGCTCCGTGAGGGCGGACGTGCCAACGGCCGGGCCTTTCCGTTGAGTCGGGACTCCGGACGGGTCGTCGGGGGGGGCGCGGTTCACGCGGGGCGCTGCGTACCGTTTCGGGCCGATATCCGCCGCGTGGATGCGCGTCATCACGTCATTGCATGGGCTGGACTGTTCCCTCCGGGGGCGTTCCTGCCGCAATGTGTGATCCGTCTCGCGTCCGGTTGTCCGGACGTCACCGGAGCCCGTACCAGGAGTCAACCATGACCGCGCCCGCCACCCCCGCCAGAACCGCCGCCCCCGCCCCTTCCGTGCGGGAACCGTTGATCAGTGGCCTGATCGGCGGTGCGATCGGCGCCGTGATGAGCGCGGGCATCAACTACCTGCTGGTGGGCATGCCGGACAGCGAGGGGCTCAACGCGGTCAACCACGCGATCTCCGGACTGATGACGGGCTTCCTGGCCGGTTTCGCCGGCCTGCTGGCGTACCAGCGCAAGGCTGCCGCCCTGGCACGGAAGGCGTCGGCCGAGGCCCTGCCGGAACAGTGAGCCACCGGCGGGCTCAGGGGCGCTTGTCGGGGCGTACGACCCCGAGGATGTACATCGAGCCCGCGTCGGCGACGGTGACATGCCGACCCGGTCGCGGTGCGTGGATGATCGAGCCGCCACCGATGTAGATGCCCACATGGCTGGCGTCCCGGTGATAGATGATCAGATCGCCGGGACGCATCGCCCCGATGCCGATGCGTGGCAACAGACGCCACTGCTCCTGCGAGGTACGGGGGATGGTCCGCTTCGCGGCGGCCCACGCCTGCGAGGTGAGTCCGGAGCAGTCGTAGGTGTCGGGACCCTCCGCGCCCCAGTCGTAGGGTTTGCCGAGCTGCTCGCTCGCGAAGGCGACGGCCGTCGCCCCCTCCTCGCTCGCCCGCCCCTTGACGTCTTTCAGCGAGCCGGACCGCAGGAACGCATCGTGCGCCTCGCCCTCGGCCTTCTTCTGCATCGCCAGCAGGCGCTTGCGCTCCTTCTCCTCCAGCCGCAGTTCCAGTGACTCGGCCGTCGCGATGCGCTTCTCGATGCGCTTGCGGGCATCGGCTCCGGCCTTGCGACTGCCCTGAAGCCTCTCCAACTGCACGGAGGCCGCGGCGGACTTCTTGCGCAGCTCCTCCTGGATACGGGTCTGCTCCCGCAGCAGTCCGTCGATCCCGTGCTGGGCCTGGCGCGCCAGGCCCACCTCGTCCAGGACGTCGTCGGGGTCGGCACTCAGCAGCAACTGGACGTCGAGGGGCAGGCCACCACTGCGGTACTGGGCACGGGCCGCGGCCCCCATGCGTGACGTCAGCCGCTTCAGCGCGACCTTGCCGGCCGCCAGGTCCTCGGCGAGCGCGGCCACCCGGGCGGACTGCTTACCGGCCCGTTCCTCCGCGGCGTTGTACGTGTCCGTGGCGACCTCGGCATCGTGGTACAGCCGGTCCAGCTCGTCGCGCACCTCGGCCAGGGACATGGGCCGGGCGGGGCCGGCGCCTGTGCCGGTTCCTGTGCCGGGGCCCGGCGAGGGATCCGCCGCCGCGCCCTGCGCCGTCGCGGCGACGAGGCAGACCACGGCGGCGGCCACCACCGCCCGACCACCCCTGCCGATCGCTGTTCGTATCACCTTGATGACGCTCCGTCACGCGTAGAGGGCGTGGGCGTCGTGCCGCTGTGCGGCACAACGGACCGAGCGGGTGAGGACTTCACGCCGCTCGCCCCTACAACGTCCCTGCGGGAACGAGCGGTTCAAGCGAGGGGACGACCGGCTCCGGGGAGCCTCGGGATCAGCGTGCCTCGGCCGACTGCGGCGCCAGCCTTACGCGGATGCGTGCGGCCTCGTCGGCCATGCCGAGCCTCAGACAGACGGCGAGCGACCGCTCCCAGCAGGCCCGCGCCCACGACTCGTGCCCCATCAGGGCCAGGGCGTTGCCGAGCAACCGGGTGGCCTGGGCCTCGCCTCGCTCGTAGTTCATCTCCCTGGCGAGGGCGATCCCCCGCTCCGCGTACCGGGCGGCCGTCTGCGGCTGTCCGAGATCCAGGTGCGCCTCGGCGCCCCTGATCAGGTTCGCGCAGCGCATGAAGGACTGTCCGTCCGAGCCGAGACGCTCCAGGCACTCGTCGAAGCGGAGCAACGCCTCCGTCGGCCGGCCCAGCCCGAGCAGCACCTGGCCGATGCGGTAGAGCGCGTGGATGCGGCCGTGCTGATCGCCGAGACTCTCGTACAGGTCCAACTGCCGCAGGGCCGTGTCGAGAAGCAACTCGTCCACCTGCCCGAGCCGCACGCACTCCAGGATGACGTTGCCGAGGGCGAGCGCCTCGACGGACCGGTCTCCCGCCGTGCGCGCCGCGGCCACGGCCCGCAGGCCGAGCTCCAGCCCTTCCGTTTCGCCGCCCCGCTTCATCGCCAGGAGCGCCGCGACGTTCAGCGCCATGGCGTGCATCGTGTGGTCCGCGGTCCCGACCGACAGCTCGACCGCGCGGCTCGTCATCTCGTGGGCGCGGTCCAGGTCCTCCACCTGCATCAGCGCACCCCCGAGCATGTAGCAGATCCGCTGCTCCGCACGCCGGTCGCCCGCCCGGCGCGCGGCCTCGACCACCGTGCGGGCGACGGGAATCACGTCGCGCCACCGGTGCTCGGACATCAGCAAGGGGTCGAGGGCCAGCACCAGTTCGGCCGCCCCCGCAGGCGCCGACCGGGCGATCTGCGCCACGAACTCGAGCGCCGGGGCCAGCTGCCGGGCCCCCCAGGCACAGGCTTCTCCCTCGTCGGCGAAGGTCACACCCCGGTGTTCGGTGGGGGGCAGCGACAGGGGGACGTTGTGCCCGGGGCGGATCAGACCGTACGCGTTGCGGGCGGTGGCCAGCAGCAGGTCCAGCAGGCCCGTGAGCGCGGCCTCGCGTGCGGTGGCCGACTCCTCCTCCTGGGCGCGTTGCCGCGCGAACAGCCGCAGCAGGTCGTGGAAGCGGTAGCACCGCCGGGCCGTCGACTCCAGCATGCCGACGTCGACCAGCGATTCGAGCAGCGACTCGGTCACCTCCGGGGTCCGGCCGATTACGGCCGCCGCTTCGACCAGCGTGAGGAGGCTGGGTGCCGGGAGGGACAGCAGACGGAACGCGCGCCCCTGCTCCGCGTCGAGTTCGCCGTACCCGAGCCGGAAACACGCCTCGACGCCCAGGCCCTGGATCCGTAGCTCGCTGATGCGCTGCCGCTCGTCCTTGAGCTGGTCGACCGTGTCGGTGACGGTCCAGTCGGGGCGGACCGCGAGCCGGCTGGCGACGATGCGCACGGCCAGCGGGTGGCCGCCGCAGAGGTCGACGACCCGCAGGATCGCGAGCCGTTCGCCCTCGGTGCGGGGTCCGCCGAGGATACGGGCGAAGAGGGACGCAGCGACCTGGGGCCGGAACACCTCCACGCCGACGTGGGTGACACCGGAGAGCGCGGCAAGTGCGGAACGGCTCGTCACGACGGCGGCGCACCCTCCGGAACCGGGCAGGAGCGGACGCACCTGTTCCGCGTCACAGGCGTTGTCGAGCACGACCAGGACCCGGCGCCCGGCCAGGACCGAGCGGTAGAGCGCCGCCCGTTCCACCGGGCTGTCCGGCATGCCCTGGTCCTTCTCCCCCAGGGCGCGCAGGAACCCGGCGAGTACGGCCGCCGGGTCGGCGGGGGTGCCGTCGGCCCCGCGCAGATCCACGTAGAGCTGCCCGTCGGGGAAGTGTCCGCTCACGGCGTGGGCCGCGTGCACCGCCAGGACGGTCTTGCCGGCTCCGCCCATGCCGGTGAGCACGGCCACCGGTACGGCCGTGCCTGCCGCACCCGACAGTGCCGCGGTCACGCGTGCGGTCTCCGCTTCGCGTCCGGTGAAGTCGGTGAGGTCCGAGGGAAGTTGGGCCGGGCGTACCGTCGCGTTCCGTGGTGCGGGCGTCGTCCGGGGGGCGGCGAGCGACGGGTCGGCCGCCAGGAGCTGCCGGTGGAGGTCCCGGACCGCGGGGCCCGGTTCGATGCCGAGCTCGGCGATCAGGATGCGGCGGGTGTCGTGGTAGACGGCCAGGGCTTCGGCCTGCCGGTCGCACCGGTACAGCGAGAGCATCAGGAGTAATCGGAGCCGTTCGCGGAGCGGATGGGCCGCGGCCAGGGCGATGAGTTCCGGTACGACGTCGCTGTGGCCGCCCAGCTCCACGTCCAGTTCGACGCGGACCTCCGTCGCGGCGAGCCGCAGCTCGGTGAGCCGGGCCCGCTCCGCCTCGGCCACTGCGCCGGGAACACCGGCCAGCGGTGCCCCGTTCCAGGCGTCGAGTGCGGATCGCAGCAGGTCACGGGCTGCCCGGTGGGAGCCCTGGTCCCTGAGGGCCCTGGCTTCGTGCAGCCGGGACTCGAAGACGGTGAGATCGAGTGCGCCGTCGGAGACGTGGACGGCGTATCCACCGGCCACGGAGACCAGGACGACGGGCGGCCGGTTCTTGGCCCGGCCCGGTTCGAGTACCGCGCGCAGGCGGGAGATGTAGGTCCGCAGCACGGAAACGGCGCCCATGGGCGGGTCCTCGTCCCACACCGCGTCGACGAGTTCGTCGACGGAGGCCGGGCGGCCCTGCCTGAGCAGGAGCAGCGCGAGTACGGCCCTCTGCTGGGGCGAGCCCAGCTGCACGGGGTCCGCGCCCCGCCATGCCTGGAACGGACCCAGAACCGTGAACCGGAGACCGGTAACGCCCGTTGTTTCCATTGGTGTTCGCGCCCCCCACAGAAGCGATTCTCTGGGGGGACGTTAGCGGTCCGGGGAACCGCCGCGAGGGGGGCGTCTTCAGCAGGTTCGCCGCCGCGTGGGCACAGAATGCCTCTTCGGCCGCCTATGTCAACACATTTGACATGCCGGGGAGCACGAGGCTGAGGTGATCGTCACAGAGCGCACGTGTTCTGCGACACAGCCGACATCCCTCCCAGGTCCGCGCGGTCATCGGGGTCCTGGCCCACGAAATGCTGTCTGACCAGGCGCATCGCCTCGGCGTGCGGGGGCTCCAGCCGGACCTTCGCCTCCAAGTGCGCCCACAGGTGCAGGAGTTCGCGGCCGTGCGCGGCGACGGCCCGCTCGTCGGGCAGCCACTGCCACGCGGCGGTCGCCCGCATCACGTCGTCGGCGGCGCGTGCGTCCCCGAGGCCGCAGCGGATCCGGGCCACGCCCATGGCAAGGGAGGTGGCCAGTCGGTGGTCACCGGCGAGATGGGCCACGTACGCCTCCATCGCCCGGGCCTCCAGTGCCTGCGGATGCCCGGCCCCGTGGTCCCCGGCGAGGCACTCGCGCAGCGCGGCGGCGAGGGCACCGGCGTGTTCCGTGTCCCCTCCGTCGACGGCTTCCCTGATGCGCTCCACACGCTCGGCGACGGGGTCGGGGGCCGGTTCAGGGGCCGGTTCGGGCCGCGCCTTCTCGCAGGCGTCGACGGTGACGGCGGCGCCTGCGTGCTCGGTCTCGCGCTCGCGCTCGCGCTCGTTGCCGATTCCGATCTCGTTCCCGTTGCCGTTCCCGTTGCCGTTCTCGTTCTCGTCGGGATCGGGGATGCGGCTGGAGCCGTCCGGTGCCACTTCGATCCGCAGGGTGTGGGCGCCGCGGTCGAAGACCGTCGCCCGCACCGGCCCCCGGTGGTCGCGTGCGTGGCGCTGGAGGCGGTCGAGGATCGCCTCGTGCACGGACTCCCCCTCGCCGACGTCGACGTGCTCCCCGTTGACGACGGCCGTGCACTCGTCGGAGACGTACACGTCGAAGAGAAGGGGCACGCCTGCGGGCTCCGACGGGCCGGGGCGGTCGAGGGCGGTGAGCTCTGGCATGCGGAATTCCCTTCGCCGGGCGTGAACGGGGGCTGGTGCGTGTTCAAGCACCTCGACGGATGGGCGAGGCAACCGGTTCAACGCGGTTCGGAGAAAGCCATGGTGATTTCCCCGGAGGGCAACGGCAGCAGCCGGGCTCCGTATCCGGGACCGGAGCGATTGAACCGTGCGCCGGGCGTGATGCGTGGTGGCTGTCCGACAACGGCCGTACGGCCCCGGACACCGAGACATGGAGGCACATCGTGGCTGACCTGGAGCAGCGGGAGAACCGTGCGAACGCGTGGCGGGCGACTGGCCTCGTCCCCTGGCTGATGACCCTGATGATCCTGACCCCGTTGGCGCTTGCCGCCGTCTGGCTGGGCGGCAGCCTGGGCGTCGCGCTGGTCGGCGAGGGCTGGAATCCGCCGCCGTTCGCGCTGGACTCCCTGTCCGCGCTGGTCGACGGCGGGACGGCCGCGCTGTGGCCCGGAGCCCCGACGGGCGCGGTCGTGGCCGGCATCGCCTGCCTGGCGGGCGCGCTGTTCGGTGTGGCGGCGCTGGGCTTCTTCGCCGCGGACCCCGTACTCGCGTCCGTCGCCGCCCGCAGGCAGCGGCAGGACCAGGTCTCCGGGCCGGGCGAGGACGCCCACGCCGTCCCGGTTACCGGCCTCCGGCCCGAGGTCCGAGGTGCCACCTCGCCGGCCGAGCCGCCTGCGCGCGTGCCCGCACCGGACCGCGTGCCGGGCACACGGGTCCCGGCCACTTCCGCCTCCTGACCCCGCGCGTGTCCGCACTCCCCGGATCCGTAGCCGCCCCACCCGTGGCCCGGATCGGTGACATCGACGTGCTGCGCGGCTTCGCCCTGCTCGGCATCCTGCTCGTCAACGCACAGCTCATGGCCGGCCCCGCAACCGCGCCCGGCGGCGGGGCCGGCGCCCCACTCGTGGACCGGGGCGCCTCCTGGATGCTGACGGCCCTGGTCGCCGGCAAGTTCTACCTCCTCTTCTCGTTCCTCTTCGGATACGGCTTCACCCTGCAGCAGCGCGCCGCCGCGCAGGCGGGCGTCGCGTTCGCTGCCCGCCATCTGCGCCGGACCGGCACGCTGTTCCTGCTCGGCCTCGCGCACGCCGTGCTGCTGTACCCGGGCGACATCCTGATGACGTACGCGGCCCTGGGGCTCGTCCTGTTCGCACTCCGTGCGGTGCCGCCCCGGACGCTGCTGCGGATCGCGGCAGGGCTCCTCGGCACGCTCGCCGTCCTGCTCCTCACCTACGGGCTGTTCGCGCTCGCACTGCCCGGCCCCGAGCGGACCGAGGACATCACGGCCACGACGGCCGGCACCGTGGCGGCGTACCGGGGCGGCCCGGGCTCGGTGGTCGGGGCGAATCTGGAGCTGCTGCCGGAGTTCCTCGGCGCGAACGTGCTGTACTCCGCCGAACTGCTGGCGGCGTTCCTCGTCGGCCTCGCCGCCGGCCGGTGGCGGGTGTCGGCCGACACCGGCCGGCACCGGAACCGCATGCGGCAGATCGTCCGTCGCGGGCTGCCTCTCGGCCTGGCCGGCGGGGCGTTCACGGCGGTGTGCACCCACGGCGGGCTGGACAGCGGCTGGTTCCACATCGGCGCGGCTGCCGGGGTCCTGACTGCTCCCGCCCTCACCGCGGCGTACGCCTGCGGGGTGCTCCTGCTCGTACGCACCCCGGCCGGCCGGAAGCTCGCCCCGGCGCTCGCATCCGCGGGGCGGATGTCGCTCACCCACTACCTGACGCAGTCGCTCGTCCTGGCCCTGGTCTTCACCGGATACGGACTCGGCCTGTACGACCGGATCGGCACCGCGGCCGTACTGGCGGGCTGCCTGGTGCTGTACGTCGCCCAACTCGCCCTGAGCGCACTGCTTCTGCGGCACTTCCGGAGCGGTCCGGTCGAGTTCGTCCTGCGCGCGGCGACCCGGGGCGGCTTCCCGCGACACACACGGTAGCCGCCCCGGGGAGTGTCCGCCCAGGGCTCATCCGTCGTACACGTCCGTCACGGGCGCGTCCTTGGCCCGGTGCGCCCCCGGCTTGCAGCCGGCGAACGGGCCCGACGGGTCCCTCAACGCGGCCATGACGTGCGTGAGGTAGTCGCGGTGCCAGACCGCGGGGCCGGTCATCCCGGCCCCCGGGTCGGTGAGTTCCTGCCAGGCCATCCACAGCCCGTAGAGCTGGGCCACCGCCTCCTCGTGCTCCCACCACCGCGCGCACCAGGGGGCGGACGAGGTGGTCTCCCTGCCGTAGACCGGGATCAGGAGATGCTTCACCCACCGGCCGAGGAGCGTCAGCGCCTCGTCGTGCGCCGGACCGTCCAGGTACACGATGAACTGCGGTCCCTGCTGCGTCGTTCCGGCCGGCTCGGCACTCTGTACGGCGTTGGTCATCCGGTCGCCTCCCACTGGTTGACGGGCACATCGGTGATCGACACCGGCACTACGCACCGGACGGTGCGGACGGTTCAGCCCGGACCGCTGCAACGGGCCGCCCGTTGAACCGGATTGGCCCGTTATCCGTCGTGTGGGTGCACACCAGCCCATGGAGACAGACGGAGGAACACATGCCGGACATTCACACGATCTGGGTCGGCGGCGCGCCCCCGCAATGGGCGAGGGAAGGGCTGGTGCGACTCGGCGCGCAGTTCCCGCGGACGAACCCGGGGGAGCAGCGGAATTTCTGGGTCCTGCCGAAGGAATCCGCGCCGGGCGAAGCCGCCGACGCTGCGATGCAGGGCATGCGGGACGCGGCGGACGCGGCCGGCTTCACGGTCAGGAACATCAGCGAGCACCTCGACGAGTTCGCCCAGGGCATGCCCACGTACAGCCGGGGGATGCTGGACGACATCATCAAGTGGGAGATGGCGCACGGGGGTGAGATCTCGGTCAAGGACCTCGCGAATTTCATGGTCCTCGGCCATCAGGGCGGACTCTCGATGGACCTCTCCATGCATGCGATAACGGACAACAGCATCGCGGACGTCGGAAGTATCCAGTCCCTGAACGGTGCGGAGTTCAAGGTTCCCCAGCTCGCACCGAGCGGAATCTCCCGGCACATCGGAAGTCCTTCGTACAGCCCCTACACCAGAAACCCGGACAACGAGGCCGAGCCCCACACCCTCCCGCATCTGGACGTCTGGGCCATGTACGCCCGCCCCGGGGGAAAGGGCCAGGACGTCATGCGGGCCGCGGCCGAGAAGATGGTCGGCAACTACGCGTCCCTGGCGAACGACGGAATCAAGGACCAGAAGATCGTCAGACGCGCGGCAGAGGACGGCGCGTTCGATCCGACCCGGCTTTCGATCGTCTCGGTGGAAAGGGAAACCGAGCTGGGAGCCAAGTGGACCCCCGGAGACGGGCACCGCCCCACGGTCATCGGGCACTTCGCCATGTCCGCACTCTACGACTCCATCAACGGCGTCTACGGAGAGCAGGTGGAGGTGACGCACGCCTCCGAGATCTCCCGGTTCGAAGTGGCGCCGAGCACCTGGCCCGACATCACATGGCGCACCGTCACGATGGACGACCAACGCATCGCGCTTCCCGAGCTGGGCATCTCGAAGGAGCTCCGGAACAGCTGGCGGCAGCCCAACGGCGCGGCGCCCACACCGGCGATGGCCGCGAGCTTGCGACTGGTCGAGCCGACCACGCCGGGTTACGCGAGGCCGACGCCCGCGACGCACGGCGCCTCCACTGCCGTGAGCCCGGCCGTAGCTCCTCCGCAGTCGCGGAACGCCGGTACCTCGTCCACCCTCTAGCGCCGGGGGCCGATCCGTATGAGAGGCAGCTCGCGATGACGACGCCGACAGAAATGGGCATCACAGGGCCCGATCCCGACCCCGCGAAGACGGCTGTGCACCTGATTCTCCAGGACCTCCTGGAGCTCCAGGAACGCCTGGAGCGCCAGGAGCGCCAGCGACGCCAGGGGCGACCCGAACCATCGGCCCGTCCCGACGAACCTGCCCCCGCGCAACGGAACGAGGCCGCTACCGGCACCGGTGCGCCGGACGCCTCGACGTCCACCGATACCGAGAAGCTGATCGCGTACCTCATCCAGAAGCTCCTGGAGAGGATCGCGCCATCGGGGCAGCAGCCGGCCGGGCAGCATGAGGCCGGGCACCAGCCGGCCCCGGTTCAGCCCCCGGAACCGTTCGCCCCGCTCTACGCCGACGAGAACAAGGGCATGGCGGCGAGCGTCGCCCAAGCGGTCAAGGCCGTACTGGCCGAGCACCCGGCGCTGGAGAAGATGTACCGCGACGGTCAGCTTCCAGCGACTCAGCGGCTCGTCGAGCACGCGCAGCAGGCGACGTCCCAGCGCAGCTCGACCGCCATGGCCGCCGCTCTTACGCCTCCGGTAACGGTCATGGCCTCCGCCCCTGCCGTCGGCGGCGAGGTCTCGGAGCAGGAGGCGGAACACGACCTGGAAGAGGAGCTCGACCTTCTCGTCGTCGACGATGCGTCCAACGACGATGACCTGTCCACCATCCTCGACGCCTACCTCGACACACCGCCCGACCTCACCACCACCTCGGCGAACGACGATGACCTGTCCACCATCCTCGACGCCTACCTCGACACACCGCCCGCCCACACCACCACCTCGGCGGGCGCCGCCGAAGCGAACACGCTCCACGACACCCAGCCATCACCCAGAGTCGCCGCGGCCACGTCCACAGCCCCAGGCGCAATGCCGCGCACGCACAGCACCGTCACCTCCCTGCCCACGCCTCCGGCCCCGCCTCCATCGGCCCAACAAGCAACCACACAGAGGCATTAGGCAACCGCATGGGCGGGAGCACCCTGACCAGGGTCCTCCCGCCCATCCTTCGCGCCCGTACCGGCCTCACACGGACTCCAGCGCGCCCCCCGCCTCCCCCGCCTTCGTCAGGCCCACCTTCGACCACGACTGCGCCGCCCGGTCCGTGATGGCCGCTACCTCCGCCTTCGCCGCCGCCGAGATGCGGTCCGCGTCGGGCTCCTTGTACCAGGGGCGGAGCCGGATCAGCGCGGGCCGTACACCGGTGGCGAGCAGCAACGCGGTGCCCTTCGGCAGCGCCCGTATCCGGTCCGGTGGCAGCACCTGCTCCTGGCGGTACGAGGTGGAGCGGGACGAGCCGTCCCTGCTCCTGGAGACGCTGACGGTGCTCACGTCGTGCTGGCCCACCAGCTTGGAGATCTTCTCCACGAAGTCCGCGTCGTCCAGCCCCGCACCGAGCAGCTTGACCGTGGCCGCGCTCCACAGCGCGTCCATGCCTGCGTCGCCCCACACCCGTGCGCCCTGGCGATAACTCTGCAGCAGGGTCACCACGTTGATGCCCCGTGAGCCGAAGTGGCTGTAGAGGTCGGGGAGATCGGCGATGCGGCAGACGTTGGCCGCCTCGTCGAGCACCGCCGTCATCGGCGGGTCGAGCCTGCCGCCCATCCGCTCGGCGGCGACGACGCCCGCCCTCATGGTGGCGTCGGCGAGACCGGCGATCACTCCGGCAGCCGAACCACCGCCGTCCTTGGACAGCAGGTACAGCGTGTCGCGGCCCAGCACGTGCTGCTCCGGCCGGAACTGACGTACGGCGGGGTCCCGCGTCACCCAGGCCAGGATCCCCGGGTCCAGCAGGCAGGAGACGCACTGGCGGGCCGTCTCGTAGATGCCGTCCCGGGTCTCCACCGCGCCGCGCACGGTGCCCTGCAACTGCTCGGCCATGGCGGCCAGTCCGGCCTCGCGGAGCAGGTCGATCGGGGTGCGGTCGGCCGGGTCGGCGAGCCAGCCCAGCAGATCGGTCACCGGTGCCCGGCCGCGCGCCGCGGCGAGGAACAGCGCGGTCAGGGTGTTCTGGGCCGCCGAGATCCAGAAGTCCTTCTGCGAGGCGTCGTCGTTGACGGAGGCCACGAAGTGCCCGGCGAGCCGGCGCGAACCCTCGATGGTGACGCACTCGGCGAGCATGTCCCACCACATCTCGCGGGGGGTGTGGGCGATGCCCTGCGGGTCGAACGTCCAGACCGTGCCGGTCTTCTCGCGTTCGGCGCGGGTCACGGCGTACACGTCCGACTTGTTGGAGGTGAGGAGCACGGCCCCACGGGCGCGCAGCACCCGGGGGATGGCGATCCCGGTGGACTTTCCGGCGCGTGGTGCCATCAGGTCCAGTTCCACGTCCTCGTACGAGGAGCGCAGTTCGGGCCCGGAGGGCTCCAGGTCGCCGAGGAGGTTTCCGGTCTCGTCGGGATGGAGCTCCTTCATTCCCTTCAGGGTGGGGCGCAGTTCGCGGGCGCGCGCGGCGATGCCCTTGGGCCCCATGGACGCGAGCTCCTTACGGCCGGCGAGACCGGCGGAGTGCGCGCCTCCCCGTGCCCCCAGCACGCCGCGGACGACCAGCACGGTGAGGGCGGCGAACACCGCGAACAGGCCGACGATGCCGCCGTACACCCCGTACGGGGAGGCGCCGGGCCAGAGCCGGCCCGTTCCCCCGGTGACCAGGGTGCCGAACGTCGACATGACGAAGGGCGGCGGATTCCAGCCCGCTCCCGACACCAGCGCTCCCAGGGTGCCGCCCGCCCAGGTCACCCCGAACAGGACGAGGGACACTCCGGCGACGCCCACGATCGCCCACGGAGCGAGGTCGCCGGCCGGCCGGCCGCCGGACGGCCCGCTCATGCCGGCCACCCGACGGCCGGGGCGGACAGGTCGACGGCGGGACGCGACAGGTCCACGGCGGGGCCGAGCTGTTCGAGGGCGGGACCGGGGCCGTTGGCGAGGACCGCGGCTGCCGCCGAGGCCCGTTCGGCCGCCCGCGCCTCGGCGTAACCGTTGGACGTCCAGCGGGTGTTGGTGTCGTGCAGCCCTCGCTCGGTGTCGGTGATCGCGACCTTGATCGGGATGCCGGGACGTCCGCCGACCTTGATCAGGAACCGCCCGCGCCCCGGCGGCTCCTCGTCGGCCCCGGTGCTCGCCCAGCCGGGCGGCGACGACCAGGAGGAGACCAACTCGATCTCCCGCTGCGACAGACCGACCACCCTGCCCAGGTCCTCCATCTCGGCCCTCGGGAGTCCGGCGACGACGACCATCCCGGCGCGCTCGACGAATCCACGCGCCTTGGCCCGGTCCGAGTCGGTACCCAGCGCCTCGGCGTCCTTGAGCGTGTGGGTGATCTTGGCGTCGCCCAGGCCGAGCGACCGGTTGAGACGGGTCAGGGCGTCGATACGGTCGACGATGCCGGACGCGGCGCGCAGCGGACGCCACAGCTCGTCGAGGACGGTGAAGAACCAGCGCCGGGGTGCGAGCCCGGCGTCGGCCAGCGCGTGCGCGGCGGCGACCGTGCCGAGCCCGTCCGACCAGGCGGCGAGCATCGCCGCCGCGGTCAGCTGGGTGTCGGCCTCTCCGATACGGGAGATGTCGATGCACACCGCGGAGGCGTCCGGGTTGATGTGCGTGGAGGTCTCCGAGGCGAAGGTGCCGCCCAGCGGCCCGTCGAGGATGCCGAGCAGCGAGCGGTGCAGAGGATCGACGGCGTCCCGGTACCGGGCGTCGTCCCCCCGGTCCAGGGTGACCGCACGCACCCGGGCGGGTCCCTCGTCGAGCACCCTGAGCAGGTCGGGCAGGAGCAGCGTGCGGCCCTTGGGGGTGCGTTCGCGCAGATGGTGCAGGCAGACGGAGAGCACCGACTGCTCGTGGTCGTCCATGGGCCGGCCGCGCACGATCGTGATCAGCGCGGCGACCATGTTGAGGACACGGCCGTGGGTCTCGGCGGCCAGCGCCCGGCCCGCCTCCCCGCCGATGCGTTCGGCGGCGGCCCCCATCGCGCCCGGGTCCAGGACGTTGATGCCGCCGACACCGCGCCCGATGGAGATCACCTGGCCGCCGAGGGCCCGTACGGTGTCCGCGTAGTCCGGCTTGAGGTCGCCCAGCACCAGCGGCACCACGCCCGTCGCCGACAGTCCGATGAGCATCCGGTTGATCAGCGTCGACTTCCCCAGACCCGGCATGCCGAGCATGAAGAGGGAGGGGTTGGAGATGTACCGGGCCCGGGTGAACCAGGACAGCGGGTCGCCGCACACGGTCGCCCCGGTGAACATGTGCTGCCCGAGCGGTACGCCGCTCATGGGCGCCCCCGAACCTGCGGCGAACGGCCAGAGCCCGCACGCCTGCACGCTGGTGGCGCGCCACATGGTGGGCGGGTCCAGGTAGCCGACCCGTCCGCCGCCGGGGCCGGCCCATCCGCGGGCGGGCACGTACGGCTCACGGACCGGGCGGGCGGCCCCGCCCCTGCTCCGGGCCTTCCCCCTGCCGTTCCCCTCGGCCGCCTTACGGGGCGCCTCGGCGGCCGGTTCCGTACTCTTGCGGCTTCGCTTCCCGCCGTTCTCGTCCGGTCCCGCCGCGTCCGCGTCCGCGAACGAGATCCGGCTCAGCGCGGTGGCGGCCCCGGACGATCCGGCCGGCCAGTCGGCGCCCAGGTCGAGGACCCGCACCGACGAGGGGGTGCTGCTCACAGTGCCTCCTGGAGCTCGTGCGGGATCAGCGTCTGCTCCCACGGAAGGATGCCGACGGGCAGGGTGCAGCTGAACGCGGCGGCCTGCATGCGGTCGGCGGGGCGCATCGAAATGCGGGACGAGGCAAGGAGATTGCGTACGGTCACGTCGGCCTCGTCCAGCTGGTCGGCGTCGTCGACCGTGACGGTGAACATCAGCGAGAACTCGACCAGTCCCGCACCGGACGCCTCCTCCGCCGCCGTCTGTTCGGCCGCCCGCACCTCGGACGCCGCTCTCGCCTGCACCATGCCGCGTCCGGAGCTGGCCATGAACTGGGCGCTGCGGCGGTCCGCTTCGACGATCCGTGCGGAGGTCGCGGGGTCGATGGGCCGGTAGAGGAGCGCGACCCGCTTGCGCCTGGTTCCCGGCGCGGCCTCCAGCATGCTGCGCAGGACGCCGGAGCGCACCGTGCCGCGAGGAGCGAGGGTGAGCAGCCAGCTGCGCGAGTAACCGGAGTCGTGCTGGTAGGACTTGACGGTCTCCACACAGGCGGACGGCCCCGCGTCGTCCCACTCCAGTCCCGTACCGCCGTGCTGGGCACGCGCGCTGAGCACGTCCGCCGCGACGGCGGGGTCGTAGGCGACGCGTACGACCTCGGCGATCCGCTCCGCGGAGAGCGGGTAGGCCGAGCCTCCGCCCGCCCCGACAAGTCCGGTGAGCAGACCGGGGATTCGGATGGCGAGGTCGTTGACGACGTCCTCGTGCCGGCGCTTCTGCCCGGGCGGGACGCCGTAGGTGAGGGTGATGTAGGTGTGCATCTCGGACGAGGCGGACGGGTAGCGCTCGACGACCTCCTCCATCACGGCACGCGCGGCCGGCGGGGCGTCCGCCGTGATCCGGGGCAGGACCTCGGCGGCCAGCCGCGTGCCCGGGTCGGGCGCGGTCTCGACGACGACCGACGCGCCGCGCAGCCCGGGCTCGTGCGAGAGCCTGGCGAGCCACTCGCCCCACATCGCCACCCACACGTCGACCTGGTCGGGGTCGACGAGGGAACCGCCGTCCGGCTCGCAGGCCAGCACGACGGAGTAGAGGTTGCGCCCACGGTGGTGCAGCACGCCGAACGGGCGGTCGTACGCGTCCCGTCCCTCGCCGGCCGTCACCCGGTTCAGCAGCCCGGGCGGCCTGAATCGACCGCCGGGGCGTTGCGACAGCGGCCCGGACACATAGATGTGGGCGCCCTTGGACTTACGGCGCAGCCAGCCGATGCGCAGGGTCAGCAGCTGGTACAGGTTGCGGCCGTCCTGGGTGCGCAGAGCCAGCGGGGTGAGCACGACGACGAGAGGGACGAGCACCACCACGGCGGCGACCAGGGAGATCAGCGACGAGAGCAGCACCACGACGAGACCGCCGAAGACTCCGAACGTGCCGATCAGGCCGAGTGGGCCGAGCCCCGGGCGCCGTGGGCGGCGCCAGTTCCCGTACGTGGGATGTGTAACGGCTTCCGTAGCCATGGTTGTGCTTCCTTCCTGAATGGCTTGGCCGGGCCGAACGCCCGGTGGGTGGTGGGTGGTTCGGGGCCTGCCGTTCGGACGGTCCCGAGCGGCAGGCCCTGGCTAGCGGTTGTGGCCGGCGTCCCCGTCGGCGCCGTCCAGGGCTCCGCTCGCGATCCTCCCCACGCCTTGGGCCGCGGCCATCGCGGCGCCCAGGGCGGCTCCCGCAGGACCTGCGGCGGCTGCCGCACCCGCGCTGCCGGCCGCACCGCCGCCGACCGCTCCTCCCGCACCCGTGCCACCGGCCGCACTCGACCCACCGGCCGCACCGGCCCCGCCGGGCGCGCTCTGCTGACCGTTCGACCCGGCGCCGCCCGCGCTTCCCGTGCCCCCGGCGCTGCCCGGCGCACCGGCGCCGCCCGAGGCTGCCGAAGCTCCCGAGGGTCCGGCCTTGCCTGCCGATCCGCCCCCGCTGCCGCCGCTTCCGGAGGCGACGGACTTCGCTCCGGAGGCGACGGCGCCGCCCACGGCGGACACGCCCTGGCCCACGCCGTTCCCGCCGCCGAGCGCCGCGGTCGCCGGCACGATGAGCTTGAGCAGGGCGGGCAGTGCCACGGCGGAGAGGAGCATGACGCCGATACCGGCGATGCGTTCCTGGATGCCGTTCTGCTGGCCGTTCGAGATCATCGCGGAGCCCGCGTACATGACCAGTCCGGCCGCCGGTTTGTACAGCAGCCAGGCGATCATCCAGCCGATGTGCTTGCGCCACCAGCCGTTGCCCCAGTCCGTCATGGAGGCTGCGGCGGCCAGCGGCAGCGTGCCCAGCAGCACGATCATCACGCCGAGGCGGATGTAGAGCAGGATCGTGTGCAGGATGGCGGCGATCAGCAGCAGGAAGGCGAGGACGAGCAGCAGGAACGCCTCGATGCCACTGGAGTTCTGGCATCCGATGTTGCTGGTGAGCTGTTCGTACGCCGCCTGTTTGAAGAGGAAGTCGGCGTACCGGTCGGAGAGTCCCGCCAGCAGGGTCACCACGGTGGTCGCCGCGCCCGACACGAGAATCACCCGGAACAGACCTTTGAGCGCCGTCGTGCCGGCCTCCCCGCGGCGTTCGATCGCCATCCGGATCGCGGCGAAGATCAGTGAGCCGACCGCCGTGTAGACGACCACCCACTGCGTCTGGTTGTTGACCTGCTGCGGGGTAGCGGTCGAGGAGAGCGTGGGAATCGACACGGTCAGTTCGCCGAAGGCCGCGATGGCCGCGGCGAGTACGGAGTGGGCGATGCCCGACACGATGGTGCCGATCGGGTCGTCCAGGAAGTCGAAGAAGCCCGTGATCGCGTCGACCAGTGGGTCCCCGGTGGGGCAGGAGGGCACGTCACACCCCCCACATGGTGAATCCGTGGTTACCCGTCACGGTCGTCAACGAGGTGTACAGCGAGCCGTTGGTCCTGGGCTGCACCTTCCAGTCGCCGCCGTCCCAGTTCACGGTGACGAAGGTCGTTCCGTAGCCACCCGAAACGTTCTTGATGAGGAGTTGCACCATGGCGGTGTCCTTGGAGTAGGAGCTCAGCGCGAACCCGACGTACGAGCCGGCCGTGCTTCCGTTGCCGGCCGATTCCGGGACGGTGCTCCGCTGCGCGACGAACAGATCCCGTCCACGTCCGGACACGACCTGCTGCTCGGTGACGGTGCGCCAGTCCTTGCCGCTCATGCGGGCGGGAATCACGTGGGCGGCCAGCACCGCGCCCAGCGGCGTACGGGCGAAGCACCACATGACCGCACCGCTGGTCCTGACCGGACCCGCCGAGGGCGACACGGGAATCCTCGACAGACCCAGCGAACGCCACCCGAGATCCTCGGGCGGGGCCGACGGGGGCGTCTGGTCGCCGTCGTCGGTGAGGCAGCCGCCGGGCCGCCCGGTGCCGGCCGGGCTCTCGCCGGCCCCGTCGGCGGCAGGCTGAGCACCCTTCGGCGCCGCGGAGGACAACGGCCCCTTCTGGGCGGGGTTCCCCTGCCGGGCGGCCGGGGTGTCGTCCCCCGCCGACAGCCAGGTGATCCCGGATATGACGAGGACAACGGCGAGAAAGGCCGCGGAGAGCAGCCATCCCTGCTGGTTCCAGAACGGCTGCTCCGCCCCGGAGTCTCTCTGGTGACGTCCGAACATGATGTCCGCCCTCTTGTCTACTTGAAGACGAAGGTGACGAGCGGACCCGCGGTGGCCACCAGCACACAGCCGCCCAGCACCATGCCGAGACGGCTCATGTGCTCGGAACTCTCGCCGCGCTTCATGGAGATGGCCATCATGGCGCCGGTGATCAGGACGCCCGCCACGCCTGCGGCGGTACCCGCCCAGGCGGCGATGCCGAGGACCACGTCGACCTTGTCGGTGAGCGCCTTCGGAGCGTTGCTTTTCGGCGTGGGAACCTTCGAGGCGTCGAAGAGCGAGGGTATGAGCGCTTTCATGGCTGTCTCCTGCGAGGTCGTGCGCCACCGACGGGTGGCGGGGGAAGAGGAAGGTCCCGGAGCTGTTGTGGTCGGCGAACAGCCATGATCGGGACGGGTGTTGATGAGGTGTGGTCAGAGAGCGAGCGAGCCGAGGGAGGACACGATCGGCCCGGCCGTGGAGGCCAGGACGCAGGCGAGCATGATGAAGAAGAGCCCGCGGAAGTGCTCGCCGCCCTCCCCCGGTGTGCCGCTGCGCAGTTGGAGCGCCATCAGGGTGCCGACCGTGATGACCCCGCCGACTCCGGCGGCCGAGGCGCACCAGGCGAGAAGGCCGAGAATCCGGTCGGCTTCCGGACCCGGCGAGAACGTGGCGGCGAGCAGAGCGCCCGCGGGATGGATGCCGGTCACGGTCACTCCCCCGGCCCGTCGGGACGCGTACCGGCCAGCGCGCCCAGCCGGAACAGTTCCTTGGGGAGCTTCCTCGTCTCCTTGCCCAGCCGCCAGGCGGGGATCCACGGGAGCCGCCGCACGGGAGCGGCGGACCGCAGAATCCGTACCCGGTTGGCGAGTACGAGAGGGAGCCGGCCGGGCGCGTCCGCGACGAGCACCAGCGCCACCAGCTCCATTCCGGCGGGATGCCGGCCCTCGCGGAGGGCGTTCAGTGCGCGGGAAGCGGCGCGCATCCCTTCGGCGTGCGTGCGAGCCACCAGCATCACGCGGGCGGGTTCGCCCCGGGACGGATCGGGCCACGCACATCCGAGGTCGCTGCCGCCGAGCACCCGGGCCAGCGTGCTCGCCCCGGCGCCCCCGTGCGCGCCGACCCAGCCGAGCCCTTCACCGGACAGGGTCCCCTGCCGACTGCGGCGGGGGCGCTGCGGCCGGGGCCGTCCGCCCGCCTCGGCGGGACTCCGCAACCCCTGCGCGGCCACCGGCCGCAGCATCGTCGTGGATCCGTCCTCGGCAGCCGTACCCGGCTCCCCGGCGGGCTGCTGACGCGTGGGCCCCCGTACCCACATCTGCGGGCCGGCGGGCTCCGCTGAAGGGACAGTCATGCGTGCCCCACCCTCTCTTCTCACGATCGATTCCTGGGCGTTTGAACTGGTCTGCTCCAGAACCCGTTCTCAACCTTCGAGACCGTCGAGCTCCGTCAGACAGCCACAACGCGGGCCCCACCCACACCGGTTCAAGGCTTCGGCGACTCATTTCGAACAGACGGCCGCAACGGTCGCGAGCGACAGGGAGAGAGCGTGATCAGCTCATGAGTTCCGACGGTCCCAGCACGGCGAAGATCGCCATCGGCGCGGCGGGCGGCCTCGGCTGCCTGACCTCACCGGCCGTACTCCTCGGGACGGTGATCGTCGTCATCGTCGTCGGCGGGCTCGGCGTGCTCCTGGCCCCGCTCATCGCCCTCATCCAACTGTTCGGAGGCGGCGGCGTGGACCCGGCCATCGAGGCCGACAAGGTCGTGGAGGTGTTCCAGGGGGACGGGAAGGGCGAACTCGACCCCGCCCAGGTACCGGCGGAGCTCCTGGAACCCATCAAGGCGGCCGGCGCGCTCTGCGAGGCGATCGGCCCGGTGGTGATCGCCGCCCAGCTGGAGCGCGAGTCCGGCTTCGACGCGAACAAGGTCGGTGCGGACGGGGCCGAGGGCGTCTCACAGCTGCCCCCGGCCGTGTTCACGAAGTACGGCCAGGACGAGAACGACAACGACAAGATCTCGGCGTTCGACGCGGCCGACTCGATCATGGCGCAGGGCCGCCATCTCTGCGCGCTGGCCGGAGAAGTCCAGCTCCTCATCGACAACGGCCAGGCCATCGGCACCGTACTCGACCTGACACTCGCGGCCTACGACACGGACCTCGAAGCCGTACGCCAGGCCGGCGGCATCCCCACCACGAACCAGTCGCAGGGCTATGTCGTGGGCATCCGGGCGCTGTTCGCGAGGTACGAGGGCATCGGCGCCCCGCCCCCGTCCTTCACCCCTTCGCCGACCCCGACGCCGACCTCGACACGGAATCCGACACCCACACCGACACCGAGCCCCACACCCACACCCACACCCACACCCACACCCACACCGAGCGAATCACCGTAGCCCGCGCCCACGTCCGCACCAGGAGATGTACGAGCCGTCAATCGACCGTCAACGCCCCGTGGACGCACCCCCAGAAGACTCCGGCCGACGGGGAGCAGTGCCGACTCTGGGGGTACACGATGCAATGGTCCTTGATGGGATCGGGCGAATCACGGGACAGCAAGGAACGAGCCCTGCGCGCCCTGTACGAGGAACAGGCCAACCCGCTCTACGCGTACGTCCTGCGCCTGGTCGGCGGCGACCGCCACCGGGCGGAGGACATCATCCAGGAGACGCTTCTGCGCTGCTGGAGCAAGCAGGACCTGAGCCTCGAACCGGCCCTGTTGCGGCCCTGGCTCTTCAGGGTGGCCCGCAACCTCGTCATCGACGGCCACCGGCGCCGCCTCGCCCGCCCCTCCGAGATCGACGGCAGCAACTGGCTGCGCGAGATGTCGGCGGACGCGGACGAGATCGAGAACGTCCTCTCGTCGGTCGTGGTCGGCGAGGCGTTCAAGGCACTCTCCGAGGCACACCGCGAGGTCCTGTACGAGACGTACTTCGTGGGCAGAACCACGCAGGAAGCCGCCACCGCTCTCGGCATCCCCCACGGCACGGTCAAGTCCCGCGTGTACTACGCCCTGCGGTCCCTGCGCCTGGCTCTGGAGGAACGCGGCGTCGCGACGCCCACGGCGGCGCCGCTTCCGGCCGCGGCGGCGCGGGTCTGAGAAACCGGGGCGGCGCGGTCGACGGGCGAACAGGAGCTACGACACTTCCGCATCGAGAACCCGCGGCAGCGCGGCAGCCACGTCGTCCGCGAGGCGCTCGACGTCCTTCCGCAGCAGGAAGGCGACCAGGCGCGCCACGCCCTTGAAGCGGAACGTCGCGCGGTAGGACAGCCGAGTCGTTCCGTCGGCTCCGTGAACGAAGTGGAGGTCGTCCCTCGCCACGACAGTCCGGTTCTCTCCGACGAAGACGAGACGGTCCGCGTCCCGGACGCTCAGACGGTAGGTCAGCTCGGTGGTGCGGCCTCGGAAGCGGGAGGTGTTGCGCCAGGACGATCCGGGCCGTACCGGTCCGCTGTCGAGGCGGAGACAGGAGACGGTGGCAGGGTCCCATTGCTCCGTGCGCGCGAAATCCTCCAGGAATGTGATGGCCTCGTCCAGTGGGCGACGGACGAGCATGGTGCGTTGCACTCTGATCACCGGGACAGCTCCTTCGTCATTGCCTTCCGATGTCTCTTCCACTGCCACGGCCGCGTGGATGCACCGAGGTGGGGATCGGCGTAGGCCGACGACACCTCCGCCACCTGCGGCGTCGTCCGTCCCCGCTATCGGTCCAGGATGTCCGAAGTGCGCCAGGAGGCCGTCTGGGCGAGATTGGAGGTGACCGTTCCGTCTCGCAGGGCCTGGCCGCCCGGCACGGAGGCACGCAATGACAGGTCACACCGCAGGCAGCCCGACGCGCGGCGGCTCCAGAAGCGGCCTCGGCAGCGGCTGGCTGGTCTTTGCCGGAGTCCTGATGATCTTCGGCGGTCTGATGATGGTGCTTGCGGGCATCTCGGCGATCGCCGGTGACGACGTCTTCGTCACGACGCGCAACTACGTGTACGAGTTCGACCTCACCGGGTGGGGATGGATTCACTTCGCTCTGGGCATCGTGATCTTCCTGGCGGGCCTCGCCCTGTTCAGCGGCGCCACCTGGGCGCGGGTGGTCGGTGTCGTGCTCGCCGGTCTGAGCATGATCGCGAACTTCATGTGGCTGCCCTACTCGCCGTTCTGGGCGCTCGCGCTCATCGCGATCGACGGGTTCGTCATCTGGGCGCTCTGTGCCGCTCCCGGCCCGAGGGAGCTCTGACGTCCGGTAGGCCGCCGGCGGGACCACCGATGACGGCGGAGGAGTTCCGGGCCCTCTACGGGCGGCTGCGCGGCGCCACACGGACGGACGATCCGCGCGGAGCCCTCCGGCACCTGACACCCGAACGGGTCGTGGCAGCCGCCGCGGAGGTACGGACCGGCCTCACGGTCTCGCTGTCCGCACCGGTCGACACCCGGCCGGGCCCGGACAACCCCGAACCCGCGGTTCACCGGATGACCGGACCCCCCGCGGACGACATCGGGGCGGACGGACTGTACTTCGCCGTCGACCGCTTCGCGATGAACGTGCACGGGGACGCGGACAGCCACCTCGACGCGCTCTGTCACGTGCTGTACGACGGCAAGCTGTACAACGGGGTGCCCGCGACCGCGGTGACGGCTCAGGGCGCAGGTTCGCTCTCCGTGGAGCTGGTCAGGAACGGCATCGTCGGTCGCGGCGTGCTGCTGGACATCCCGCGCCTGCGCGGTGTGCCCTGGCTGGAGCCGGGGGACAGCGTGACGGCGGACGACCTGACCGGCGCCGAGGCGGCTCAAGGGGTCCGGGCCGGGCCCGGGGACCTGTTGCTCGTCCGGGTGGGCCACCGCCGCCGCCGCACGGAGCTCGGCCCGTGGACGTCGGCCCGGGCCCGGGCCGGTCTCCACCCGACCGCCGTGGAGTTCCTCGCCGAGAGGCGCATCGCCGTGCTGGGCAGCGACGGCAACAACGACTCCGCGCCCAGTGCCGTGGCGGACGTCGCCTTCCCGGTACATGTGCTGGCCATGCACGCCATGGGCGTGCATCTGATGGACTATCTGCAGTTCGAGCAGCTCTCCCCGGCCTGCGCGGATGCCGGCCGATGGAGTTTCCTCTGCGTGGTGGCCCCCCTGCGGCTGCCCGCGGCGACCGGCTCCCCCGTGAATCCCATCGCCGTGCTGTGAGCGTGCGGCTCGGCCGGTACGCCTTCCCGGTCGCCGTTCTCCGGAGCCGCGGATACGTTCGGTCGGACGGCTACGGGAGGAGGCGGGGTCTCCCCAGGCGGAGTGACAGGCCCCGGCGCAAGGGCAGGGCCGTGAGCGCGAGGACGGTGGTCGCCGTGGGCGACTCTCCCCACTACGACGTCATCATCATCGGCACCGGCGCGGGCGGCGGCACGCTCGCCCACCGGCTCGCACCTTCCGGCAAGCGGGTTCTCCTCATCGAACGCGGCGACTACCTGCCGCGCGAGCGGGACAACTGGGACTCCACCGCCGTGTTCGTGAAGGGGAAGTACCGGGCTCCGGAGTTCTGGCTCGACCAGCACGGCAACGAATTCCCGCCCGAGGTCAACTACTACGTCGGCGGGAACACGAAGTTCTACGGCGCTGCCCTCTTCCGGCTGCGTCCCGAGGACTTCGGCGAGATCCGTCATCACAGCGGCGTGTCGCCCGCCTGGCCCATTCGGTACGAGGACCTGGAGCCCTACTACACCCAGGCCGAGCATCTCTACCTCGTCCACGGACGGCACGGCGAGGACCCGGGCGAAGGTCCGGTGAGCGCTCAGTACGCCCATCCACCCGTGGCACACGAACCACGCATCCAGCAGCTGAGCGACGACCTGGAGAAGCTGGGTCTGCACCCGTTCCATCTGCCGATCGGCGTCGACCTCAGCCAGGACGACAGCGGAGCGGCCACCCATGCCAGCGCCTGTATCCGGTGCGACCGGGTCGACGGCTTTCCCTGCCTCGTGCGCGCGAAGTCCGACGCAGAGGTCATCTGCGTGGAGCCGGCGCTGCGGCATCCTCACGTCGAGATGATCACCAATACACAGGTGGTCCGGCTGGAGACGGACGCGACGGGGCGCAGCGTCGACGCGGTCGTCGGCCGCCTCTCCGACGGCTCGGAAGTCCGGTTCTCGGCGGACGTCGTGGTCGTCTCCTGCGGGGCGGTCAACTCGGCGGCACTGCTGCTGGCATCGGCCGATGACCACCACCCCACAGGGCTGGCGAACAGCTCCGGCGTCGTCGGCCGTTACTACATGCGCCACAACAACCTCGCGCTGATGGCCATCTCCAAGGAGCCCAACAACACCAAGTTCCAGAAGACCCTGGCGCTGAACGACTGGTACCTCGGCTCGGACGACTGGGACTTCCCGCTGGGCGGCGTCCAGATGCTCGGCAAGTCGGACGCCGAGCAGATCCACGGCGAAGCCCCCCGGTGGGCGGGCGCCGTCGCTCCCGACATGCCGTTCGAGGTGCTGGCACACCATGCCGTCGACTTCTGGCTGTGCGGCGAGGACCTCCCGCTGCCCGGCAACCGGGTCACGGTGGACAGCGACGCGCGGGTGCACCTCGCCCTCGACGAGAAGAACAACGTCGAAGGTCTGAAGCGGCTGAGGCACAAACTCCAGAAGATGCTGGGTCACTTGGGCATGCACGATCAACACCTGCTGTCCCGCAGCATCTATCTGCACAAGGGCATGCCGATCGGCGCCACCGCCCATCAGGCGGGCACCGTCCGCTTCGGCACCGACCCCGCCGCCTCCGCCCTCGACGTCAACTGCAAGGCCCATGACCTGGACAACCTGTACGTCGTCGACACGAGCTTCTTCCCCAGCATCGGTGCGGTCAACCCGTCCTTGACGGCCATCGCCAACGCGCTGCGGGTCGGCGACCACATCCTCGACCGGCTGAAGTGACCGGTGATTCCCTGACCGGTCATTCCCTGACTGTTGTGCGGAGGGGTTGCCGAAGGGCGAGAAGGACCGCCCGGCCCTGGAGGAAAGCGGCGTCGCCACGACCACGGCGGCGCCGCTTTCCGGCTGCCCAGGCGTGGGTCCGAAAGCGCGGTTCCGAAAGCGCGGCAGGAAGCGCGGGCAGGAAGGCGCGGATCAGAAGGCGCGAGGCGAGACGCACCGCCCACCAGCGCCGTCCCGTGATCTGGCAAGTACGCGTCATGTCGCCAAGTCGCCTCGGCTGAGGCCGTGTTGACGCACTCTCTCCTGCCAGCATCGGCGAGTCGACTTTCCCCGCGATCACCGGGAGTCCCTTCCGTGCATCTGAGACCCGCCGCAGCCGCGGCAGCGTTCGCCGCTGTGGCCCAGGGCGGCACGATCCCCCTCATGGGCAGGCTGACCCGCCAGTTCCCCGAGGCCCAGTTCCTCGCCTGCGGAGTCCTGGGCCCGGGCGCCAACGCCCACGGCCCGAACGAATCCCTGCACGTCCCGTACGCCCGCCGCCTCACCGCAAGCCTGTCCCTGACCCTGAACGCGTACGCCCTGCGGGCCGGGGCGACGTCCCCGTCCCCCTCCGGAGCGTAGGGAGGGGAACGGGGGCAATTCCCGCGCCCTGTCATCCCCGGAGCGCGAACACCCGGACCACGGTCTGCTGCGTGCGGCTGCCCGCACGGTCCCACTCCGTGACCCGCAGGGTCACCGCCTGGGCGTCGGCGGCCGGGCCGTGCAGCACCGTGGCGACCGAACCGTCGCGCCGGACGTGCGGCTCGGCGGGAGCCGCCCAGGTGGCCCCGTCGTCGTAGGCCGCCTCGACGCGGATGCCCGTCACAGCGGGGCCCCGGTAGCCGTCGGGGCGAGGGCGGCGGCGAGCACGAAGGCGCTGCCGCCGCGCAGAACGCAGGCCGGTATGGGAGCTCCTGGCTTGCACGCGCCGCACACCCCTGGAGTCGGATTCCGGAGCCGGATCGAAAATGCCAGTTTCGAAAATCATAGTTTCGAAAACTTGATTTTCGATTCGCTGGGTGGCTACAGTTCTGTTGTCAGCTACGGACCGGATCAGGAGCAGTCATGGCCGAGGCACCTGCGGCGTCGCGCCGCCGCAAGCTCACCCCGGAACGGGAGCGTGAGCTGCTGCGCGTGACGGCCGAGCTCGTCGGTGAGGTCGGCTACGAGCAGGTGACCATGGCCGCGGTCGCGCAGCGGGCGAAGTGCAGCACGGCGACGCTCTACCGGCAGTGGGAGAGCAAGCCGCGGCTGGTGATCTCGGCGTGGAAGGCCCTCATCGCGGAGGCCGGAAACGACCTGTCCCGCATCGACACCGGCAGTCTGCGCGGCGACCTGATGGACGTGGCGCGGTACCTGGTGGCGGACGACCCGGTCAAGGACACCTTCACCTCGATGCCGGCTGCCCTCGTCCAGGACGAGGCCCTCATGGAGATCGTGCGCGAGATCCTGATCCACCCCATCCTGCGCGACCTGGCCCAGCTCTTCGAGCGTGCGGTGGCCAGGGGAGAGATCGAGGCCGGAAACCCGGTCATCGACCTGGCGGACCAGATCCTGCTCGGCCCGTGGCTCGCACAGAACATCCTCCACGGGATCCCGGCGACCCAGGAGCTGATGGAAACCGTCGTCGAGCTGGTGCTTTTGCCGGCCCTCACCGCGCAGCCCGCCACCGCCTGACGCGACTCCCAGGCCCGACTGCCTTCCCGCCGCGCCTTCCGAGCGCGTCGGCGACCCCGCACACCCTGACAACGGCGTAAACGCCGCTCGTCCATCTCCGCATGCCTTCCTGCGGCCCGCGCCAGTCACATGCCGGGCTCAGGGCACCGCACGCCCCAAAACCATCGATCCGGAGTACCTCCCTCATGGCCACCTTCCTCCACAAGATCGGCAGGGTCGCGTTCAAGCGACGCTGGCTGGTCGTCCTCCTCTGGGCGCTCGTCCTGGGCGCTGTGGGCATCGGCGCCTCCAACAGCTCGGGCCCCGCCGGCTCCAGCATCACCCTGCCCGGTACGGAGGCCCAGCGCGCCATCGACCTCCTGGGCGAGAGGTTCCCGGCGGCCAACGCCGACGGAGCCACCGCGCGCGTCGTGCTGCGCGCTCCCGACGGCGAGAAGATCAGCAGCCCGGAAAACAAGGCCGCTCTCGACGCGACTCTGGCCGACGTCAAGGACTCCTCCACCCGCATCGGGCAGATCAGCGATCCCTTCGCCTCCAAGGCGGTCAGCGCGGACGGCACCACCGCCTACGCCCAGGTCACCTACACCGCCGCGGACGCAGACCTCACCGACGGCGACCACACGGGCCTGGACAAGGCCCTCGAATCAGGGCGTGACCACGGGCTGACGGTGGAAGCGTCCGGCGACGCGCTGGCCGCCCCCGAGGAAAGCCACACCGCCGAGGCCATCGGCTTCGCCCTGGCTGCCGTCATCCTCCTCATCACCTTCGGTTCCCTCGTCGCCGCCGGTCTGCCCCTGCTCACCGCGCTCGTCGGAGTGGGCGTGAGCATGGCCGCCATCACCGCCCTCAGCGGCCCACTCGACCTCAACAGCAACGCCTCGGCTCTCGCCACGATGCTGGGCATCGCGGTCGGCATCGACTACGCCCTGTTCATCGTCTCCCGCTACCGCTCCGAACGCGCGGACGGGTACGACGCCCGCGAGGCCGCCGCTCGCGCCAACGGCACCGCAGGATCCGCAGTGGTCTTCGCGGGACTGACTGTCGTCATCGCCCTCGCGGGACTGGCCGTGGTGAACCTGCCCATCCTGACCGCGATGGGTCTCGCCGCCGCCGGCGCCGTCGCCGTCGCCGTCCTCGTAGCCACCACTCTGGTCCCCGCCCTCCTCGGCTTCGCCGGCGAACGCGTACGCGGCAGGACTCGTAAGCAGCCCGCCCCGGCCCACAGCACCGAGCCCGGCAAGCCGGGACTGGGGCAGCGCTGGATCTCCTACGTCCTGCGCAAGCCGGCCCAGGTACTCCTCCTGGCCGTGGTCGCCCTCGGCGTGGTCGCCCTCCCGGCCACCCAGCTCGAACTCGGGCTGCCGGACGACGGCTCCAAGGCCGCCTCGTCCACCCAGCGCAAGGCGTACGACATGCTGTCCGAGTCCTTCGGGCCCGGCTTCAACGGTCCCCTCACGGTGACCATCGACGACCGGGACCCGGCCGTCGCCCGCAGCGGCGCCGATGACATGGGCACGGCCCTCTCCGGTCTTCCGGACGTGGCCGCCGTGACCCCGGCCGCCTTCAACGAGAGCGGCGACACCGCGATCATCAGCGTCGTCCCCAAGAGCGCACCGGGCAGCGACGCCACCAAGAACCTCGTCGACGACATCCGCGTCCTGGCCGGCGATCTCCAGTCCGACACCGGTGCCCGTTCCCTCGTGACCGGCACCACCGCACTCAACATCGACATCTCCGACAAGTTCAGCGCGGCGATCGTGCCCTACCTGGCGCTCGTCGTCGGCCTGGCCGTCCTCGTGCTGATCCTCGTCTTCCGGTCCATCCTGGTCCCCGTCAAGGCAGCCCTCGGGTTCCTGCTCTCCGTGCTGGCTTCCCTCGGCGCCCTCGTCGCCGTCTTCCAGTGGGGCTGGCTGAAGGACCTCATCGGCCTCGAACAGACCGGCCCCATCATGAGCCTGATGCCCGTGCTCATGGTCGGCATCGTGTTCGGCCTGGCGATGGACTACCAGGTGTTCCTGGTGACCCGCATGCGCGAGGCGTACGTCCACGGAGCGGATGCCCGCACCGCGGTCGAGACGGGCTTCAAGCACAGCGCCACCGTCGTCACCGCCGCGGCCCTCATCATGATCAGCGTCTTCGCCGGCTTCGTCGGCTCCCACGACGCCATGCTCAAGGCTCTCGGATTCGGCCTGGCCATCGCGGTCGCCTTCGACGCGTTCGTCGTCCGCATGACGATCATCCCCGCGGCCCTGGCCCTCCTCGGCAAGCGCGCCTGGTCCCTGCCCGCCTGGATCGACCGCATCCTGCCCGACGTCGACATCGAAGGAGAAAAGCTCGCCAAGCACACACCTGCCGCCCCCACGGTCCGCGAACCCAGCTTCGCCGGCTCCACGGACGACAACCACTGACCACCCCGCCCCACGGGCCCGCGGTCGCCACGGCGCCGCGGGCCTGCCCCCTGCCCCGGCCCAGCCCGTCCCGATCCCCTGCCGCCCGATCCGCCCCTGTCCTAGGATGTGCGAGATCATCTGCGGCCCGACGGGCTTCCGTTCCGCGTCAGCGGACTGAAGAGGACATGCCCCCACCCGCACGAGCTACTTCGTGCTGCCTGGGGGCATTCCTTGCTGTTCCGCGAGTCCACCGCGACCGTCGCCGCCCGCAGCCTGGAAGGAACGCTGGCGCTGCACCTGATGGAGAACTTCCGGCACGCGCACGGCCACCGGCCCGGAGCATCCGAGGTGCGGTCCTGGGAACGCAGCATCCCTGCCCTCACCGGTGCGCTGCTCGATGCCGGGCTCGGCGACGTCGAGATGCTGATCGAGTACACCCTCCCCCTGACCAGCAAGCGTGCCGACGTGATACTCGCCGGGGTTCACCCGTCGACCGGCGAACCGTCGTACGTCGTGGTCGAGCTCAAGCAGTGGAGTCAGGCATTCGCCGAGGAGGAGGATCCCCTCCTCTGCCGGATAGACGCATACCCGCGTCCCGTGCTCAACCCGATCGAGCAGGTCCGCGGGTACTGCTCCTACCTGGTCTCGTTCAACGGCGCACTGGAGCGGACACCGGAGGCGGTGGCCGGGGTGGCGTTCCTGCACAACGCGACGGAGTTCGGCATCAGTTCCCTGCGTGAGATCCCGGAGGACCTCCAGGGCCGTTTGTACACCGCGGAGCAGCGCGGGGCGTTTCTCGACTTCCTGCGTTCGCGGCTCGCGCCCAAATCCGGGGCAGGGGCCGCCGACCTGCTCGTCCAGGGCAGGACGCGCCCGTCGAAGCAGCTGATGGCCGTGGCGGCAGCCGAGGTCCGGGACCGCGAGCAGTTCGTCCTCCTCGACGAGCAGCGGATCGCCTACGAACTGGTCCTCTCTGCGGTGCGCAAGGCCAAGCGGTCGAACCACAAGCAGGTGGTCGTGGTGACCGGCGGCCCCGGTTCCGGCAAGAGCGTCATCGCGCTGTCGCTCCTCGGCGAGCTGTACCGGCGCGGGGAGACCGCTCTGCACGCGACCGGTTCGGCGTCGTTCACCAAGACGATGCGCAAGATCGCCGGCGCCCGGAAGCCCGAGGTGCAACGGCTGTTCATGTACTTCAACAGTTTCATGGCGGCCGAGCCCAACGACCTCGACGTCCTCATCTGCGACGAGGCCCACCGGCTCCGCAAGACATCCGCCAACCGCTACACCAAGGCCGCTCTGCGCACCGACCGCCCGCAGGTGGCGGAACTGATCGACGCGGCCCGGGTGCCGGTGTTCCTGCTCGACCAGCACCAGGTGGTGCGGCCCGGCGAGATGGGTACCAAGGAGCAGATCAAGGACGCCGCCGCCGCGCAGGGCCTCGACTGCGTCGTAGTGGAACTGGACAGCCAGTTCCGCTGCGGCGGCAGCGATGCCTACGTGCAGTGGGTCGCGAACCTGCTCGGTCTCGAGGGCGACGAGCCGACCGTCTGGGAGCCGGACGGCAAGGTGGAGCTGCTGCTCGCCGACACCCCGCAGGAGCTGGAGGACTTCCTCGTCGCCCGCCGCGACGAAGGCCAGGGGAAGTACAGCGCGCGCATGACGGCCGGGTACTGCTGGAAGTGGACCACGAAGATCACACCGGAGATGTCCGAACTGCCCCGCGACGTCGTCATCGGCGACTGGTCACGGCCCTGGAACGTTCCCGGCGACCGGTCCCTGTTCGGCGCCCCGTCGGCACCGCTCTGGGCCAACGATCCGGCCGGCTTCGGCCAGGTGGGCTGTGTGTACACCGCCCAGGGCTTCGAGTACGACTGGTCGGGCGTGATCATGGGCCCGGACCTGGTGTGGCGCACCGACCAGTGGGTGGTGGACCGCACCGCTTCGAAGGATCCGATCTTCACAAAGGCAACCCCGGACGCCGAGGTCCACCGGCTCATCCGCAACACGTACAAAGTGCTGCTGACCCGCGGGATGGTCGGGACGATGATCTACTCCACGGATCCTGAGACCCGCGAGAAGCTGCGCTCGCTCGTCCACCCGGAGACAGCGGTCAAGGTGGCTGTTCACACGTGATCCGGTCATCGCGAAAGCATTGGTCCGTTGCCGTACCTACGGCACGCGATCGGACGGTACCCGTTCGAGTAAGTCGCGCTGCATGGCGGTGCTGCCCGCACTGCTGAGCGGGCAGCACCGCACACAGCCGCCAGGGTCCGCGAAGATCTCGACCCATGCCGACATGTCAACCTCGCAGCATTGAACGGAAGTGTCGGCCCTCAAGGAGTCACTTCAGCAAGAAGCGACACCCTCGCGGTCGACAAGATTCCTGGCCGTGAACCCCAGGAGCCTGCGCGCCGCCGAGGTGTCGACCGGGGCCGCGCGGCCCGGCAGCGGGCCGCGCAGCACGGTGCCGGGGTGGTAGCGGCGCAACAGTTCCTCCGTCGGGTACGGGACGATGATCTCGGGGGCGCAGAGGTGCACCGCGTGCGCGCCGCTGCCCGGCACGTCCAGCGCGAGCAGTGCCGCTCTCGCCGCGTCGTGGACCTCGAGGTACGTCCACAGGTCCCTGGCGCCGGCGGCCGGGTCGGCCGTGAGCCGGGCGGCGTGCGCGAGCAGCCGTTCCTCGAAGCCGCCCACGTACGGATAGCGCAGGCACACCACGCTCATGCCGTGCCGTCGCGCCATCATCCGCGCGGTCAGCTCGTCGACCTGTTTGGACAGGCCGTAGGCGTCGGCGACCTGGGAGTCCATCGCCTCGTCGACCGGAACGTACGGCGGATGCGGATGGTCGGCCGCCGTCCAGGGCAGACCGGTGACACCCCACGAACTCGCCAGTGCCACGTGCCGGATTCCGGCCCGACCGGCCTCCTCCAGCACGGTGAAGGTGGTCAGGCTGTTGGCCGTGAAGACCTCGACTGCGGTGTTGCGTTCGGGAGTTGGGATCGCGGCCAGGTGGATGACCGCGTCGGTGCCCTCCAGGGCTGCCCGTACGGTCTTCGCGTCGGCCGCGTCGCCGGTGACGACCAGGCGGGCCGGGAGGTCACCGGGGTCGTCGAGGACCAGGGCGTTCGCTTCGATCCCGCGCTCGGCGAGCAGCGTGAGGACCGCTCGCCCGATCCGTCCGGCGGCCCCGGTGACCAGCACTCTCGCGACCATCGCGTCACTCCCCCGCCGCGTAGGCGCGTACGGCGACGACGTGCGCCGAGTCCGTGCCATTGGTGGCTTCGACGACGATCCGGACGGCCGATGTGGTGACCGGCTCCGACGGCGTGTGCGACCGGCGGCGTCGTCGGTTCCGATCCGCGTGGGCGATCACGCGCCAGGTGCCGTCCGCGTCCCGCGCCTCGACGCGGTAGTCGCGCAGGAGGGTGGGGAGGATGTCGAAGGGGGTGCGGTGGTGGTGCAGGTTGATCAGGTCCTCGTTGACGTCGTCGTCGGCGATGACCTCGATACGGCCCAGGGTGACCGGTTCGGGCCAGGTGAGCGAGAGCCAGGGCGAGGGATCGTCCGCCAGGGGTGCGGAGACCCACATGTGCGGTCCCGCGTACGGGCGGGCGTAGCCGTCGACGGCCTTGGCCGGGGCGTACGCCGCCGTCTCCCCCGCACGGAAGCAGAAGGTACGGCGCAGCAGTCCGGCGTCCGTCCACTCCCGCAGCAGCTGCGGGGATTCGTCCTGCGGACGCAGCGGGACACGCGTGAAGCACAGGACGCCGGGGGTCGGCCGGTCGGCGCGGTGCAGGGCGATCGCGTCATTCGCGCGGATGACGAGGAAGGCGTTGCGCGGGGTGTCCGGGGACCAGTCCAGGCCGGTCTTGAGCCATTGGCGGCGACCGGCAGCGACCGGCAGGGTGGTGGAGGTGACGAGGCGGCGCGGGACGTAGTTCTGGCCGAGTTCGGGGTCGTACAGGTCGATCACGAGCTCGGTTTCACGGTCGGCGTCGACCAGGATTTCAAGGCCGGTGAGGTCCGGGTCGACGGGAAGGACGAGTCCGGCGTCCGCAGCGAGCGGCCACAGCTCGCCGGAGTCCTCGACTGCCAGGCAGGACAGGGCAGATGACGCGATCACGGTCGCCCGCAGCGCCAGGTCCTCCGGGTCCGTCGAAGCCAGCCCGATGAGCGAGGCGTCCTGACGCAGCAGCACCCGGTGCAGCTCGGGTACGGAAAGTTCGCGCGGCGCGACCTCCCCGGCAGCACACAGCGCCGCCGCCGTGCCCGCCGCCTGCCCGATCGTGGCGCAGGTCGCCATGACCCGGGTCGAGCCGAACGCGACATGGCTGGCGGAGATGTTCCGCCCGGCGAACAGGAGGTTCTCGGTGTTCACCGAGTACAGGCTGCGGTACGGGATGTGGTAGATCCCGTCCGCGTAGAGCTGCCGGGCCCCCGACTCGGTGGCGTACATACCCTGCGGCGGATGCAGATCGATCGACCAGCCTCCGAAGGCAACCCGGTCGGCGAACTCCGTCTGCCCGAGAATGTCCCCCTGGTGCAGCACGTAGTCACCGAGAAACCGCCGGTACTCCCGCTTCCCGGGCACCGACCCCACCCACTCCAGCGTCATGTTCGCCGCGTCGAACTCGCCCGAATTCTTGATGTGATCCCAGATCCCGTAGATCACCGACCACAGCTCGTCCCGGATCCGCTCGTTGTCGTGCACCGTGTCCAGCTCTCCGCCGAACTCGATCCACCAGTACGCACACCCGTTGTCCCCCGCCTTGATGATCCGCCGCTGCGGGATGGAGGTGGTGCTGATGTCCTTGGCGAAGTCCGGCGGCACGAACTTCACCGGGCGCCCGGCGTCCTTCGTGTAGAAGAGCAGCGTGGAGCCGAGAGTGATGCCGTCGGCCGACTCCGGGGCCCACGCCTCCTCGAATTCGTTACGCGCCTCACGGCCGATGCGGTGGTGGGCGCCCGCGAGGTGGCCGATCAGGCCGTCTCCGGTGCAGTCGAGGAAGACGGGGCTCTCGAAGCGGATCCGACGCTCGGAGCCCATCATCCAGCCGGTGGCCGAGGTGATCCGCCTCTCGTCGTCCGGGCCCTCGGCCTCGACCTCGCGCACATCGGTGTTGAGGTAGAGCGTGATGCCGGGCTCGGCGCGTACCGCATCCAGGACCACGGCGTCCCAGTAGTACGGGTTCCCGTCCGGGTTGCGGTACTGGTTCTCCACGAGCAACTCGCCCATGATGCCGCCCTCGCGGGCGTTGTGGTTCTTGCCGTGGCCGGTCGCGCCGCACACCCAGACGCGGACCTCGCTGCTCGAATTGCCGCCGAGTACCGGCCTGTTGTTGATCAGTGCGACGGTCCGGCCGAGGCGGGCCGCGGCGATGGCCGCGCAGACCCCGGCCAGGCCGCCGCCGACGACGGTGATGTCGTGCCGTGCGGTTTCGTTCCTCATGCGGTACGTCCCCTGCTTCCGGGCTTGCGGTCGGGATCGGCGGCGAGGCCGTAATAGATGCGCGGGGCGCCGTCGACGGTGAGTGTGACCTTGCCGCCGGAGGCTTTCAGGGAGCGTTCCTGGCCGATGCAGTTGAGCTCGCGCACGGTGCCGGCGGCCGCTTCGGCCACCACCTCGGTCCTGGTCGTCCAGGTGTCGACCCACGGCTCCGGCGACGCGTACCAAGGATCGTCACCGTGTTCGGAGTTGAGGACGTAACCGTCCTTGCGGCCCCAGATGATCGACAGCGGGCCGTCGGGAGTGGTGAAGAGAAGGCCCTTGATGTCCTGGTCCGAGAAGGCGAGATGGCGGACGAACTCGGCCTGGTCCAGGACCCGGGCGGCGGTCGCGAAGGCGAGCAGCGACGGCTTGGCGCTGGTGTCGCGGTTCATCAGGCCGTAGTGGTACTCGGGGTTGGCCGGGTCGGCCTCCTGCGGGTGGTGGATGATCGAGTCGTGCAGCTGGTACCAGTTGACGCCGCGCACCTTCTCCGACTTGGCGAGGGCGAGCGAGAGCAGCGTGTTCTCGGCGGCGTGCCGGTAGGTGTCGCTCCACCACACGTTGGGACGGGTGGGCGCGTATGCCTCGGTGATCCAGAGTTCCTTGTCGCCGCCGTATTCCGCCATGACCTGCCGTGCCTTGCGCAGGGCGCCGAGGAAGTTCCAGTACGTACCGGCCGAGCCCTGGGTCCACTCCTCCGGCGGCGGCGCGAAGTCGGGCGTGAAGTTGCCGCGACCAGGGTGGAAGGCGAAGACGTCGATGAGGTCCCAGCCGCCCGCGTCGTGGAAGTTCTTGGTCCAGATGTGGTCCATGCCGCCGAGGCCGGCGTTCATGACCTTCATCGTGGACCCGGCTGCGGCGAGGCGGGTGGTGACCTGGCGCAGGCCGTCGCGGACGTAGGCGTCGGCGCCACGGCCGGACATCCAGGGCTGGTTGACCTCGTTGCTGACCTCGAAGTACGTGGCGTTGGCGGCGAGGGCCTTGGCGACGTTGGTGTCGGCCCAGGCAGCGATCTGCTCGGGGCTGCCGCCTACGGGGATGCCGCTGAGCTGCACGTTGTGGCCGATGCCGTTGGCGTCCAGGGTCGCGATGTCGATGCCGGGGGCGCCCGCGTAGGCGATCCGGATCCACTTGATGCCGAGCGTCTTGACCAGGCCGAGTACGGCTTCCTTGCTGGGCTGGAGCAGCCAGGGGTAGTTGGCGAGGCCGAACATCGACTCCTTACCGGCCTGGTACGTGAACTCCGGGAGCACGCTCAGATTGGTGCGGGCGATCGCCTGGTCAGCGCCGCTGACCGCCTCCACACCGGTGAACACGATGTTCTGCGAGGGCGAGGTCAGAGGGAAGGAGGCATTCCAGGCGGCGCCTGCCGCGAGGTCCTCGCAGAGGGTCCCGCCACCGATCTTCTTGCCTCCGAAGTCCCGTGCCCACCAGGTCAGGGTCACCTTCCTGGCGGCTCCCGACCCGTTGACGACCTGCGTCTTGAGCGTCATCGTCTGCCCGGCCGCCTTGTAGAGGTTGAACGGCTGGTCGGTCCACACCTCCACGCCGAGCGGCCGCCCCGCGGCGATCGTGCCCGCCGCGCGCGGTCGCAGGTCGCCGAGGACCAGATCGGCCTCGGTGACGACGGTGCTCGCGCCGGTCGAGGTGCCGGGCGCATGGATCCATGTGGCGTTGGTGCTGGCGGGGTTGGTGGAGGAAAGGCAGAAGAAGCCCTTCGCCCCGTCCCACGTCTCCACGTACGTACCGCCCGCGTTCACCTCGTACGGGATGCCGCCCCGAGCGTCCCGCTCCCAGACGGTCAGCGCTTCGTACGACTCCGGCGCGCTCGCCCCGTACACCGTGCGGGAGAACTGGAAGCCGGACGGGGTGAGTGTGCTGGAGCCCGCGACCTCCCATTTCAGGTGCGCCTTGCGCGCGGTGACGTCGAAGGTGCCGCGTACGGTGACTCCGGGCGCGCTGCTCCCCATCGTGTACGTGACCTGGATCGCGGGCCGTCCGTCGGGGAGTGTGATCAGGGCGGGGCTGCCGCCGAAGGTGCGCTGCTGGCCGAGTGCGGTGTCCTTGATCATGAAGTGGCTGAGGAGGATGCGGTCGGTTCCCGCACCGTCCTGGACGAGGACGCTGCCGTCGCTGCGGCCGACCAGTTTGATGCCGTCGGCCTCGACGGTGACCGGGTCGGCGGCTGCGTACGCGGGAACGTTCGGCAGCAGCGCGGCGCCGGCGGTGAGGGCCGTGCCCTGGATGAGTCTGCGTCGGGCGACTGACATGGAGGTGCCCTTCTGTTGGTCCGGGTGGGGGTGGGGCTCATGGTCCGGGTGCGGGTGGAGCTCAGCCCTTGACGCCGGTGAAGCCGAGCCCGGCGACGATGTACTTCTGGCAGACGACGAAGACAAGGACCGGCGGGGCCACGGCCAGCACCATCGCGGCGATGAGCTGGTCCTGCGGGGCCTGCGTGGCGAGCTGCGCCAGCGCGACACTGATCGGCTGCTTCTCGGGGTCGGTGATGGCGACCAGCGGCCAGATGAAGTCCTTCCAGGAGTGCATCACCGCGAGCAGGCTGATCACGGCGAGCACCGGCTTGCTCATCGGCAGCACGATCCTGGTGAGCAGCTGCCGGGTGCTCGCCCCGTCGACCCGTGCCGCGTCGAACAGCTCCCTGGGCAGGGCGTCGAAGAACTGCTTGGCGAGCAGCACCGTGAAGGCGTTCGTGCCGGCCGGCAGCCAGATCGCCCAGTACGTGTCACCCAGGTTGAGGTGCAGGAACGGCACGTCGATCACCGTCATGAAGAGGCTGACCATGTTCACCGTGTACGGCACGAACATGGTGGCCAGGATCGCCCCGTAGACGACCTTGCCGAACTTCGGCCTGAGCACGGAGAGCGCGAAGCCCGCCGTGGCCGAGACGAAGAGCTGCACGAACCACGATCCGCCGACCACCAGGAAGGTGTTCATCAGATAGCGGCCGACGCTGAGGTCGGTGTACGCGGTGGCGAAGTTGCCGAGGGCCGCGCGGTCCGGCCAGAGGGCGAGCGGCTGGGTGGTGAGCTCGGTGGGTGGGGAGACCGCGCCCTTGAGCATCCAGTACAGCGGTCCGATGCCGATGAGCAGCAACAGGATCAGGGTGAACCCCTGGATGGAGCGCACGGCGGCGCGGACGCCGGGCCGTTGCCGGTCGTTCGTCGAGACGAAGGTGGTGAGTGCTGTGGTCATGACGTGCTCCAGCTGCGGGTGGCCCGCAGATACACCGCGGAGAGCAGGGCGAGGGCGAGCACCATCAGGAAGGAGAGGGCGGCGGCCTGGCCGTACTCACCGTCCTGGAAGGCGTAACGGAAGATCAACAACAGGACCGTGAGGGTGGCGTTGTCGGGCCCGCCGCCGGTGAAGACGTACGGCTCGGTGAAGACCTGGACCGTGTTGACCAGCTGCACGAGGAGCAACAGGCCGATGACGGACCGGAGTTGGGGCAGCATGACGTGCCAGATGCGCCGCCGGATGCCGGCGCCGTCGACCTCGGCGGCCTCGTAGAGTTCGCCGGGGATGGAGACCATGGCGGCGAGGTAGATGAGGACGGCGCCGCCCATTCCGGCCCAGGTGGCTTCCAGGACGAGCGAGAGCATGGCGCTGTCGGAGGACTCCAGCCAGGGGTACGGGCCGAGGCCGATCTTGCCGAGGATGTTGTTGAAGAGGCCGCTGCCGGGATCGTAGAACCATTTCCAGAGCAGGATCGCCACGACCGGCGGGATGACGACCGGCAGGTAGACGAGGAAGCGGTAGACGCCGGCGCCGCGTCGCACGGTCGACATGATGGCGGCGAGGATCAGTGGCGCCGGGAAGCCGATCAGCAGGCCGAGGGCCACGAAGAAGAGGGTGTTCCCGACCGCGGTGGCGAGCAGCGGATCGTCGAAGAGCGTACGGAAGTTGTCCAGGCCGACCCAGACGGCCGGCTCCACGAGGTTGGTGCGCTGGAAGCTGAGGAGCAGGCTGCGCACGATCGGCCACCAGGCGAAGAGCCCGAAGACGAGCAGAGCGGGGACGAGGAACAGCCAGGCCGTGAGCTGTTTGCGGGCGCCGGTGCCACGCTTCCGCCGCATCGGCGGCGACTTCGGCACGGGCTCCTTGGACACTGCGACGGGGCTCCGGGAGGGAGTGAGCAGAGTCATCGGCCGGCTACTTCTGGTCCGCGGCGAGCTGCGCATTGACGTCCTTCTCGGCCGAGGCGAGGAGGGAGTCGATGTCGGCGTCGCGCTTGGTGAGCACCGCCTGGACCACCGGGTCGAGCGCGGTGTACAGCTTCTGCGCCTGGTACGGCGGCTCCGGCTTCAGCTCCAGCGTCGCGAGCCCGTCGATGTACGGCTTGAAGTGGTCCAGCTTCACGTTCACGTACGGCTTGACCGCGGCGTTGATCTCGGTCTGCCGCTTCTGGTCGAAGACCGGCAGGGTCGGTACGCCCACCGCGGACTTCGGGTCGGCCGAGAGCGCCTTGGCCTGGGCGGCGGCGATCTCGGTGCTGTACTGCGGCTTGGCGTAGGCGAAGGTCAGCCACTCGACGGCCGCTGCCGCGTGCTTCTTGTCGGCGGACTTCGGGACCATGTAGATGTCGCCGCCGGTGAGGGTCGCGTCGCCGCCGGACTGCGGCATCGGGGCGGCCCCGAAGGCGTCGGTGTTCTCCATGCCGAACTGCATCTTCGCCAGCCGGTACGTCCCCGGGCTGCCCATGAACATGCCGACCTGTCCGGCCGCGAACTGCTTGATCACATCGTTCTGGTTGACCAGCAGCGTCTTGCCGAGCGAGTCGTCCTTCCAGCGCATGTCCTTCAGCAGCCGCAGCGCCTTCTTCGTCGGCTCCCCAGTGAGCGTGGCGGTGTACTTGCCGCCCTCCTGCTTCTGCAGCTCGCCGCCGAAGGCGTACGAGAGCATGGTCAGCTGCCAGCCGCCCTGGTTGTCCTTGGACTCGTGGACGAAGCCCGCCTTGCCGGTCTTCTCGCTGATCTGCTCGGCGGCGGTACGGACCTCCTCCCAGGTGGCCGGCGGCTTGTCGGGGTCGAGGCCGGCCTGCTCGAACAGCTCACGGTTGTAGACCAGGCCCTGGGCGTACGGGTTCTGCGGTACGCCGTAGACGTCGCCGCCGTCGTCGGTGAGCGGCTGGAGCACCTGCGGGTTGAACTCCTTGAAGTGCTGCCACTCCTTGAGCTGCCCGGTGATCGGCTGGACCTGCTTCTGCTGGATGAGGCGCTGCGGCTCGGTCAGCGGCACCTTGATGACGTCCTCGACGTTGCCGCCGGAGAGCTTGGCGGAGAAGGTCAGCGGGTCGAAGACCGTGATGGAGCCCTTGACCTTGATGCCGGGGTGGGCCTTCTCGAAGTCGGCGACCTGCTTCTTGAAGAGGGCGAGGCCCGGCTTGTCGGTGGCCGGGGGCATCCCCTGCACCCGGAGGACGAGATCGCCGGAGGTGTCGGCGCTGGTCGGGGTGAGGGAGGAACAGCCCGCGAGGGTCGCGGTCAGGGCCATGGAGCCACATATGGCTGCATAACGGAAGTGTCTGGGCATGACGGCTCCAAGAAGGGCAGGGGTGAGCTCGGTGCGTTGCTTTTTTCGCTAGGGATCAGTGGGTGGGCGCGGGGCCCGTCGAAGCCCGCGGGATCAGGCGGGAGCCGATCTCCACGAAGGGGGGCGTGGCGTCAAGTCCGTTTGCGCCAGGTCTCGTTGAGCTGGCGATCGTCTCGATCAGGAGGTCTCCCGCACGGGTGGCGATCTCCTCGGGGTCGATCCTGATCGTGGTGAGGCCGGGGGTGGAGACGGAGGCGAGCAGGGTGTCGTCGATGCCGATGACGCTCACGTCGCGGGGCACGCTCATGCCGAGGTTGGCCATCTGGTGCAGCACGCCGAGGGCGACCAGATCGTTGTGGGCGATCACGGCGGTGGCGTCGTGAGCGGCGACCAGGGTGGCGGCGTGCACGCCCGTCTCGAACCTCGGCTCGTACGGGCCGAGTTCGTGCAGGGAGAGGTCGAGAGCCTCGAAGGACTCCTGGATGGACTTGCCGCGGCTCAGTTCGGCGCGGGAGGCGTTGACGAAGACGCAGCGCCGGTGACCGTACGCCTTCAGCAGCTCGGCGGCCTGGGCGATCCCGGCGGAGAGTGAGATGCGGACCTCGGGGATGCCGGGGACGTGGCGGTTCACCACCACCAGCGGCATCCGGCCCGCGAGTTCGTGGAGGCGGTCCTCGGTGAGGGTGGAGGCCCACAGGATCAGGCCGTCGACCCGCTTGGACACGGCCGCGATGACGGCCAGTTCGTCCGCCTCGCGTTCGTCGCTGTCGGCGACCAGGACCGTGTAGCCCAGACGGCGGGCGCGGGCCTGCATCGCCTTGATGATCGGCGGGAAGAACGGGTTGGCGATGTCCGGGACGATCAGGCCGAGGGTTCCGGTGGAGCCGCCGCGCAGCGAACGCGCCGCCGGATTGGCGGAATAGCCCAGTGCGGCCGCGGCGTCGAGGATGCGCTGCCGGGTCGCCGGCTGCACCTGGTCGGGCGCGGTGAATGCACGGGACACCGTCGAGACGGAGACACCGGCGGCACTCGCCACCTCCCGGATCGTGACTGCCACGGACGGCCTCCTCATCGTCTGGATCCTGCCAACGCGGTTGATGCTTGCGAACGTTCCCGGGAAGTGTCAAGACGTGCGACACGACTTGTTCATCGACGAAATCCCGCTCACTGCAAGGGTCTTGCGCTGGGGCCCGACTGCCCCCAATGATGCGTTCTCGAGAATGATGCTGATTTTGCGGGAACGTTTTCATAGAGGAGTGGAATGAAGATCACCGGCCTGGAAGTGCTGACTCTCCCCGACCACGGCGACAGCATGATGCTGGTGGTGGTCGACACCGACGAGGGCATCCACGGTCTGGGCGAGGTCGGCATCAGATCGCGGCAGCGGGCGGTCGCGGGGGGCCTGGAGCATCTCGCGGAGCTGATCGTCGGCGAGGATCCGCGGCGGATCGAGCATCTGTGGCAGGTGATGTTCCGGCGGGGCTTCTTCCCCGCCGACCGCTTCCTCGGTGCCGCCATCGCGGCGGTCGACGTGGCTCTGTGGGACATCCGCGGCAAGGCGCTCGGCGTACCGGTCCATGAACTTCTCGGCGGCCGGGTACGTGATCACGTACCGGCCTATGTGCACGTCGGCGACGGCTACCACGACCGCGAGTGGTTCCTGGACCGCTGCCGCGAGTTGGTCGCCGAGGGCTGGCGCCATCTGCGGTTCGCCTCGCCGCACGACGCGGACGACACCCTCGATGCCCGCCGTTGCCTGCGGGACTCGGTGAAACTCTTCCACCAGGTGCGGGACGCGGTCGGCCACGACGTGGAGCTGATCCTCGATGTCCACACGCGCCTGGATCCGCCGGAGGCGCTGACGCTGTGCCGGGAGATCGAGGCGGCCCGCCCGTACTTCGTCGAGGACCCGTTGCGCTGCGAGAACCCGGACAGCTATCGGATGCTGCGGGCGCGTACCGGCGTACCGCTGGCGGCAGGCGAACAGTACGGCTCCAAATGGGAGTTCAGGACGTTGATCGAGGGCGACCTGATCGACTACGCGCGCGTGGACATCGGGGTGGCCGCGGGCCTGACCGAGGCGAAGAAGATCGCGGCGATGGCGGAGACCCATCACATCAAGCTGGCCACCCACAATCCGCTCGGGCCGGTGACCGCCGCCTCGTCGCTCCAGCTCAATCTGGCGTGCCCGAATGTGGCGATCCAGGAGCATCAGACCGATCCGGATCCGGAGATCGCCGCGCTGTTCACCGCGCGGCCGACGATCGTTCCGGGGCGGGTGGAGGCGAGCGAACTCCCGGGTATCGGCGTCGACATCGACCGGGAGGCCGCACGCCGCTACCAGGCCACTGCGGCCGAGCGGCCTCATCTGCGCGCGGCGGACGGGGCGTTCACCAACTGGTGACCTGCCGTATCCGGACATCGAGTACGCAATCCCACTCCAGGAAGTGAGGCGAATTCCGTCATGTCGTTCACCGCAGCCACGAGGAGACCGGCCCGGCTGGGCCTTGTCGGTCTGGCGATCATGGGCGTACTGGTCGGCGCGACAGCGACGCCGGCCAGCAGCCTGGAAGGCGGGCAGCTCCAGGTGACGGCCCTGTCGTCACGGCCCGGCACGGTGTCGGGCGACGACGCCCTGATACGCGTCGAGGTGCCCGCGTCGACACCGGCCGGCACGGTACGGGTCGAGGTGGGCGGCCAGGATGTGACCTCGGCCTTCCGGCCCTCCGGCGACAACGCGCTGACAGGCATGGTCAAGGACCTGTCCCACGGTGACAACCTCCTCACGGCGAGCGCCCCGGGAGCGGAATCCGGGCAACTGACCCTGAAGAACCACCCGGTCACCGGCCCGATCTTCTCCGGGCCGCACGAGCAGCCGTTCGTCTGTGACACCGCCGAGTTCAAGACGATCACCGGCGTCACCCTCGGGCCGCCGCTCGACCAGGACTGCTCGATCAAGACCCGCGTCGACTACATGTACCGCACCACGGCCGCCAAGTTCGTCCCCCTGCCCGACCCGGCCGTACGCCCCGCCGACCTCGCGACCGCCACGACGAGTACCGGCGAGAAGGTCCCGTACATCGTCCGCGTCGAGACCGGCACCATCAACCGCGCCATCTACGAGACGGCCGTACTGCACGATCCGCAGTCCCCCGACCCCGACCCCCTGCAGCGCGGTCCGGGCTGGAACGGGCGCCTGGTGTACGGCTTCGGCGGGGGCTGTTCGGGCGGCTGGTACGTCCAGGGCCGCAACACCGTCGGCATCATGAACGACGCGTATCTGAGCAAGGGGTACGGCGTCGCCTCGTCCTCCCTCAACGTCTTCGGCAACAACTGCAACGACGTCCTGGCCGCCGAGACCATGAGCATGGTCAAGGAACACTTCGTGGAGACGTACGGCGAACCGGCCTTCACCATCGGCAACGGCTGCTCCGGCGGCTCGTACCAGACCCATCAGATCGCCGACAACTACCCGGGGCTGCTCGACGGCATCCTCTCCGGCTGCAGCTTCCCCGACGTCGGCTTCGGGACGATCCAGACACTCAGCGACGCACAGCTCCTGAACCACTACTTCACTCAGGTCGCGCCCGACGCGTTCACCCAGGAGCAGCAGCGGGCGGTCTCCGGGTTCGGGAAGTGGGAGAGCATCGGCAGTCTGGCCAGGGCGGCCGGACGGATCGACCCGACGGTGTACTGCCCGGCCCAGCTGCCCGCGGCACAGCGTTACGACCCCGCGACCAACCCGGGTGGTGCGCGCTGTGACGTCTACAGCCACACCGTGAACGTGTACGGCAAGGACCCGGAGACCGGGAAGGCGCGCAGGCCGCTGGACAACACGGGGATCCAGTACGGGCTCCAGGCCCTGAACGACGGAACCATCGACATGGACCAGTTCATCGACCTGAACCGGCGTATCGGCGGACTCGACTCCGACGCCAAGCCAGTCGCTTCGCGTACCGCCGCTGACCTCGCGGCGGCGCGGCTCGCCTATCGCACGGGCCGTCTGCTCAACGGCGGTGGCGGGCTCGCGAACGTGCCGATCATCGACTACCGCGACTACGTGGACGACGCCGCGACCGGTGACATGCACATGCGTTTCCACTCGTTCTCCACCCGGGCACGGCTGGACAAGGCCAACGGCACCCACGCCAACCAGGTCATGCTGACCCGCTCCAGCGGGCACGGGTTCACGCTCGCCGGGATGGTGTCCGACATGGACCGGTGGCTGACCGCCATCAAGGGGGACGCGGGGGACGGCGCCCCCATCGACAAGATCGTCCGGAATCGGCCGGCGGGGCTCACGGATGCCTGCTGGACACGTGGCATCGGCGCGCAGAAGATCGAGGAGCCGCAGGTGGAGGGCATCGGCAATACGGCGTGCAACACGCTCTACCCGGTGTGGACCTCGCCTCGGATGGTCGCCGGGGCCGATGTGGCCAACGACATCGTGAAGTGCCGGAAGCGGCCCGTGGTCTCCTCCGACTATCAGGTGCCGGTGACGGAAGGGCAGTTGAGCGAACTGAAGGTGATCTTCCCGTACGGCGTCTGCGACTGGTCCGTCCCCGGGGCGGGGCAGCAGGGGCTTATGGGGACCTGGCTCTCCTTCGGCCCGGGCTGACCGGAACCGACGGGGGCAGGCGTTCGAGGGTCACGCACGGACGCCAAAGAGCCGCTCGCATCGTCCAGTGAGGACGGAAGGCGCGAGCGGCTCCCTCCATGCCTGACATACCGTCTCGTGGGGGGCCACGTCCAACCGTTCCAAGGTGTCGGGCTGCGGGGCGTCGTCGAGTGCGCCGGTGCGGGAAATGCGCACCCGCACCGCGCCCGTGATCAGCCCGCTTCGGTCAAGGCCGCGTGCGCGGCGGCGAGGATCTCCTCGGAGAGCGGGGAGCCCTTGGTGGCCCGGGACAGGACCAGCGCACCGAACAGGGTGCACAGGCGGACGATGCCGTCCTGGTCGTCACCGTCCAGGAAATCGGCGAAGTCGGCCACCCCCTCGGCGTAGACACGACGGGCGTCGCGCCCCCCGCCCTCGCGCGCGATGTCGGTGGCGAGGGCTGCGACCGGACAGCCGTCCGCCGGGGCGTCACGGTGCTCGACGGAGAGGTAGGTGTCGATCAGCGCCTGCTGGGCGGCGGCACGCTGCCCGTCGTACCGCTCGAGTCCGACGCTGTGGCGTCGGGCGAGCTCGGCGAAGGCGTGGGCGGTGGCTTCGTCGACGAGCGCCTCCTTGGAGTCGAACTGCTTGTAGAAGGCGCCGTGGGTCAGACCGGCCGCCTTCATCAGGTCGGCGACGCTGACCTGCATGCCCTGCTCCCGGAACAGCCGGGATGCGGTGTCCACCACCCGCCTGCGGTTCTCCTCCGCCTGCGCCTGCGATACGCGGCCCATGACCACCTCCCATTTGGATGTCGACTGGCATCTATCATAGACCCGTGTTTAGATTGACTTCATAATCTAAACAGTTGCGGGTGGCCGACGGCGCCCGCCACGACCAGGAGTGGACATGGAACTCAAGAACGCGGTCGCAGTCGTCACCGGCGCCAATCGGGGCCTCGGGCGGCACCTGGCCGCCCAGCTCGTCGAGCGCGGCGCGAAGGTGTACGGCGCGGCCCGACGCCCCGAGACGGTCGACGTGCCGGGCGTCATCCCGCTGCGGCTGGACGTCACGGACGAGGCGTCGGTACGAGAGGCCGCGCGCGTGGCGTCCGACGCGACACTGCTGATCAACAACGCGGGCATCTCCACCGGCGTGACACTGATCGGAGGCGATGTCGCTGACGTGCGCCGGGAGATGGAGACCAACTTCTTCGGCCCGCTCGCCGCGACCCGCGCCTTCGCCCCCGTGATCGAGGGCAACGGCGGCGGCGCCGTGCTCAACGTCCTGTCCGCCCTGTCCTGGTTCCACCCGGCCGGCCTCGGCTCCTACGCCGCGTCCAAGGCCGCCGCTTGGGCGCTGAGCGACGCGACCCGCGAGGAACTGGCACCGCGCGGGATCACCGTCTCGGCGCTGCACGTCGGCTACATGGACACCGACATGGCCGCCGGCGTGCCCGCCGATCAGAAGGTCGCCGCCGCCGACGTCGCAGCCCAGGCCCTGCACGGCATCGAGACCGGCCTGCCCGAGATCCTCGCCGACGAGACCAGCCGGTACGTCAAGCAGAGCCTGTCCGCGGCACCCCAGCCGAACGCGGACTGACGCTCCCCACCCCGGCGCGGCCAGACCGCGCCACCGCCCCGGTCGTGCCGGTGGCCTGACGGGTGAACGCGGCTGAGGGCGGGGCGCGCCCGCGCCGCAGCGAGAACATCACCACAAACCATCTCGTACGGGGAGAGAACCTGGGCGAGCGGATACCCGGCCTTTCACGGACGGGAAACGGAACGGAGACGACGATGAAGGCATTCATGGTCGAGAAGTACGGCGACCGGGCCGGGATGCGTGCCGCCGACCTACCCGACCCTCAAGTAGGTACCGACGACGTCCTGGTCAAGATCCACGCGGCGGGCGTGAACCCGCTGGACCTCAGGATCCGTAACGGAGACTTCAAGGCGTTCATGCCCTACCGTCTCCCGCTCGTTCTGGGCAACGACCTCGCCGGGACGGTCGTCCGGGTCGGCTCGTCCGTCACCCGCTTCGCGGCGGGCGACGAGGTCTACGCCCGGCCCGACAAGGACCGCATCGGCACCTTCGCCGAACTCATCGCCGTCCACCAGGACGACCTGGCGCCCAAACCGGCCACCCTCACCATGACCGAGGCCGCCTCCCTCCCCCTGGTCGCCCTCACGGCATGGCAGGCACTGGTCGAGCGGACCCACGTGCAGCCGGGCCAGAAGGTCCTCGTCCACGCGGGCGCCGGCGGCCTCGGCTCCATCGCCGTCCAATTGGCCAAGGCGCTGGGCGCGCACGTGGCCACCACCGTGAGTACCGCCAAGGTCGACCTGGCCAGGGACCTCGGCGCGGACGTCGTCGTCGACTACCGCACCCAGGACTTCGAAGAGGTTCTCGACGGCTACGACGTCGTCCTCGACAGCCTCGGCGGCGAGAACCTCGCCAAGTCCCTGCGCGTGCTCAAGCCCGGCGGCACGGTCATCAGCGTCGCGGGCCCGCCCGACCCGGCCTTCGCCCGCGAACTGGGCGCGAACCCGATCCTCCGCCTGGCCATGACAGCCCTCAGCTTCAGAACCCGGCGCAACGCCAGGCGCCATGGCGTGACGTACTCGTTCCTGTTCATGAAGGCCAGCGGCGACCAACTCCGCGAACTCACCCCCCTCATCGACACCGGGAAGATCCGCCCCGTCGTCGACCGCGTCTTCCCGTTCGAAGAGACCCTCCAGGCCATGGAGTACGTCGAGAAGGGACGGGCAAAGGCCGGCAAAGTCGTCGTCGCGATGATGTAAGGGCGTCGAAGCATGTGAAGAAAACCCCTGGTCAGCTGCGTGATCGACGAAGTCGGGGCGCAAGGCCGCCGTGCGGAGCATGCGTCATGGGCGCTCCGTGCGGTCTCTTGACGCGCCTTCATCCTGGACAGCGAGGGCCTGGCCAAAGCCAATCCAGCGCTGAAGTGGACGCTGTCCCGGCTGCGGGTCGCGTTGGTCCAGGCATCGCCCAGTCGGCGGCGACGCTGCAGCGCACGACTGCCCCGGCTCCCAGGGTGCTCCCCCCTGACGAGTTCAAGACCGTCCGCCGAACGTAGTGACTCCAACAGGCGGAGCAGGCCATGCCAGGACAAGGCCACCGTGTATACCTTGGGCCAAACTGCCCGTTCCCCGAAGGCAGTTACACGGTGGCCGACTTCGTTCTCAGGGAGTACACACAGACAGCCGATGCACACGACGGCTCAGAACAGGCTCACATCCCCGCCAAGATCCGCTACACCACTTCACAGGGCACCATCGGAGCAACGGGACGCCCGTACCGGAAGTCCTTGCCCCCGTGCCGATGGTCCGGTCCGCAGAGCCGCAGCCGGAAGGGTGCGGGAGGCTGAGACTTCCCTTCGAGCGTCATCGGAGCGTCAAGAGTCTCCGAACGAGACCCTGAAGGCGTCGCCGACGCAAGCACCTCCCTGATGAATTCGCAGGTCAGGAGCTACGAGGGGCAAGCCGTCCGCTCGACCCGCTGCACGGAGGACAACAGGTCGAATGACCCACCCGAGCCGCATAACCGCAGGTCAGGCACCCTTGTCAGCAGGCTCCAGAATCGCTACGCACTCCACATGCGACGTCATCGGGAACAGGTCGAACGCCCGCAGCGTCCGCACCTTGTAGCCGCCCTCGCGGAAGTACGCCAGGTCGCGGGCCAGGGCCGCCGGGTCGCAGGCCACGTACGCGATGCGGCGGGCACCCAGGGCCACCAGCTGCTTCACCGTCTGCTTGCCGGCGCCCGCGCGCGGCGGGTCCAGGACGATCAGGTCGCACTCCGTGATGCCCGTGCGCGGCAGGACCTGGTCGACCTTGCCGTGCTCGATGCGGACCCGGTCGAGGTCCTTGAGGTTGTGGCGGGCGTCCTCGACGGCGCGCTTGCCGGACTCGATGCCGAGCACCGCGCCCTTCTCGCCGATGCGCTGTCCGATGGCGC